>JBEKMZ010000079.1:0-23392 GCA_049523315.1 Acidimicrobiales bacterium | reverse complement strand
TGCTTGGCGAGCAGGGTCTCGAAAAGGCCCCCGTTGGCGTCGAAGCAAGAGGAGTAAAGGATTGAGTCCTCGGTGCCCAAAAAGCCCGAGAGCCTCGCCTCGAGGTCCTTGTGGACCTGTTGGGTCCCACATATGAACCGGACGCTCGCCATCCCGAAGCCCCAGCGGTCGAGCGCCTCCTTGGCGGCCGCGACGAGCCGAGGGTCATCGGCGAGGCCAAGGTAGTTGTTGGCGCACAGGTTCAGGACCTCGCCCCCACCCGCGACCCTGACATTTGCCTGTTGCGGTGTGACGATGACCCGCTCGGGCTTGAAGAGCCCGTCGGCGCGGATCTGGTCGAGCTGGGCACTGAGATCCTCGCGGACCTGGGTGAACATGGCGGACCTCCGATCAGGCTTCAGACCAGGTGAGCACGACCTTGCCGCAGCGCCCGACGCGCATTGCCTCGAAGGCCTGGTCGTAGTCGGCGGCGGCGAAACGGTGCGTGATCACCGGGGAGATGTCGACGCCCGACTCGACGAGCACGGACATCCAGTACCAGGTCTCGAACATCTGCCTGCCGTAGATGCCCTTGATCGTGATCATGTTCATGACCAGATGCGACCAGTCGATCCCGAAGTTCTCGTTCGGAAGCCCCAACATGGCGATCTTGGCGCCATGTGCCATGTTGGCGAGCATGTCCTGGAACGCAGACGCGCGTCCTGACATCTCGAAGCCGACGTCGAAGCCCTCCGTCATGTGAAGCTCGCGCATAACCTCGGGGAGGCTCGAGCGGCCGACGTCGACGGCGCGCGTGACGCCGACCGAACGCGCCAGCTCGAGGCGGTAGTCCGAGACGTCGGTGATAACGACATAGCGCGCCCCGGCGTGGCGGGCGACGATCGCCGCCATGATCCCGATCGGGCCGGCGCCTGTGATGAGCACGTCCTCGCCGAGGACGGGGAAGCTGAGCGCCGTGTGCACGGCGTTGCCGAAAGGGTCGAATATCGCCGCCACGTCGAGGTCGATCCCGTCCCGGTGGCGCCAGACGTTGGAGGCCGGGAGCGCTATGTACTCGGCGTACGCACCCGGGTAGTTGACCCCGATCCCCTTGGTGCGGGCGCACTGCACCCTCCGACCGGCGATGCAGTTGCGGCAGCGCCCGCAGACGAGGTGGCCTTCGCCGCTCACGAGATCACCGATGGAGAGCTCGTCGACGTCGACCCCGAGCTCGACGATCTGGCCCACGAACTCGTGGCCGACGATGAGCGGAACGGGTACGTTCGCCTGCGCCCAAGGGTCCCAGGTGTAGATGTGCAGGTCGGTACCGCAGATACCCGTGCGCAGCACTTTTATCAGGACGTCGCCGCGGCCTATGACGGGCATCGGGACGTCCTCGTAGCTGAGCCCTGGCTCGGGCTTGGCTTTGACGAGAGCCTTCATCGTTGAACCACTCCTCGTCGGTCTGGGAATTTGGCTTCTCCGACCGACCCTAGTGCGCGACACCAACGGGCTCGCATTCGGCGCCCGCCTCAGGACCGCTGGCAGTCCGGGAGCAGATGGAACAGACTTGCACCATGGCCGAAGAGAACTTGGTCGAGCCGGCTCGCCTACCCGCCACACCCCAAGCGCGTGGCGCGCCCACCGAGTTTGAGCCGGCGCACACGCCTGTGGTGGTCCCGGCCGCGGGACCAGCTGCCGAACGGGCGAGCGACTCCGACAGAGACCGCGTCGTCACGGCGCTGCGGGATCACTGCGTGGCCGGACGCCTCACCCTCGACGAGTTCTCGGAACGCACAGGCGCCGCCCTCGCGGCCCGGACACAGGGGGAGCTCCACGCTGTGTTCGTCGACCTTCCCAGCTCCTCAAAGCCCGTCGTCGAGCTGCCCCGCCGGCGCGCCCGCCGCCGGATTATCGCCGTCATGGGCGAGTCTGAGTCGAAGGGGCGCTGGCTCCTCGGCGACCATACCTCGGTCGTGGCAGTGATGGGACACTGCCACGTCGATTTGAGCCGGGCCGAGATCGAAGGCCCCGAGATGGTCATCACGGCATTCAGCGTCATGGGCGAGATAGAGATCGTCGTGCCCGAGTGGATCGACGTGGAGGTCACTGGCATGTCGATCATGGGCCGCAAGAGCGTCGCCACGCGCGACGTCCCGGTGCTGCGGGGCTCTCCGCGCATCCTCGTACGGGCCTTCCCGATCATGGGCGAGGTGAACGTGAGAAGCCGACCCTCGGCGGACCGACTCGCGTACCCAGCGCCTTAGCCGGTCCGGGGACCGCGCCGATAGGAGCCAGGTGTACATAGCAAAGGTTGACAGCGGCCTCGGCGAGCACGAATGGCGCGAGTTCGTAGCCGCCCAAGGCTTCGGCCATCTCGCAGCAGCTGGCAGGGGGCGCGCCGTCCCCGTCGTGGTCCCGACCCAGTTCGTCCTCGACGGCGACGAGATCATCCTCCACCTCGTGGGCAAGAGCCCGATCCTCGAGGCGATCGCCGAGCAGCCCCGCGTCCTCATGAGCGTCGCCGGGGACTGGGCGTTCATACCCTCGGCCTGGAAGGCCATCGGTGAGGAGGACCCACTGCTAGGGATACCGACGACCTACTACGCCGCCGTGCAGCTCGAAGGCTCGGCGACGGTCGTGTCCGATCCTGCAGAGCTCGCCGCCGTTCTCCGCCGCCAGCTCGGGGCGCTTCAGCCGGATCTTGAGATCGCAGACCCCCTCGCCGCCCACCAAGCCCAGCTGCGCACCATAAGAGGCATCCGAATCGCCGTCGAGCAGGTCCGGGCCAAGTTCAAGTACGGCGGCAACGTCGACATCGAGCACCGAGAGGCGGTCATCGCACGACTCGAGGAGCGGGACGGGCCCGGCGATCTCGCCGCTGCACGCCAGACGAGACGCCGAATCAACTCTTCAAGATGAGCGCCCACTGACCCGGGCTGATAGAGCCCAAGGGTCACCAAGACGGCCCTGCGGGTGCCTGTCGATCGGCGATCCACCTGCGAAGTCCGCGCCAAACGAGCAGTAATCGCCGAGTCGAGCTGGAGAACCGTCACATCGAGATCGAAGGGAGCGAGCTGGCGCGCTGTTTCCGGTACGAGATTTGATCACCTCGACGGGTACTTGTGCATCGACCGACTGGACGGGGACAAGCGCGAACGCGCTCTGCGCATCATCCGCAACCGAACATATCGGCGACGACCGAAAGAGGCTGTGCTGGGACCGCCCTAGGCGCACCTGAGGGCCACGGGCATTCGAACGCCCTCGTCTAGTGCCGCACGCCCGAGGAACTAGGCCGACTCAGCCCTCGCCGAGGAGCTTTGCTAGGGCGTTGCGGGCGTCCGCGCTCTCGGCTGCCAGCTTGGCGAGGTGCTGGGCAAGCAGCTGGGTCCACTCGGCGATGCTGATCTCAGCCCGGCTGATCACCACGCCTCGCACCTCCCGGGCCGAGGTGGCCACAAGCCCGCCGTGCCGGCTGGCGAGCTCCAAGGTGAGGTCGCCGAGGCGGATGCGGATCGATGTCGCCCGCCCCTCGCGCCCGGCCATGCGGTCTTTCATCGAGCGCTCGCGGTCAACCTCGACCATGCCGACGGGCAGGAGGCCGGAGACCGTCGAGGAGAGGACGCGATGGTACGAGTCGAGGTCGGCCGTGTCGGCACGGATGGCGGCGGCGACGAGATCGACCACGCTGGGCTGGCCGGGAAGCCCGGCCTCCGCGTCGGCAGGGCTCTGCGGGACGGGCTCGCCGCTCTGGGTACCGGGGACGATCTCGGAGCTCACCGGTCGGTCAGCGGGAGGACCATCTGGGGCTTGGCGATGATGTGGTCGGCACGCAGCGGGCGCACGGCCGTGCCGATGGCGAAGAACTCGGTCGTGTGGCCGCCCCATCTGTGCGCGAGCGACAGCAGCTGGACGCCGACGATGCCCTCGGCCTTCAGCTGCTCGGCCTCGGCCTGCATGCGGCTCATCGCAAGCTCGCGGGCGTCGTAGAGGGCCTCTGTGAACTTGGGGATCTCAACGTTGCGCCCGACGTTGCCCATAGCTTTTAGGGCTCCCTGGTGGGCGATGTGGTACACGCAGGAACCCATCACCATCCCCAAGGGCGCGTAGCCCGCCTGGATGAGCGTCCAGAAGTCCTGGCCCGACAGGTCAGAGGTGAAGGGCTTGTTCTCGTCGTTGCGCCAGTTGCCGTTGTCGTCGGACTTGACGGCGGTGCCGACCGCGATGAACTCGGCGAGGTCGTTGCCGAACTCCTTGAACTCGATGTCGAGGCGGACCCCGACGATGCCGTCCGCGCCGAGAGCGTCGGCTTCGGCCTCCATGCGGGTCATGGCCAGCTCACGGGCGTGGTACATGGCCTGGGACAAGGTGTCGAGCTCCATGTTCTGGCTCCAACGACCGACCTGGAGGCCGACGTGGTAGATGCTCGAGCCGAGGACGAGGCCGAGGGGCCTAAAGCCCGCCTCCCTGACGAGGAGGAACTCGTTCACGCTCAGGTCGGAGGTGAACAACGCGCCGGGCTGGCCTGGCCGCATCTCCGCCAGGCGCCGCATCGCATCTTGGGGGATACCCAGCTCGTTGGCTTCGATGGTCATCGTGTACTCCCTTTCGGGTTCGAGAGCGGCAGGATCGTGAGGCTCTTCGGCGGGGTGGTGCCTTCGGGATGGAAGCGGACCACCGCGTCGCCCACCAGCCTCGACTCGGCTACGTGGTCCCTGTGGTTCTCGCCCACTTCCTGGGCGTGGATGCTGAGCTGCATGGTGCTCGTGATCGCACCGTCGGCATGGAGGGCACCGACGCGCCGGGCGAGCTGGCTGCGGGCGTCGGCCCGCACGTGGTTCACGAGCTCGGTGTAGCCCGAGACCTCGGTGTTGTAGGTCCACGCGCTCGCCTGGCTGCGCGTCGCCCAGTCGTCGTGGCGGATCGCCACCGAGATCCCTATCGCGACCGATACCGGCATCCAGCCGCCTTGGAGGAGCTTGGCGAAGTCCTGGCCGTTCAACGTCGTGGAGAACAACCGGGCCGGCCGCTGATCGCCCGCTGCCCGCACAGCGGTGCCGAGGGCCACGAACTCGCGGTTGCCCTGGCCGAGATGGCGCTGCTCGAGGCGCACGCCGACGACCCCGTCGCCGCCGAGCGACTGGCATTCGAGCAGCATCCGGTAAAGAGCGGTGTCGAAACCTCGATAGAGCGCCTCGACATAAGGGGCGTAGCCAACCCACCCGCTGGCCTGCCCGCTTGTGATCGTGGTCGTCATGGCGCCGAGGCCGCCGAGGAGCCCCCCGCCTCCGAGCCCGTAGCCGCCGTAGCCGCAACCCGCCCAGCCGGTGAACCCGATGGACTCGACGATGCAGCCCATCACCTCACCGACGGGCGAGAAGCCACACGCCTCGACGCCGACGTGGCCCGGCACCGAGAGCAGGCTGCTGCGCACCGCCGAGGCGCGGCCGCGCTCCATCCTGGCCATCGCGGCGGGCGGAAGCCCTTGTCCGTCCCAGTCAGTAGTCATCGATCGCGCCTCCAGGCCAGACCGCTGAGCGGACCCTACCATCGCCGCCGCACCCGCCGCCCTCGGGCCTTGGGCCTCTTCAGCGCCTTCCGATCAGCTTCCACGCCCCGGGGAGCAACGCGGCGGCGATGGCGGCCTTGATGGCGTCGCCGGCAAGAAATGGCGTGAGCCCGAGCGAGATCGCCTTTTGCGGCCCGACGTGCAGGCTCACGCCGAGCCAGGTCACACCGACGCCATAGAGCACGATCTCTCCCGCGACCATGGCCGGGACCGACTTCAAAAGGGACCGGTCGGCACCCCGCTCGGCGAGGAAGCCGCACAACGCCGCGCAGAGCACGAAGCCGACGATGTAACCGAAGGTCGCCCCGACGTATCCGCTCGCTTGCCCCGTGAACCATGGCACGCCGGCGACTCCGGCGATGCCGTAGAGCGCCATGGCGCCGGCGGCGCGCTTCCAGCCGAGCGCTGTGCCCGACACGAGCACGCCGAGCGTCTGGCCGGTGACCGGCACGGGCGTGCCGGCCAGATGGAACGACACCTGCGCCAGCGCCCCGACGAGGCCGGCCGCCCCGACGACGAGCAAGACGTCTTGTACGAGCGTCCTCGACAAAAAGTCGGCGAGGACGAGCGGCTTCGGGCGTTGCAAGCTGGCGGTGTCTGACATGTGCTGGTCCCCCCTCGGACGAGTCGCGCTGGGCCCGACTGGCCCCGGAGAGACGACCTTATCGAGACGTCCGCCGGGCGCCAAGCCCCACCTCGCTGTGGCCCGCCACAGGCGCGCCAGGCGTCGGGTCGGGCGTCGGTTTGCTGCCAAATTCGCCCCGGTCTGTGGATGACGTTGGGATAGATCTGGGGACCGAAAGTGGAAAAACCTGAACTCCTGTGTACTTACGGTGGATTTCGCGCAAACCGGTTGACGCATCGGCGGGAACGGAGCAAGCTGCCATCAACCGAAAGCGATTCAGTCAATCGCCCAAGGCGAGGGAAGCCCGCAGGGGAGTCCGGAGCGTAGGGTGTGCGGCTGGGACGACAACGGAGAGGTGGACGGACCTCCGCCCCAACTGCTTGCCTCTCGGGGCAATCACGAAGGTTCAGGCGCCGGCCGGGCCGCAAGGTTCCCGGTTGTCTGACTGGAGGGCGAGCCGCCCAGGGGATGACCCCGGGAAGTACGGAGGCGCAAGCTGACCGGCTACCCGGGGTCCCTCCGCGTCTGGGGGCGTGTCTCGTTCTGCAACACGGACGGACCGGGCCCGGTGTCGTCACCACTCGAGGCCGCCGTGTGTCGGAGATAGCCGGGCACCTCCGAGGCCGGCATGGGCGGCGCGACGGCGTTTCCTTGGACGAGGCGGCAGCCGACCGCCCGGAGCTGGTCGAGCTGCGCCCGCGTCTCCACCGCCCCGGCCACAAAGGAGACCTCGAGCGCTTCTGCCATCTTGAGTATCGCTCCGATCACGGCGTCTTGACGCGGCCGCTCGGCAAGGCGCGCCGTCACGGAGCGATCCGTCTTCACCATCGCGATGGGCAGCCGCTCGAGGTGGTCGAGCGAGGAATGCCGGGTGTCGAAGTTGTCGAGCACGATATCGATTCCCCAGGCGCGCAGCGACTCCAGCGAGACGAGGACGAGCGCGTTGTCCAAGAGGGGGGACTCGGCGATCTCGAGGCAGAGCCGGGAGGGCGATATCGAGCGACGTACCAGCAGATCGATTATGCGCTGGGCGAAGCGGGGCATCGAGAGCTGCGCGAGCGAGACGTTGACCGAGATCCGGACCGGCGTCGTCGGGTCATCGCGGCGCCAGCCCGAGTACTCCTCACAGGCTGTCTCGAGCACCCACTCGCCGAGCTCGGAGAACAGCCCCGCGTCATCGGCCATCGGCACGAACTGGAAAGGCGACAGCCTGCCCCGTTCCGGATGGTCCCAACGGACGAGCGCCTCCATGATCACCGGGTAGCCGGTGGCGAGCTCCACGGTCGGTTGGTACTCGAGGAGCAGCTGTCCCTCCTCGATCGCGCCCCGGAGCTCGCGCGCCAGGCGGATCCTCCGATCGGCGTCCTCGCGCATCGCCACGTTGAACAGCTCGATCCGGCCCCTGCCGGCTGCCTTGGCCTGGTACATCGCGGCGTCGGCTTCGCGCAGCAACGAGTAGCCGTCGTCTCCGGGCTCCGTCGCGACCGCGACCCCGATGCTGGCGCTCGCCGAGTAGTGGCCGGTCGGGAGCTCCACGGTCTGCGAGAGCGCCTGGGAGATGCGCGTAGCCCGGTCGAGCGCCTCCGAGGCACCCGAGAGGCCCTCGCAGAGCACGACGAACTCGTCCCCGCCCAGCCGGGCGAGTGTGTCCCCTGGCTCACAGGCGGCCTCCAACAGGAGCGACATCGCGGTCAGGACCTGATCCCCGACGTGGTGGCCCAGCGAGTCGTTGATGATCTTGAACTGGTCGAGGTCCAGGAGGATCACCCCGACACCGGTCCCCTTCGTCGCCCGGGTCTCGAGAGCGGCAGCGAGCCGCTCCATCAACGTGGCGCGGTTGGCAAGTCCCGTGAGGGGGTCGTGCGCGGCCTGGTAGCCGAGCTCCTCCTGGGCGTGGCGGTGATCGGATATGTCCCGGTACTGGGTGAAGACGTAGGGCTCCCCCACCTCTGGGACGACGAGGGACGAGGTGACAGTCATCCAGACGACGGACCCGTCGGCGCGGTGGTAGCGCTGATCCTCCTCGATCACCTGGTGGTCCTCTGAAGGGACTCTCGCATGACCGGAGGCGAGCAGCGTGCCGTCGGAGATCTCAGAGCTGAGGCGGCCGACGAGCTCGGGGCTCGAGTAGCCCAGTATGCGGCAGAGCGCCTCGTTGACCTCGAGCCAACGGAGCTCTGTGGTCAAAAAGGCTGCCCCGATGCCGGAGTCGGCAAAGGCCCGGTGAAAGCGCCTGTCGACGTCGCGAAGCGAGCTCGAGAGCACCCGCACGAGGACACCGACGGCGATCACCGTGAAGACGGTGAAGACCCAGTTGGCCATGAGGCGGTTGAGCGAGCCGACACCGGGGTGTTGTTGTGAGAGCGCGACCAGCACCAGCCCCCAGCACAAAGCGACTATCCCCGTCTGCATGGCAGCCTGCAGGGGCGAGAAGAGCACGTAGGCGTATGGCGTCACCCAGAGATAGAACAGCTCCACACCGCTCAAGGGGTTGCCTGAGACATAGGCGCCGAAGGAGACGAGTACGTTCGCGCCCGCGATCATGAGGACGAAGGACTCAGGCGGACCGTCGTTGAGGGCCCCCCGCAGCAGCATCGTCCCGATGGCGAGCGCCACCAGCGCGACTAGGGCGACAAAGGCCGGCGAGTCGATGAAGTGGCGGGGAAGCGCCAGCGAGATCAAGGTGAGGACCCCGCCGCCACAGAACAAGGTGCCTAGCCAACGGCCCACGGCGTCGGTTCGCGACATCCACGACGGCGCTGCGACGCTCGGCACGTGTCCGTCGCCCGGACGGCGGCGCACCGACAACTTTCTCGGCTCCCCCATCCGTTAGCAGCCTCGCTCTCGCTCGCGGCAGGTCCTTGCCTTCCGGGGATTATCGGCAGCGCCGGGGCGAAGCTGAAGCGCCTCGCCCGGCGAGGCGTGCGAGCGCGCCACACCCGGGTCGCAAGCCCAGGCCGCCGTCCGGAAGTGCCCGCGACGGCAGTACCGTTGGCAGAGCCGTGAAGCCAATACCCGTCGTCTTCCAGATCGGCCCCCTCCAGGTCCACACCTACGGGATAGGGCTAGCGATCACGTTCTGGTTCGGGTACCGCTACTTCGCCAAGCGCCTGCGCGACCACGGCTACCCCGACGAGTGGCTCGGGCGTGCCTTCATCTGGATCGTCATCGCCTCGATCGTCGGTGCCCGCCTCGTCCACGTGCTCGCGAACCTGAAGGGGGCGCAGGGCTACTTGCAGAACCCCGGCGACATCTTCGCGATCTGGCACGGGGGCCTCACGAGCTACGGCGGTCTCCTAGGCGGTGTCCCGACTGGCCTCATATGCGCCCGGCGCTGGTGTCCCCAGCTGCGACTCGGTGTCGCCCTCGACATCGTCGCGCCGGTCCTCGTGATTGCCTGGGCCGTAGGCCGCCTTCTCGGCCCCCAGCTCATGTACCAGGGTGGGGGGGACCCGACGCACGCCTGGTACGGCATGGCCTATGCCGGCCAAACTGGAAAGCGCGTCCCGGTCCCGATCATCCAGGCGCTCGAGGACCTGGTCGTCTACATCGTCGCCTTGTGGGCCGAGGCCAGGATTGTCCGGCGCGGCGGTCCGATCGGCATCGTGGCGACGACCGTGGTGACGCTTTACGGAGCCTTCCGATTCAACGACGAGTACGTCCTGCTGCCGCACAACACGGGAGGCGACATCGCGGTCATAGTCGCCTCGTTGGCCTTCGTGGCCGTCGGCGCGTCCCTTGCCGGCTGGCTGCTCTGGCGCGACCGCGGCCGTGCTCACGAGCAGACCTCCGACCCGTGGCACGCCCCGGAGCCTGAAGGGGGGCTGGTTAGCCCCGCTGGCGATGAGAGCGACCGGAGCCCAAGCGCGGACGAGAGCGCCGTGGCGGGGCCTTCCGAGGAAGGCTGAGTTTGGGGAGTCAGGCCCCGAGGCGGAGCCGACTAGCGGACCGGGCCACCCCAGTGCGGCCAAAGGGACTGCGGTCGGGCGCCATAGGGCTGAGCGTCGACGGGGCCGCCCCAATGGGGCCATGCCGCCACAGGCGCCGCGCGGAACAAGGCGCCGTCGCCGGGAGCGCCCCAGTGCGGCCACGCGGGCTCAGGAACGCCTCCTCGCAGGTGGAACCCCGGCGCGACGACGGCGGTGGCCGCGGGTGCCGCCGAGGTTAGTGCCGCGTGCGAGACAGACGCGGCAGCAAACGGAGCCGTGGCGACAGATGCCACCACGATCGCCGCGACGCTCACGGCGAGCTTGAGGCGAACCGTGAGTCCCCTCCGAGGAGTGACCCCCGACTGGATCTCCAGGTCTTCTTGCATTGAACTGCTCCTCTGACTAGTCACTTCGAGCTAGGGCCGTTGAGAACAAAGACCGAGGGGCCGAGTCGGCGCCCTGGCCTCTGACGGCGGTGCGAAGACCGTCAGACAGGCCAGGGTGGAGCCGTCCCTCGCGGAGACTCATGGGGCCACCGGACAGGAGGCTGTGGCCCCTGCGAAGGAGGAGATCTGCCCGGACGTCTCCCGACCGAACCTCCCCATCGCCTCGCATATAAGCAGTGTCGGTGCTTTCGAAGGCACTCTTAAGCACTTAGCGCGGTTGTAACACTACGCTTAGCGGTCAACTGTTAACACCAGAAACATTTGCCACTGTCCCCACAGAACGCACAGGAAGATTGGTCCCGTACCAGTCCGGAAGTCCCCGACAAACGCTGCGCTCGCTCTCCACGCTCGGCGGGGCGATGACAGGATTGCGGCATGGGAACCTTCACCCTCGGTCGCCTCTCGAGCGTCCCGGCCTCGACACGCCCCGAACTGCTCGCCGACGCGACCTTGAAGGCGCTCGAGGCCGCGGGAGTGCTCGAAGCGGTGGGGGTCGTCGAGATCGACCCGGCCCTGTCGGACACGGCCGCGACCCAAGAGCACTACGGCCTCGAACCGAGCTCGCTCGCCAACTGCGTCGTCGTCGGCGGCAAGCGCGAGGGGACCGAGCGGCTGGCCGCTTGCGTCGTCCTGGCGACAAGGCGCGCGGACGTGAACGGGTTCGTGAGGAGGTACCTGGACGTGCGCAAGGCCTCGTTCCTGCCCATGGACCGTGCCGTCGAGCTCACGGGCATGGAGTACGGCGGGATCACGCCCATCGGGCTCCCGGCCGGGATACCAGTGCTCCTCGACGCTCAGGTGGCCGGGACCGGGGTCGTGCTAATCGGCTCCGGCGTGCGCCGCTCCAAGATCCTGCTCCCGGGCCCGCTCCTCGCCGGGCTGCCGGGCGTCGAGGTCATCGAGGGGCTTGGCGCCTGAGCGAGCCCTTGGGCTCACCTGCGCTCGGCGTGAAGCGAGCCGGGTCGGCTTCAAAGCGCATCCGGCAGTGGTCCGAGCAGAAGTGGAAGTCCTTTCCGTCGTGGCGAATGCGCGCCGGGGCGCTGGCCTTGTCGACCAGCATCCCGCACACCGGGTCGAGCACGCGTCGGCTGTCCGCGCCGAGGCGGACCCGGTTGCGGTACGCCCAGTAGAGGACCGCAAACAGCGCCAGGAAGACGATGTTCAGATAGGTCGTGTAGTCCCAGGAGAAGTGCGCCGGTGCCACCTGCGCCGGGCGGGTGCGCGGGACGAGCCCCGCGGCGCTGAAGATCTCGCCGGTGACGAGACCGGCCGCCGACATCGCCGCCCAGAAGATCACGAGCATCCTCGCCGCGAGCCGCGTGCCGTAGTAGCGGTGGTAGACGAGCAGCAACGGGAAGCTGATCAGGTCGGCGAAGAGGAACGAGACCACCCCGCCGAAGGAGATCCCCCCCTTCCACAATGCCGCCGCCAGGGGCACGTTCCCGATCGAGCAGACGAAGCTGATGATGGCGATGAACGGGCCCACGACGGCGTTCTCGAGCGTGGTCCCGGGGCCGTGACCGTGGATGAACACGGCGTTCCACAAACCGGTGGGGACCACGACGGCGAGGAAGCCTGCCGCGACGAAGCCGACGAGCAGCTCGCGCCGCAACATGGTGAGATCGGCCATCGTGTAGGTGGCGGCGTCGGCCCATCCACCCTTGGAGCGCAGCTTCTCGCGCCAGGGAGCTTGCTGGAGGGCATGGTCCTCGCCCGGCGGCCTGTGCTCGTCGCCATGGCCGTGCTCGCTGAGGTGGACCTCCCCGGTGTCGGTCGAGAGGCGCTGTCGCGCCTCGACCACGAGCCTGCCCCGCAGCCAGAGGCCACCGAGGCCGGCGAGCAGGACGATCATGATGACCCCGCCGACGAACTCGCTCACCGCGAACTGCCAGCCCATGAGGACGACGAGGACGATGCCGAGCTCGATAACGAGGTTGGTCGAAGCGACCATGAACACTGAAACCGCCACGAAGTCCGCTCCCTTGGCGAAAAGCGACTTCCCCATGGCGCTCGCCGCGTACGAGCACGACGACGAAGCCATCCCGTACGCGGAGGCACGAGCCAGGGCGGCCGGCCCATGACCGCCGAGCTTGGCCTGCAGCGCCTCGCGGCTCACGAAGGCCTGCACGGCTCCCGAGAGCGTGAAGCCCAGGATCAGGGGCCACAACGTCTCCCAGAACATGAAGAAGCCTTCCCGCAGGCTCCTTCCGATGGCGTCTATCCAGCCGACGCCGGCGAGCAGTGCCGCGGCTGTGATCACATCCGCACCGGGCGAGCATCGGCATTCTTCTCGGCGATCACGAAGCGAGTGTATGTAGTCCTCGGGCGGCCCGGTCGTGTGCCACCGGAGGCGAACGGGGATGCTAGGCGGCAGAATCCTTTCGGATCGCCCCGTCGCGGATTCGGATGCGGCGGTTGGTGAGCCGGGCGACTTCCTCGTCGTGGGTGGCGATGACGATCGTGACACCGGCACTAGCGCGCAGCGCGTTCAGCGTCGCCATGACCTCCTTGGCCGTCTCGGAGTCGAGGTTGCCCGTCGGCTCGTCGGCGATGATGACTCTCGGGTGGTTGGCGAGCGCCCGCGCGATAGCCACGCGCTGCTGCTCGCCCCCGGAGAGCCGTGAAGGCAAATGGCCCATGCGGTGACCGAGGCCCACCTGGTTGAGCAGCTCCTTTCCACGCTCGAGACGCTCGTGGGAACGAGCGTGGCTGGGGAACATCGCAATTGCGACGTTCTCCTCGGCCGTCAGAGTCGGGATCAGGTTGAAGTGCTGGAACACGAAGCCGATCTCCTCGGCCCGGATTCTCGTCAGCTCCTTGTCGCTCAGCCCGCTCAGATCGCGGTTCGCGAAACGGATCGTGCCGCCGGTCGGGCTGTCAAGGGCACCGAGCAGCTGCAAGAGCGTGGTCTTGCCGGACCCGCTCGGCCCTTCGAGCGAGACCATCTCCCCGCTGTTGATGACGAGGTCTACCCCGCGAATGGCCTTGACTGACAGGCCGCCTTTGCTGAAGGTCCGCTCGAGCTTCGACAATTCGTAGAGCGGGGTGGCTCCAGGCGCCACGGCGAGCGTCTCCAGCGGCGTGGCTTCGGTCTCTGTCATCTTCTCGTCTTCCTTTCCGATCTCCGTACCAGGTGCCTTGGCCATTAGCCGAGGTCCCGCAACGCTGACGCCGGCGCGAGCCGGGCAGCACGCCATCCGCCGATCATGCCTGCGATGAGGCCGCCGACGAGCGCTCCGGCGAACGCGATCAGGATTGTGGTGGCGTGTATGGGCGCTGTGAGGTGGACGATGCTCGTCACCGTTCCCGTGTTGGACGCCCCGCTGATGAACGTGCTCAGCTTCGAGGCACTAACTGCGAGCCCGGTCGAGGTGACCGACAACCCCGGGCCGACGGCGGCTATCACCGCGCAGACCCCTGCCCCTATGCCGACACCTATCACCCCTCCGACTATCCCGATACCGATGGTCTCCGCCATGATCTGGCGGACGACCTCGCCCCGTGTCCAGCCGATGGCCCGCAGCGAGCCGATCTCACGGACGCGCTTGGCGACACTCGACAAGGTGAGCAGGCCCGCGATCAGGAACGCCGCCAGCAGGACGACGATGGCGAGCACGCCGCCCAGATCGTTGGCGAGCTTGTGGGCGTTGTTGAGGCTGCCGCTCACTGAGTCGGCGAGCTGCTTCGACGTGAGGACCGTGGCCCCGGGGAGCTCCTTTTTGATCAGAGCAGTCACCGCTGCGACGTCCGAGGAGCTCTTCACCGAGACGAGCACCTCGTTCACGTAACCCTGAGCCGAGGCGAGGCTCTGCATCGTCGAGAGCGGGAAGTAGACGTCTGCGACGTTGCCGGTCAGCGTCGGCGACACGAGGCCGACGACCTTGTAGCTCTTCGAGTTGATGGTGAGGGTGCCGCCGACCTTCAACTTCTTCGTAGTCGCGTAGTTCGTGTAGACGAGCACCTCGTTTGCCGGGTTGGCGGTGAACCAGGTGCCCGAGACGAGCTGCGCCTTGGTGATGAGGCCGGTGGTCTCATTCGTGGGGTCCACTCCTGCGACGGTGTAGTTGGACGTGGCGGTGTTGGTCGTTGGGGGGTTGAGAACCCGGGTGATGGTTTGTTCTGGGACGGTGACTTTCTGCTGGTAGCTGATCTGGGCGGGGGTGAGGCACTTCTCGACGGCGGGGTTCGAGCTGAAGCCCCCGATGAAGCCGCTGAAGCCTGAGGCACCCCCGCCTGAGCCCGAGCCCCTCGGCCGCGTGGTGGGGAAACCGCTCGAGCTGCCGCTGTTGCCGAGGCCGCTGGTCTTGAAGGTCTTCTGGATGATCTTTTGGATACACGTGCGCTCGGTCGCTGTTTGCGCCGCGGTGAGAGTAGGCGGTTTGACGGTTGTCGAGATCGTCTGGCCGCCCTCTTTGACCGTGTCGGTGATTTTCGGGACCGTGCCGCTCTCGTGAAGAGCGCTCAAGGAGAGGGCGCCGACCGCAGAGCTAACGCCCGGGATCTTCGCGACGTCGCTGATGGCGACGGAGGGGAAAGTGAGGAGCGTGCCGGGCACGAAGAAGTCATGGGTGAACTGAGTCCCGGGCTTGCCGAGCTTCGCGAGGTCGGTGATCACAGAGGCGTTGTTGTTGAGCAGGGTCGCGGCCTGGGAGCTGTTGACAGTGCTAGCGCCTGCGACGCCCCGGCCGAAGAACCCTCCGCCCCCGCCTGTCCCTCCTCCGCCCCCCCCGGCCGGGAAGCCGCCACCGCCGGCGAACCCCCGCGCGGGCGTGGTCGTAGTCGTGGTCGTCTGGGAGGTTGTCGCCGCGACGGTGCGCGTGACGATGATGTCGGTCCCGACCGACCCGAGCGGGGAGAGGACGCGGTTCTGGGCATCGGAGAGGCCCTGGGAGACCCCGATGATGCCCATGACGAGACCGACTCCTGCGGCAAGTCCGAAGGCGGTGACGAGCGTCCTGCCCCAGCGGCGGCGGAGCTCGTTCCAGGCGTAACCGAGCGAGAACACTTCAGGCACTCCTTTGAGCGGCGATGGCGGTCTAAGGCTAAGCCAGATTCCTGTGTTTCTCCTGAGCCTTGGTCTAGAACTTCCCGAGCCTTGACCAGCGTCTGCGCGACGGCGACCGTCGTCGCGAGGTCGGGGTCTCGGAGGTCGCGCGGCCTCGCGCGCTCCGGGCGGAGCGCTTCCGCAGAGACCGTGGGGACGGAGGGGCTCGAACCCTCACTGTGAGCGTTTTAAGCGCCCTGCCTCTGCCGGTTGGGCTACGTCCCCGAGACGTTCAGACCTTCACATCCAGGGCCTCATTTCATCACTTCCGGCACCTCGCGCGCGGCGCTCGTGCCTTAGAAACTCCTGGTCGTTTGTGGGTGAGTTGACAGTCGTTGCTTATGTGACCAAAGTTAAGACATGTTGCTCAAGAGGGGAGAGCACCAAAAGCCGATCGGTGCGGCAGTGGCTGCCCTCGCCATGGTGAGTTCACTCTTTGTGGTCGAGGCACCCGCCGGGGCGTCGCCAAGCCCGATCAACCGTACCAATTCGCAGATCAGCTCTCTTCAGACACGCGCCCAGGCGCTCGCCGAGCAGATCACCACCGACCAGAACGAGGTTTCGGTCGACGCCGAGGCGTACGACGAGTACACGGTCGACGTGCAGCTCGACCAGCTGAATCTCGCCAAGACGGAGCGCCAGCTCAAGGCGACCCAAGAGCAGCTCCGCGATGTCAGGGCCCGCGCCGAGAACGCCGCCGTCGAGGCCTACGTGACTGGCGACGGGTTCGACTCCCAGGTGGGCAGGATCCTCGACTCGACCATCAACGACGCCCAGAGCGCGGCGGTGTATTCGGACGTCGTGGTACAGAGCCTCAAGGTGGCCGCTGAGCAGTTGCACGTGATCACGCTCCGGCTAGCCGCTGAGCGGGCGACGCAGGCGCGCACGACCGCAGCCGCGGCACGTTCCCAGCGCGCCGCCGCGCCGCCGACAAGGCCCGCAACCTCGCCCAGGCGGCGACCGCGAACGTGCAAGCTGCCCTCAGCCAGGTGAAGGGGCAGCTCGCCGTGCTCGTCGCGAAGAGGGAGCAAGAGATCGCGGCGGCAAAAGCAGCTGCCGCCCTCGCGGCGGAGAGGGCCGCTGCTGCCAGGGCAGCCGCCGCGGCACGAGCCGCAGCTGCAAGAGCCGCCAGGGAGAAAGCCGCCAAGGAGGCCGAGGCCGCCACCGACACGCGTGCCGTCACGAGCATCGGTGGCGCCGGGTCCGACGCCGGTATGGGCGACCAGTGGCCCTTCGGCCCGGGCACCGGCCCCGACCAGCCGGGCTTTGGGAGCACACTGATCCCGGCCGGCACCAATCCCGCGGGCCTCTCGGCAGTGGCGGCTGCCGAGTCGTATCTGGGCGTGCCCTACGTATGGGGCGGCGCGAGCCGGTCCGGGGTCGACTGCTCCGGGCTAACGATGGTGGCCTGGCTGGCGGCAGGAATCGGCCTCCTGCACGGGGCGACCATCCAGGACCAGGAGTCGACACCCGTGAACCTGCTCGACATCGAACCAGGTGACCTCCTCTTCTACCACTTCCCCGACGACGGCCCCCTTCCGATCACACATGTCGCGATGTACGTCGGCTCCGGGCCGTACGGGACCGACACGATCATCCAGGCGGCGGAGACCGGCACGAACGTGGCCTACTACCCGATGTACTGGGGCGGTTTCGTCTCAGCCGGCCGGCCCTGAGGAGCGCTCGCCTGATCGCGGCGTGACCGCGCGCTAGAAGCCCCGGGTCAGGCACCGCCGAGGCCCGCGCCCGGGAGATCGTGCTCGGCGGCTTCTTGTGGGATGCCTTCGTGCACCAGATCGACGCCGTGCCTTTGCGGACCGTCCCACGTCGTGGGTCGTGCTCGTGGCCTTCGGAGGGCTGCTCCTCGCCAAGCTCGTCGCGGCGGTGCCGGAACGGATCGCCGCCGACGCCCCAACTGCGGCCCTGATGCGGACCGAGGAGACGAGTCTTTCAGCCGCCTGCCAGGTGAGGCGCTAGTAGATGGCCGAGCCGGAGAGCCACTGACGGAAATAGCGGTCCCGGCGCTCGACCCATTCCTCCGCCGTCAGGGCGTAGCGGACATGGTCCTCCCAACGTCCGTCGATCTCGAGATAGCGCAAAGCGATCCCCTCGCCGCGCAACCAGAGCTTCTGGGCTACCCGGCGGCTGGGACGGTTGCGCGGGATGATCGAGATCTGGAGCCGGTGAAGGCCGATCTCTTCGAAGGCAAAGCGGAACAGCAGCACGCAGGCCTCGGGCACATAACCCCGGCCTGCCTGGGACTGGTCGATCCAGTATCCGACGTAGGCGTTCTGGAACGGCCCGCGCGCAACCGAGGAGAGGTTCACCTCGCCCGCGAAGCGCCCCATCGCGAATATCCCGAAGCCGTACCCGGTGCCCAGTTGCCGTTCGCGCTCACGCATCGAGCAGCGCGTCGTAAATGTGGTCCGGTCCTCGGACGGGTACGGTGCGCCGGCCGGCCGAGGCTCCCAGGGCAAAAGCCAGTCCCGACAGCGCGTGCGAACCTCATGCCAGGCCTCGTAGTCGTCCTCGCGCAAGGGGCGAAGGCGGACCCGACGGCCCACCAGCTCGGTGGAGATGCCAGAAGCAGTCAATTCGGCCATGTCAGCTCCGCGTTTACACGGTTGCTCACGTCCCTATCGTCGCAGATCCGCCAGCCTCACGCGTAGACTTGGGCCACCCAACTCAGAAGACCGGTGAGCGCCTGGACCGCGCGATCGGGCGGTTGGTGATCGTTGAGAACCCATGCCTGAGCCCGACGCCCTCCCGACCACGAGTGGCGAACCGCCACGCCCGTGGATCGCTCTCGTAGGAGTGTCCTCCCACGACCTCGGGGTGCTCGACAAAGCGCTCGGGCTCCTCGGGATGTCCTCGCCCGCCGGGCCCCGCTTGAGGGCGATCGGGCCAGGGGCGCCCGACTCAGCCAATGAGGGCTGGTGGCCGGTGCCGGGCGCCGCAGGCGACTTGGCCCTGCCGGCACCGTTGGCAGCGGTAATGGTGGTGAGCGACCCGCTCGACACCGGGGACATCGTGCCCGGCAGGTTCTCAGGCCAGGCGCTCGCCTTGGCGATATGGGAGCGCTTCATGCGCGTTGCTCTTTGCAACTTGAAGGGCATGCCCGTGTTCGTCACGAGGCTTTCGAGCGCGGCCGCTGACCCAGCTGGCTGGGGCGCCGCCATGCGCAGCTTCCTCTCGATGCGCGGTCTCGACCAGACCGGCGAGGGGGACCCGGACCAAGGCCTGCGGGCCGTGCTCGTCCCGCCGGAGGCGAATGTAAACCCCCTTAAGGACGAGGACCTCCTGCTCGCGAGCCAGCGCCAGATCGCCTCGCTGCTCGACCAGCTGTTGGGGCCGCACGAGTGCTTCGATCCCCCTTCGCCCGAGCCCGAGTCACCCTGGGTCGCCGCCCTGCTCGAGTATCGCCGCGACCTCGAGCAGGTCTGGAAGGGCCTTGACTGGACCACCGGCCAGCTGGCGTCGTTCGTTTCCGCGCCTGGGCGACCACCGACGGACGAGGGCGACCCCGACGCCTATCCCTTGAACGCGTCCGAGGACCTGGCTGCCTACCAGCGCTGGCTGGAGCGCCGGGGCGAGCCGACCGTCCTCCCCTTGAGCGGGGGCCTCCCGCTGGCCCGGGATCGTGTGCGCGCGAAAAGGCCGCCGTTGTTCAGCGTTGTCGTGCCCGTGCTCAGGCCGCCCCGCTGGGCACTCGAGCGCTGCGTGGCATCGGTGCTCGCCCAGAGTCACCACGAGTTCCAGCTCGTACTCGCGGATGACGCCTCGGGTGACGCCGCTCTCTCCGAACAGCTCCGCTCCTTCGCCCGCCTCGACGCGCGCGTCGAGATCGTACAAAGGACCGAGACAGGCGGCATATCGGCCGCCACGAACTCGGCGATCGGGCACGCGAGGGGCGATTACGTCGTGTTCTTAGACCATGACGACGAGCTGCACCCCGAGGCCCTCGCCAAGATGGCCTCAGCGGTAGCCGCCGAGCCGGACGCCGACGTCCTCTACTCCGACGAGGACAAACTCAGCGGTTCAGGCGAGCGATGCGTACCGAGCCTGAAGCCGGACTGGTCGCCCGACCTGTTGCTCTCCAGCGCGTACTTCTGCCACATGCTCGTCGTCCGGCGCTCGCTCGTCGCAGAACTCGGCGGCCTGCGCCCGGAGTTCGACGGGAGCCAGGACTACGACCTGATGCTCCGCGCCACCGAGGTGGCCCGCGCCGTCGTCCATGTGCCGGAGATCCTCTACCACTGGCGTGTCATGGCCGGCTCGACTTCGGCCGATCCGCACGCGAAGCCGTGGGCCTTCGACGCCGAACACAGGGCACTCGAGGAGGCCCTCGCTCGGCGCGGCGTCGCTGCGACAGTCGAGGATCACAGCCGTTTCCCCGGCAACTTCCACGTCCGCAGGGACATCATTGGCGAGCCGCTCGTGAGCATCATCGTGCCGTTCCGGGACGAGCCGGAGATGACCGCATCGTGCTACCGGTCCCTCGTGCGCGCGCCCGGCTACGACCGTTACGAGATTCTGCTGGTCGACAACGACAGCGAGCTGCCCGAGACCGGCGTGCTCTCCGCCGGGCTCGCGAAGGACCCTCGGGTGCGCCTTCTCAAAGACCCGCGGCCGTTCGACTGGGTCGCTATCAACAATGCTGCCGCGGCCGAGGCGCGCGGCGACGTGCTGCTCTTTTTGAATAACGACATCGAGGCGCGCTCGGACGGGTGGCTCGCGGCGATGCTGGGCCACGCGCAGCGCGATGAGGTCGGCGCGGTCGGCGCCCTGCTGCGGTACCCGGACCGGACCGTCCAGCACGCAGGCATCGTCATCGGCATGAGCTTCGGGGCGGCCCATGTCCAGCAGGGCCTGCCCTTCAACCGGCCGGGCTACCTGCTCATGACCGAGCTCACTCGCAACTGCAGCGCGGTCACCGGAGCTTGCATGATGACGCGACGTTCCTGCTTCGATGATCTCGGCGGCTTCGACGCTGCGCTCCCGGTGGCCTTCAACGACGTCGACTACTGCCTGCGCCTGCGCGACAAGGGGCTGCTCGTCGTGTACACACCTCTTGCCGAGCTCGTCCACTTCGAGTCGAAGAGCCGCGGGCACGCGGACGACGTCGTGGAGACGCCAATCTTCCGGAACCGATGGCGCGACGAGATGCTTAGCGGCGACCCCTACTACAACGTCAACCTGACGCATTTCGACCCCTACTGCCGCTTGTCGACCGAGGAGGAAACTCACCTATGGAACATCTTCCGCTCGATGCTCGAAGCGTCGTCGACGAGCTGAGGTCCGCCCCGCGGCCGGTCACCGGCGACGGCCCGCGGACCTGGGTCCCCTCGGCCTCCTTCGACGCCCTTGTCGGGGACACCGACCTGAGCCCGGTCCACATGAACGACCACCTCGAGTGGTTGCACGCCAACAGCGACCTCAAGCAGGCTCTCGCACCCCCGGAGGGAAGCGGCTTCAAGGCTTGGGTGAAACGTCTGGTGCACCGTGGGGTGATCGCGGTGCTGAACCCCTATCTCGTCAAGGTCCAGGACTGCATCGCCGTCACCGTACGGGCGCTCGACACAGTGGCTCTCCGAGTCGACGAACAGGCGGCGACCCAGCTGCGCACGATCGGGGCGATGCGGGCGGACTTTGTGGACTTCGCGACACACCTCGAAGAGCGACTCGACGAGTGAGAAGGGTTGTCCTCGTCACCGCCGGGTGGGGAGGCTCACAGGGTGAGGCCGGCGCCGTGGTGCGTCTGGTTGCGGGAGCGCTCTCGGCGCGTGCGCGGGTCGAGGTAGTTTCGCTTTGCACTTCGGGCGCGCCGAACGGTGCGGACGAAGCGGTACGCACCCGGCGCGACAGCGTGTTCGTCGTGCACGAGGTCGCCGCCAGCCGGGCCGGGAAGGTGCACGCGGGTCTGCTGCGAGCCGCTCTCGCGCGGGGAGGCGGGGGCCGGCTGCCCAAGATCTCCGGCCCGCGGCTCGTCGAGCTCGAGGGTGGCGTGGCGCCCGGTGTGGTCGAGCTGATCTCCTCACTCGGGGCGGACACTGTGCTGCTTGCCGGCCCGGAGACTTGGTGGCTCCCCGAGGCCCTCGGGTCGCTCCGCCCCGGTGTACGGGTCGTCGCCCTGCCCCTCCTCGGCGACGACCCGCGTGGCGAGCTCGCGCAGTTCGTGCCCCTTCTCACCGGCGTCGACGCCGTCGGTGTGCTGTCTCGCGCCGAGGGCCGGCGCGTGCGCGACGGGGCCGACGGCTTTGTCGGGCCTGCCGAGTCGGTGCCGGCCGAGGTCGCGGAGCTCGAGGTCGCCTTCTCGGTCAACCGCGCCGCCGCCGAGCAGCTGATGGTGGGGATGTCGCACTTCGGCCGCTTCGCCGTCGTCCTGACCGGGTTCCCGGAGGGAACTCCCGCGGCGGAGCGCTCCCCCGGCCACGACTACGTGCGGCGTTGGCTCGGCCCGATCGCCGTCGCAGAGGTCGCCCTCGACCGGTGGTTGATATCGGACCTGGAAAAAGTTCGCGAGGTCCCCGTCGGACCCTCTCGGCCCAACCTCTGGAAGCTGCTGCGCCACGCCGAGGTCTGCCTCGACCTCCGCCCGCAGGGGATTGTGGGCCGTGAGACCATCGAGTCGCTCATCTTGGGAACACCTGTCGTCGTGCCCGAGAGCACTGTCGCCGCCGAGCACGCTGAGCGCTCGAACGGCGGTCTCTGGTACCGGGACTACCGGGAGATGTTCGACGCCGCCAAGGCGATCCTTGACAGCCCGGCGCTCAGGGCCCGCCTCTCCGAGCAGGGGCGGGCATGGGCGGCCGAGATGCACGGGGACCATGCCCGGTTCTCCGAGCAGGTGGAGCGCTTCGCACTCGGCGAACCGGGCTGACAGAACAGCGCTAGCGTCATGGTCGTGCTCAGCCGCAGGAGCGCCGCTTTATGAGGCGCTTGGTCGAAGCGTTCGACAAGGGCTGGATTGCGGTCCTGTGCGGCCTGTTCCTCCCTCTCGCCGTCGCCTCGATCCTGGTCCCGTTCCGCACAAACTTCGCGTTGCCCGCCTCCGCCCTCGTGCTCGTGCTCGTCGTCGCCGCCGTCGGCTCGTTCGGCAGCCGATTCGCCGGTCTCATAGCCGCACTATCGGCGGCGGCCTGGTTCGACTTCTTCCTCACCAAGCCGTACGAGACGTTCAACATCACCTACCGGCCGGACCTCCAGACCGAGATCAGCCTGCTCGTGGTGGGCCTCGCCGTGACCGAGATCGCGGCTCGCAGCCGGGCAAATCAAAAGGAGGCCTCCGAAGAGGCCGATCACATCGCCCTCATCCACGACTTCACCGAGCTGGTGGCGGCGGGCGAGCCGGCCGACGCCGTCATCGCCCACGCCGTGTTGGAGCTGAAGTCGCTGCTCAAGTTGAAGGACTGCCGCTTCGAGACCCAGATGTCGGACCGGCATCCGACCCGCATCGAGCACTCGGGCGTGGTCGCCCTCGGTGGGCTGCGCTGGGGGGCGCACCGCAGCGGCCTGCCGGGTCGGGAGGTCGAGCTCATCGTCGAGTACCGGGGCAAGACCTTCGGGCGGTTCGTCATGGTCCCGACTCCCGGCACCCCGGTGTCCTCCGACCGCCTCCTCGTGGCGGCGTTCATCGCCGACCAGGTCGGCGCGACCCTGGCGGTCCAGGCCACGAGCGCCTAGTGACCTGAGTCGGAGATCCGCTCGCAGTAGGCCGCGAGAGTGTCGAGGATCTCGTCGGCGCTCTTGTGCCAGACAAAGGGCTTGGGTTCCTCGTTCCAGTGGTCGATCCACGCCGTG
>JBEKMZ010000078.1:17154-20572 GCA_049523315.1 Acidimicrobiales bacterium | reverse complement strand
AGAAAGATAGTTGGGCAGGGACGGCGATGGAGCAGGGGAACGACGGGTTCGAACACCTGGTTGCGACGAGTATCCGAGCGATGCTTGCCAGCCAGCGGCCGGGCGGCGCTTTTATTGCCTCTCCGGATTTCTCCCAGTACCAGTACTGCTGGCTGCGGGACGGCTCGTTCATTGCCTACGCACTCGATCGCGCCGGCGAGCACGATTCGTCAGACCGCTTTCACAGCTGGTGCGCCAGCTCGGTCGACCATATTGCCCCACTGATGGAGGCTGCGGTCGAGCGCGCCCAGCTCGGCAAGCCGATCGATCCGAACGCGATGCCGCCTGCGCGCTTCAGCGTTGATGGACTCGTTGTGAACGACGATTGGCCGAATTTCCAAATCGACGGTTACGGGACCTGGCTCTGGTCGCTGCACGAGCACCTACAGCGTTCGGGTGCTCGTTCCCTCCCAGGATCGCTCGCGCCCGCGGTCGAGCGCGTCGCCCGGTATCTTGCCGAGATAGGCACCGCGCCGTGCTTCGATGTCTGGGAGGAGAGCGGCGGCTCGGTCCACACGGCGTCGCTCGGCTGCGTGTACGCGGGACTCGTAGCCGCGTCGGCCATGTTGTCCGACCAGAACTTTCGCGACCGCGCAGATGTGGTGCGCTCCGAGGTGTTGGAACGTGCCCGGCGCGAGGGACGCTTCGAGAAATCGAACAGCAGCACAGAAGTCGACGCGGCCCTGTTGTGGCTGTCCGAGCCGTTTCGCCTTTGCGACCCGCATGAGAGGGCTTTCCTAGAGACGGCGCGAGTCGTGTCAACCGAACTCGACCTCGACGGAGGTATCCGGCGCTATCCGGCGGACACCTACTTCGGCGGCGGCGCCTGGCCCGTCCTCACTGCTTCGCTCGGTTGGTATCTGGCGTCCATTGGCGAACTAGATGAGGCGCGGCGGCGGCTCCAGTGGATCGCCGAGAAATTCGACGTGGAAGGACGTCTCGGCGAGCAGTTTGGAGGCGAGGGCCGTGACCGCGGTAAGTACGACGAATGGGTCGGCCGTTGGGGCCTCCCGGCGAGAGATCTGGCGTGGTCGCACGCAATGTTCGTCGTCCTTTGCGACGAGCTCGACCCGGCGCTGCGCACGGCCACTGTAGACCTGGACTCGCCAGTTTGCTGACATGAATCCGTAACTAAACTGACATCCAAATGAAGGGAGCGACATGGCGGACAGCAAGGTCGGACACATACACAAGGGGAGGGGAAGTTTCGTGAATGTACTGAGAAGGAAGCGGGTGAGGTCCCTGTCGGTAGCGGTGCTGTGCGCGGCGCTCGGATTCGGGGCCTTTGCGACTGCGGCCGCAGGATCGAGTGCCGCCGCGGTTAGGCATCAGAGCTCCAAGGCCTCGAGCTCGGTGACACTCACGTTCTGGAACTCCTACACCGGAACGCAGGTAACAACGATGGAGCACACCATCATTCCTCGTTTCGAGAAGCTCAACCCGGGCATCAAGGTGGTGAACACATCCTTCCCGTACGGAGAAACGTTGCAGAAGTACCTGGCAGCTGCGGCTGCGGGTGATCCGCCGGACGTATTCCGTACGGACATCGCCTGGACGGCCGAGCTTGCCAGTGACGGCGTTGCTCTCAAAGTGAGCAACCTGCCGTGGTACAAAGCGCTCGTCAAGCAAGCCCTACCCGGGCCTCTTTTGACGACGGAGTACCAGGGAAGCGCGTACAGTCTGCCGCTGGACACCAACACCATTGCGTTGTTCTGGAACAAGACCGACTTTTACGCCGCAGGGCTCGCGAACCCTCCGACGACAATAAGCCAGCTGATCAGCGATGCACAGAAGCTGACCATCCCATCGAAGGACCAGTACGGCCTTGGGGTCGACTCAACGGACATATGGGACGTCTCGCCGTACATCTGGAGCATGGGAGGTAGTTTCACCAACAAGAACTACACCGAGGCGGGCGGGTTCATGAACAGCGGACCGACCATAACGGCTGTAAAGACGTTGGTTGAGGGCTACAACGGCGGACATGGGTACATCGGGCCAGACATCATTAGCACCACAGGTGACTCCGGCGAGGCGGAGTTCCCGAGCGGCAAGTACGCCATGTACATTGACGGTCCGTGGGCCGTGCCGACCTTCCAGGCATTGAAGCCGGTACCGAGCTACGGCATCGTGCCGATGCCATCTGGTGTCGGTGGCTCGCACACCCCGACCGGCGGCGAGGACGTCGTTGTCTCCAAGGGCGGCAAGCACCTCGCCGACGCCGAGCTGTTCGCGCAGTTCCTCGACTCGTCGTACTCGCAGCTCACGATGGCGAGCATCGGTCAGATGTCAGCATTCGCGAATGACGCCAGTGCTGAAGTGAAGACGACGCCGTACTACAAGCCCTTCGCCGCTGCTCTGAAGAACGCATATGTGCGACCGGTGAGCAAGTACTACGGTGCGGTCGACACGGCCTTCTCCAACGCTTTCGAGGAGATCCTGGCCGGAAAGGTAAGTGTTACTCAAGGCATGGACAACGCTGCCAACGCGTCGGACGCAGCGTTGGCCGGAAATGGCTGATAGGAGGTAGGGACTTGGAACGGCGCCCCGCGTCCCCATCGCAGGGCGCCGTTCCGCCTACTTCGAGGCCATGGCGCCGAGCCGCATTTGGCGCCCGGGCAGGACGGCTGATCACGCCTTACTTGTTGATCATCCCGGCCGCGGCATTCTACGCGATCTTCACGATCTACCCGATCTTCCGCCAGTTCGACGTCAGCTTCTTCAACTGGCAGGTTTTCCCGGGAAGCCAGAGTCCTTTCGTGGGCTGGTCGAATTACAGCCGCCTTCTGCACGACCCCGCCGTCCGCACAGCCCTTTACAACACCGCTCTGTACGTGATTATCACGGTCCCTGCACAGATGGCCCTCGGACTCTTTGCTGCCGCCATGCTCACGGACCGCCTTCCAGCCTCGACGCTGTTGAGGGGGCTTGTCTTCGTCCCCGTCGTCACTTCCTGGGTCGTCGTCAGCTTTCTGTTCGCCTACATGTTCAGCCCGTCGGGCGGTCTAGTGGATACAGTTCTTGGACTCTTCGCCGGCCATGCCGTGCACTTCGACTGGTTGGCCCAGACATGGAGCGCCAACCTTGTCATCTGGCTGGTCGGGATCTGGAAAGGAGTCGGCTGGTCCTTCATCATCTTTCTCGCTGCTCTCGATGGCACCGCCCGGGACGTAATCGAGGCAGGTCGGGTCGATGGTGCGACCGAGCGACGTATCTGGCGCTCGCTGATCATTCCCTCGATCCGTCAGTCGATCGTCTTTGTGCTCGTCCTCCTCGTGATAGGCGCCGCCTCGATCTTCCAGTCCGTCTGGCTGATCAGCGCCGGAGGTCCATACGGCTCGACCCATGTTCTCTACACCTACGCCTATCAGCAAGCCTT
>JBEKMZ010000078.1:0-17149 GCA_049523315.1 Acidimicrobiales bacterium | reverse complement strand
TTTCGTTTGGATACGCAGCGGCCATCGGTTCTTTGCTTGCTGTCGTCCTGTTTGGGCTGAGCGTCGCCGAGATCCAAGTGTTGCGGCCGCGGGGAGATTGAACAGACATGGCTATCGCCATCGAAGCTCCGACTCGGGCCAAGCTGAAGCCTGCTGTCGGTCCTGGCCTATTCGGCACCAAGACCCGGAAAAAGACTCGTCTGGTAATCGCCGTGCTTCTGGCGGTGATTTCGATGGGGCCGCTTCTATACATGATCTCGCTGTCATTCCAACCGGCTAGCGAAATTGGTACGGGCAACTTTGTCCTTTGGCCCTCGCACCCGACAACGCAGAACTATGTGCAGGCCTGGGATACGGTAAAGCTCGGCCAGTTGCTCCTTAACAGCACGATCGTGGCAGCGGGCACCGTGGCCCTCACCGTAATCTGTGCCTCGCTGGCCGCCTTTGCCTTCGCCCGGTACCGGTTCCGGTTCAAGGAGCTGATCTTCTACCTCTTCCTAGCGAGTCTCGCGGTGCCAAGCGTCGAGCTAGTGATCCCCCAGTACTTGCTGATGGACCGGCTGCACCTGATCGACTCACTCGTCGGACTCATTCTCATATACGTAAGCGCTAATCTGCCCTTCTCGATCTTCCTACTGCGGGGCTTCTTCGAGGCGGTTCCGCGCGAGCTCGAAGAGTCGTTCCGGCTGGACGGTGCCAGCAGTTTGCGCGTGCTCACGAAACTCCTCGCTCCGCTCTCCATTCCTGCCCTTGCTGTAGTTGCACTGTTCGCCTTCAACGCGGCATGGGACGAGTTCGTGGTCGCGCTGACGCTGATCAACTCGTCGTCGCATTTCACCGTGCCGATAGGACTTTCTTTGTTCATCGGTGCCCACACCACCGAATGGGGCCCGCTTTTTGCCGCTTCGGTGGTGGCGACAGTTCCGAACGTCATCGCGTTCATGATGTCCCAGCGCTGGTTCAAGAGCGGAGTGTCCCTCGGCGGGATCCGCTGACCGGTCATGCGCTCTGACCGCCCAAGGTCGTGGCGCCGACGGGTGCCCCTCGGCTTGTGCGTCGCCGCGCCTCTCGGGTTCTTGGGGGTGTTCGCGCTCTACCCGCTCATTTGCCAGGCCTACTGAAGCTTCGTGAACTGGCCGAGTTTGCATCCTGTCGGGTTTGTCGGTCTACTGAACTACCGACACCGGCTTGAGAACCCAACGCGTCCATGAAGACATCGCAAGCGATGGTGCCCCGCACGTGGTCTGTCACGGAGATATGAACCCCGGGCCACGATGCGCGCGGCGCGCACTGAGAGCGAATGTCTCATCCTCTCCATCCATCCGGCGAGCGCCGGAGTGCGCTCTCCACTTCCGTGAGGGCGTTTGCTAATAGTCGCTCGTCTTCGGAGTGGGAATACGGTGCACGATGCCAGCGAGTGCACGGCCCGCCGGAGCATCCCATCGTCAGGCAGCGTCTCGATGCTCGCGCCAGGCGTACACCGCTCGACGAGCAACGCTTCCGCTGGCCTGTCTGCCATGAACAGCCTGTGCGCTTCCTCGCCGTCCCAACGCCGAAGCGCGTAGGCCTCAAGCGCGTTGGCCTGGTCTTGTTCTCCACCGGTCGGCGAGAGTTTGAGGACTGCGTCAATACCCGCCTGAGTCCGGGTCTCAATCAGGTACCCACCAATTGGCAACGGCTCACCGAGCATCAGGTTCGAGCGAGCGGCAATGCCTCCCAGTCGCTCAGGAAGATCGTCGAGGAACTCGCGCCCGGACATACCGAACCTTCGCGCGATGACCTCCGCATTCTCCTCTGGCACGAGCACGTCAGCCTGTCCCTCGTGCTGACTCACTAAGAGGCTAACTCCGGTCACTGCGCTGGGAGGGACCGTTCCGGGGACCTTGAGCTGTCCCATGAGTGCGGGCGGGCCTTTTTCGCGAGAACACAGCCAGTATGGTTGGGCTGTAGGGGGCAAGGTGGCGGGTAGCGAGGAAACGGCCCTGCCTACCAGGCGATGGACCCGAACTTCGAGCTGCGGACGAGCAAGTGAGCATTGACGAGCTGTCCACCGTTCAGCTCCGCGACCCACAGAGCAGGCGGCGTGTGCCCTACGAGATAGAGCATTCCGTCGCCTGAGGGGCTTACTGCCATCACGAGATCGGGTGATAGGTCGGCGAGAGTTACTGCGTGCATACCGGTGCCGGAAATCGTCACCTTTTCGATCAGCGTGTGGTGACCGGTCCAGATCACAAGGTCGACTGCGTCGGGCACCGACAGGCAAGCACTTATCTGGCCCTGCTGAGGCTCCGACAGCAGCAACATCCTTGCTGGCGATTTTGAGGACCTCAAGTTGACCACGATCAGGCAGAGCTGGTCACTTCTCGCCTGGCTGCACGACGCCTCTTTTGTCAGGTAAGGATGCGAGGTGGACGCACTGACAGGAGTCAGGTAATCCTCCGGCATGAGCGCGATCTCATAGCCGTTACCCAGCCACGCGATCTGCCCGCCGAGGAAGCTCGCCCTGTTGCCGGTCAACGAGCGCAGGTCGAAGGTGGTGGTCTTTCCTGATGAGAGTTGCTTGACAGCGAGTTCCTGGTATTCCCCGCCCGTCCCATAGGCGAGGAAGCGTCCATCGGGACTGACGGCGAGCTGCGCTCCGAAAGCGACGAAGGTTCTTCGTCCCGTAGTTGTGGAGATGCGCTCGATATAGAGGCTTGACTTTCCGATCAGCGTCACAAAGACGGACCTGCCGTCTGGCGAGAGTGCGAGGCCGTTGTTCGTGAAGGACTCGCCGAATGTCGCGAGCTGCTTCACGACTCGCCCCGTGCGCGCTGAGTAGAGGTTCACCGAAGTGGAGAGACCAGTGTCGGTCGACGTGCCGACGAAGACGGAGCGGGTGGTTTCTGGTCGACGCACTGTCCGCGAACTGCTCGTGCACGCGGCTACCGTCAGGGCTAGGGCCACCCAGCCGACGACGCGCAGTGATCGCATTGGTCTTCATGGTCCCATGACGCGCCCAGCGTGCGCGTTCATGCACGTGTGCGCTGCCGCCTGGGATTGACCAGGCCATAGTGCTCGGCAAACCCGAGACGCTGTCCGACAACGTGGAGCAGCGCATCGTCTGGGAACGCGGCGGGGGCGGGACCTGGACGGCGATAACCGAGGGGCCAAATGTCGACCTGGTTCCGATGGCCCAGCAATCGCGGGCAACCAGCTGCGGCCCCTGTTGGATGTCGCCAAACGCGACGGTGCAGTCCTGCTTGGGTGGCGGATCGAGGCGGGCACCATTCTTTCCCTTAGTCCGATAGCGCGTCCGACGTTCCCGACCAGACGATGAGCACGACGACAAGCCCTAGTCATCGCTCGGCAGCAAGACTCGCGGAGATTGCCATCGTTGCGCTGAATGCGATTCGTCTGTCACGCCTCGGCAAGCTGGAAACCGGTGGCTTCGTACGTCAAGAGATGGCCAGCAGGGCGCTCAAAATGAGATGGTCCCGAGCGCCGCCCGAGGGTCGCTTGTCGAGACGATCTCTTTGCCAAGCGGTGCGATGGCGACGGCCGCCAGCTTGAAGTTCCCAAGCCCGAACGGGATTCCAACGATGGTCAAGCAAAGAATCAAGCCAAGGAACACATGCGCGATCGCAATCCATACTCCGGCGAGCAGGAACCAGAGCACGTTCCCGATCACGGATGCGGCACCTGCGCCCGGTCGCCGGATTACTGTCCTGCCGAACGGCCACAAGGCGTAGGCGGCGAGGCGGAACGAAGCGACACCGAAGGGGATCGTTATGACGAGGACGCACATGACCACTCCAGCGATCGCGTACGCCAGAGCAAGCCAGAAGCCCGACAGGACGAGCCAGATTAGGTTGAGAATCGTGCGCACAGTGTCAGTCTTGCATTGAGCGAGCCAACTCGGCTCGGAGTTCCTCACAAGGCAGCGACTGTCGTCGTCGCGAAACCCTTGCTGTGTAGCGCCACGGAGACAGACCTCAGAACTTGGTGACTGCGCCCGGCATTCGCCACGCTCTGTTACCGGGACAAGCTCATCAGTGACGCCTCCGTGGGGCAGGAGTGCCCCGACGAAGATGGGTCGTGACCAACCAGGTTCAAGCAGTCCTGACGGGCATGCCCGTTCAGATCGTCGTAGCCTGGTATACGTGTTGAAGGCACTTCGGCTCGCGATCAGCGGCGTAGTTGTGATCGGGTTGGGACAGATGGCGGCGACAGGGCGGTTGCCGCGAAATCTCTTCGCCGGTATCCGTATCCCGTCGACGATGCGCAGCGATGAGGCATGGCGCGCTGGGCATCAAGCCGCCGCTTCGGCGTTGACGGTCGCAGGGGTCGGGCCGGTCGTGTCCGCCATCATCGTCGTGGCGACGCGTCCCGGCAGCAAGGTCCAGACCGTCCTATCCCGCATCAGCACCGGATGGCTAGTTGGATGGATCGGATACGCGACGGTCGAGGCGAACCGCGCAGCGCGGGCGATAAACGCCGACTGAAGCCTTTGACATCGCACGGTTTGATCGATATCGGTGGGCCTCCTCGTCTAACTGCCCGAGCGTGTAGCCAGCATCAATGGCGGGGCGCGGCCGAGAGTCGGGTCTTTCGCACTCCGACAACCGGTGTCGGCTCTCGAAGGTATGTCACACCGTCGCAGTGTCGCTGCGGAACCGCCAGACCGTACTGACCACGAAGATCGCCAGCCACACGACCAGGTTCAGCACCCATTGCCATTCCAACTCTCCACCGACGAGCGGATAGTGAACGACCTGGTTGAGCCCGTACAGCGGCGTATAGGGGGCCAGGTGTTGCAAAGCAGATGGGAACTGCTTGAGTGGGATGGACAGACCGCCGAAGAAGGAGCACAAAATCAGCGTGACCCCGATGATCTGCAAGATGTTCTCGGAGGGCAACAGGTACCCGAAGAAGAGGCCGAAAGTGGCGAAGAGATAGCGTCATCGACCGCGAGCCCGACACATACATCAATCGGGATCCTTGCGAACTGACGGGTGAACTGTCCGTGCCTGACAGAACGATCTGTCTGGAGCAGTCGCGTGCGCAGAACAAGGTCTTGTCGTTTGACAGCGAGCGACGACTAAGGCGCCCGATCGCCGAGGCGGGCGCCCTAAGCGTCACACGCTTACCAAGTAGAAGACGCTGGAGTCATCTACTTCAAAGGACTTGAGCTCCACATCGAGGTTGGCGACAAGTGTGCGGAACTCCTCCTCGTGCACGGTCCCTGCGGTGAAGCCGTCCTTGCACACGATGACCCCGTCGCGAGTGGCGATCCGATCGATATCTCCGATGAGACCGGCAGCGGACTGACGCTCGAACCAGTCCAGGCGGTCCTCCCAGAACCGATCCGAGTAGCTGGAGAACAGCGCCATACCGTAGGGTCGCAGCACGCGGACTACTTCTCGAAGAAGCACCCGCCGGTCGACGTGAAACGCAGAGATCCCGTTCTGGATGCATACGACCCGGTCGAAGGAAGCCGCCGCGAACCCGAGTTGCTTCGCGTCGGCGCACAGGAGGCTGCAGTTTGCCGTTGCACCAAGTCGCTGTCGGGCCATTCGAAGGCTGGCAAGTGAGTTGTCGGTTCCGACGGTCAAACGCGATGACCCGGCGAAGGCAGGCATCGTACGTCCGTAGCCGCATCCGAGGTCCAGTACGACGTCATCAGGACGCAACCGCGCCACTACGAACTCGACTTCGGCGCGAAGATACTGCTTCACGCGTGCCGGCGCGAGCTGATAGCACTGCTGCAACCGCTCGGCAGCAAGGCGCTCCTTGTAATAGGCGGCGTGGCTCATTGACCAATGATCACACCAAACCACGTGGCGGGGCAGGGTGCTTGATCGTCTGGGTGCTGAACTGCGACTCGACGGGCAGCTCGAACCGGTGGTAGGTGCGAGCTCTATTCTTCTTCTGCCCTACACCGGTCACGGCAGAATCGGAGCGATCGCAAACAGAAACGCCGCTGCGAACACCGACCCTCGATGGCGGCGTTGCGGCACGGAACGACGGTCAGGAAGCCGTATCCCTGGCGTTTGTTAGATAGCGTCCTCCCAAGTTTGGCTGTTGTGGGGCATGGCGAGCCCCCAAGTGCCTTCGGGACATTGGAGTGATACAGCCACTGAGTACAAGTAGGTAGCAAGTTCTCGGAGAGCAGTCGCCCAATGTCAGACAGCTACCCACGAGGCGACCGTGAACAGCTCCACCGAGACGCGCAACAACGCCGCGTCGAAACCGGCGGCAAGCCGCACCCCGGGATCACCGGGAGTGGTCAACGAGCCCGAGGGCGAGCTGACCCCGGTGGAGCGGTTCGCAGCCGAGACGGCGAAAGAGCTCGATTTGGGACAACGCCCCGTCGACGTCCGCTGCCGCCGCGGGTGTTGCTGCACACCGCGGGAACAGACACCAGAAGGACGGTCAGAGCGCCGTAGAGAACCCTTCTTGTGGGCACAACCGATTTCTACACCTTGGGAGAATCGCGCTGGACGCGGGGTGTGGGTCTGGTGGCCGGGCTTATCGCAACCATGCCGCGCTCGCCGTCATCGCCATCCTCTGGCACCGAGCACCTGGCTGCCCGAGTGTCAGAGCCGGTCGTGGTGTCAAAGTGGGGGCTTCCGCGACGTACCGTGTGCCAGGCACCGGTGATATAGATACCGATGGTGCGCAAGCTCGGCGCGATCGCGACAGTGGCCATGACGCTGATGTTTGCTGCGTGGAGCGTTTCGAGCGCATCCGCAGTAGCTCGCGCAGGCGTCTCGCTCCCCCTTGCGACCACGAGCAACACTGGTGAGACGGGCTGCTCGGCTGCAGAGCCAGCGTCGTTTGCAACACGACCCGTGGCCGGTCTCTTCGAGACCGATCTCACAACTCACCAGAGGTTCGAGGCTGTCCGCGCGCTCGCGGTTGACGACCCGGACCCAGCAGTCATAGCGGGCGGCAATCTCTACCTAACCTACGACCAGCCAAGCAACTACGTCTGCACGCGAATAGCGAGGATTCCACTGTCCGGTGGACCCGTCGTCCAGTCGTCATGGCGTGCCTTTTCGGGCGATCTGGTCGTCGCCTACGGGTCGGTCTGGGTGACCGTGGACACGCATCCCGATGTCACCAACGCGCAGGTGCTCTACGAGCTGAGCCCGGCCACCCTCTCGGTCGAGCGCGAGATCTCCCTCCCGAGCACATACGACGATGGTGGGCTGGCCGCGAGCGACGGAGCGATCTGGATAGGCGACCTCCGTGGAACTGTTCTCGGGCGGGTGGACGCCCTCACGGGAGTGTTCACGAGAGTCCCTCTTCCCGGATTACGGAAGTACCTGTCGGCTCAAGGAGTGGTCGCGGCACCCGGAGGCGACACGCTCTACGTGGTGGCAGTCAACCGCCTGAGCCCCACCTGGTCAGAGGCGATAGAGAAGTTCCATCCCTCGACAGGCCGTTACGAGGTCATAGCAGGTAATATGCGGTTCCCGATGGAATATTTGGTCGGTGTGACCGGGAACCTTCTGTGGGCGTCGCTCATGGGCGGTATGGCTTATGAGGTTGCGCCCGCCTCGACCGTGACGCTGGCACCTATCCATTGCGCGGTGGAAAATGTGTGCACCTTCGGTGGTTTCAACTCGACATTCGCGGTGACCACGGACGGGAACCTCGCCTGGATGAGCCATGCCGGTGGGTGGCTCGAATGCGCGGGTGCCCCCACAGGCACGGTCCGGGCCAAGGTGCGCATCCCTGGCTACGGACCAATAACGCTGGGTTACTCCGAGAAGGACTCCGGCCCGAGCTTCCTCGCTGCGGGCGACGGCTACCTGGCGGTCGATGCTCAGTTCCGTGGCCCAAACGGGACCAACCTGGCACCGGAGGTCGCGATCTTCCCCATCGACCCGCGATGTGAACGATGAGCTTCATGTCGAAGCCGACGTTTGTGAGGAACGGTGCTCTTTTCAACAGGTGCCGCCCGTTCTACCGTCCATCTCCGGGTCTCTAGAAGCATCGTGCGCAAGTTAGGCTTAATCGCGACAGTGGTCATGACGCTGATGCTCGCCGCCGGTACGAGTTCGGCGTCATCGTCGCCAAGTAGCGCCTCGGTCGCTCCGCGCGCAAACGCTAGGCAAGCACAGGACGTGGACGGTGTGTACTTCCTCTCCCCGAGGGTCGGATGGACGAGTGCGGACGGCTCCACCCGTCTGCTCATGACGACCGACGGGGGAGCGCGCTGGCGCGATGTCTCGCCTCCGATGTTGACGCGGAAGGGTCTTGGCTTGGCGAGCGGGCTAGCGGGAGCGGACTTTCTCAGCCCGTCTGACTTCTTCGTCAGCGCGTATGACATAGGAACTGACGAACTCCTGCCGGTGTTCTTGCTCCACACCACAGATGCTGGACGCAAGTGGACAGAGGTCGGGTCTTTCCCAAACGGGGTGGGCGAAGCCTGGGTCAGTTTCCTGAACGACCGGCAGGGCTGGGTCGCCATCGGCAACGGTGCGGCTGGCGGAACCTCGACTGTGACCATCTACGCCACGACGGCCGCAGGAGCGCATTGGGTTATGGTCGCACGCAGCCCGTCGCTCAGCGGGAGACCTGGAACCCCAGACAACCCAGGGGGCTGTGGCGACACCGGCCTCACTTGGTCAGGGAGCTTGCGTGCACCCGTTCTCTGGCTGACCGGGTTCGGCAGCGTCGCACCTTGCGTCCGGGTATCGACAGACGGCGGCAGACGCTGGGGACGCGCCGAGGTTCTTGACCCATCGGCTGGCTCGGGTGGCGAAGCCTGGCCTCCGGTCTTTTCCTCGGAGTCGGATGGCGCTCTCGCGGTCTGGTACGGAACCCCGGGTGAGGTAGTCACGGCTGTCTACTCGACGACCAACGGCGGCGCGAGCTGGATGGAGCACCGAACACCCTTGCCTAAGCCGGGACTGGTGGATGTTGTGTCTTCAAGGACATGGTTCGCCGCTACCGGCATGACCATCTACCACACGACCAACGGGGGAGTCAGGTGGTCCGGCGCCCACGTTTCGCTCAACTTCAGCAACTCCCAGCCACAGAACGCACTCGATTTTGTCAACGCTGTCGACGGCTGGGCGGTGCTCAGTGGCGCGCTCTGGCACACGACCGACGGGGGCCGTCTTTGGGTACTCGAACCGCTGCCGTGATGTACTCGGTGCGCAGGCTGAGCGCCGTGGCGGCGGTGGCGGTGACGGTGGTCCTCGCCGGGTGTACGAGTACGACTGCGCCGTCGACAACGACGACGACGACGCTTCCGAGACCTGTCAGTACCTCTCTCGGCGGGAACTGCGGTCCAGATTTCTTTTCACCCACCGACCAAGCGAGAGTGATCCACTGGTTCGGACGAAACCAACTTTGCCAAAGGTGGACTCGCTCATGGGTCGTTTTGCTCAGCCCTACGATGAACGCCAAATCGCCGGGCGGCGCCGTTGTCTTGGTCGATGTCTGCCGTGCGGGAGACACAGGATGCCTTAATGGGGAGACACCACACCCCCTGACCGACTTCACGGCGTACCCGTTGCCTGACCCGACGGTAATCGGTGCCGAGGTCCTTCAGTACGTGAACGACACGTTGTTCATAGGCGATAGTCGCTGCGGTGGGGTTCTATTCGATTTAAGAACGGACCACTTCAACGCGGATGGGTCCGCCGCTACGCCGAGCTTTCCGATGAACGAGTCCCCGCTGCCCAAAGCGTCGCGGTTGCGGTGCAAGGCTAGATAGGAGCGCGATGCGCAAGCTCGGCGTTGTGGTACTGGTGGTCATGACGATGGTTCTCGCTGCCTGTACCAGTTCGGCTTCGCCAGCGGTGACCAAAGCAGCCAACGCCGCCCAGGCAGCAGCGCGCGCGGCTCTGAAGGCTGAAACGGCGGCAAACGCGGCAGCCGCAGCGGCAGAGAAGGCAGCAGCCGCAGCAGAGGCGGCAGAGATTGCGTCCGCCCCTGTTTGTGTGGCATCAGAACTTGCCGTCGTGCCTGGACTGAGTGGCGTCGCTATGGGTCATGTGGCCGAGGTCGTCAACCTCAGGAACATCTCGACCAAGACGTGCAAACTTAAGGGCTATCCGAGTTTGAAGATGTTGGACGCGTCGGGACAGCCTATGCCAACTGCGGTCACCGACGGTTTCCGACGGCTGGATACTTTTTTTGTGCCCGAGCGCCTTGTTATCGTCGCCGCGGGTTCTGAGGCATCCTTCGAACTTGGCTTCACCGACCAAACGGGCTACGGAACAGCGATATGTCCGGCTTCGTCTCAAGTGGAAGTCACCCCTCCCGGAGTCGACCAGCCCATCACGCTGCGATGGCGGATTGCTTCCTACGGCGGCACGGTCGCGAAGCTGCAATGCGGGCACTTCGTCGTGTCAGCCGTTTACGCAACGAGCAATGCGTCCGCGCAGTAGGAACTGTCCGAAGGTGGTGAAGTGCGTCGCTTACCGAAACCAGGACGGTTCATCTGCCGGTGAGACACGCTTGCCCGTACGCGAACCGACCTTGTCCCGGCTTCGTGTGAGCATGAGCATGGTGCGCAGGTCCGCCGTCCTTGTTATCGCGATCATCTCGCTCACCGCCGCCGCTTGTACAACAACCGCCGTCAAGCCAAGGGGCATTGTGACCGGGTACGCCGATGCCTGTGTGGGGATTCTCCCCGCTGGTGAGACTGTCAACATGAGTGCGCTCCATGTGAAGGTGGCCTTGTATTCAGGGGCGAAGTCCGTCGCCTCAGAGACAGCCCGCTCGGGTGCCACGTACAGATTCTCAGTTGCTCCTGGGGCGTATTGGGTGAAGGGTCGGTGGGGTTCCGAAGCTGTGACCGTACGGCCTGGTCACTTAGTCACCGCCGACATTGGAGCCTGCGGGTGAGCCACGACAACGTCCTGGCACGCGAAGCACTCCTGTTCCCGCTTCGGGGGAGCATGAGCACCGTGCGGTCGCGCGCCTTGGTGCTGGTGGTCCTGGCGACAATGACGAACTGGCCGAGCCTCGAACACGTCAGGGAACCAGTTCCCCGCTGCTGGACATAGATAGTCAGTGGACCGCGCGCGCCAAGAGATTCCCGACAGCGAACTGTGGCGACAAGCCGCTAACCAGGACGCTGGCGCCTTTGGTGAACTGTTCGAGCGCCACGCTGATGCGGTCTACGTCCACTGCTTCCGCCGGACAGCCTCATGGTCACGCGCCGAGGAACTGACGAGTGTTGTCTTCTTGGAAGCATGGCGTCGGAGGCAGTCGGTTCACCTGGACACGGACTCAATCTTGCCCTGGCTCTTGGCAGTGGCCAACAACGTCATCCGCAACGCCAACCGGTCCCTGCGCCGCCACCAGCGCCTCCTTGCCAAATTGCCACGTCCGCTCGAAGCTGGCGACTTCGGCGGCGACGCGGCTGGCCGCTTGGATGACGAGCGCGAGATGAGACACATTCTGGGTGTCCTAAGCGCGCTTCGAGCCGAGGAACAAGAGGTCATCGCGCTCTGCGATTGGGCTGGTCTGAGCTATGCGCAGTCCGCTACGGCGCTCGACGTGCCAGTCGGAACCGTCCGGTCCCGGCTCTCTCGCGCCCATGAGCATCTTCGTGCACGTCTAGGCGATGCGGCTGAGAACCGACATCCGGTCGCGCCTGCCTTGCAACACCCCGAAGGAGAGACATGAGCACCTTTGACCAGCTTCCAGCTCCCAGGTCAATGCGAACCCAGTACAAGGCCGCTCTCCGTCAGGAACTAGAGGCCGCGGTTGGCGTTCAGACTCAGCGTCGCAGATGGTTCCGCGGCCAGTTCGGCTCCTGGACCCATCGCGCCGTCGTCATCGCCGTAGCCGCCGCCATCGTGGTCGTGTTCTTCGTTCCCCTGCCACACGTCAGCCTGTTCCACAGTCTCGTCGCTCCGGCGAAAACGACCCCGGCAAGCACACCGACGGTTATCTCGGCGAAGGTCAGCCCAACGGCGGTGACCGGCACCGACGGTTACCTGTGGATGCTCGGGACGTATCCCTGCCCCACCGGAAGCTGCCCTGTGCTCATGCGAAGCTCCGACGGCGGGAAGTCTTTCGTCAGGGTCGGCACGCCACCCCCGGACCTGTACGGCATCGAGTTCGAGAACCGCCAAGACGGCTACGCGTACAGCGCGGGAAACCCGAATGACCGCCTCTATTGGACTGGTGACGGAGGCAAGTCCTGGCAACTTGCACTTTCCCAGTTTCGGAGTGAACGTTCCTCGGCAGTCGCGATTGCGAGCGGGCGCGCCTACGCGCTGGTTCCCGAGGACTGTTCGACGTATATCTGTAAGTCCTTCTACCTCGCCTCATCGGCGGTGACAACCGACGCTTGGATAACGAGGCGCCTTCCGGTAGATACGGCTAACAGTCTGGTTTCCATGACGGCCTTTCGGGCAAAGATATGGCTCATCGTGACCTCTGACGGGGGAAGCAAGGCTGACGTTGTCGTCTCCGAGGATGGTGGTCGGAGCTTCGCAAGCGTACCCAGCACCGGGATGCTCGGCCTTGGCTGTAGCGCTACGGCTGTCTCGGCCACGACCTTGTGGGGCTTCTGTCCTACTGGCAACTTCGGTTACGGCGTGCGCTCAACCGATGGAGGACGTGTCTTTACGTCCCTGCCGGGAACTTCGGCGCCGAACGGCAGCAGCATCCTTCCCGTTTCGGAGAACGAGGCCGTATTCCAAGACGAGACCTCCACGAACCTGTGGTTGACCCGAGACGGCGGAAGTCACTTCAGCGCCGTGTTGCGGTTCCCAGAAACTCTGTCTGGCGTCTACGTAGCCTTCGCCAGCAAAGCCGCGTGGCTAGTGCTCGGTATCCCAGCGACTGGCAGCGACTGGATATGGCACACGACCAACGGCGGTCACACCTGGCAACGGGTGAAAGCCCCGACCGTATCCATTCCGCTTCCAGTCGTTGACCTCTCGGCGACGCCAAAGGGGTGGACACCGGTCGCCTATGGCGATGCGCAGATTTCGGTCCCGGCATCCTGGCACGTCCTCTACGACTCGTCGGCGTGCCTGAGTGGGTCGCCAGCCGGAGACGTGTACGTCAACCCGAGCGGCGGCTTTTGCTCGGCGAAAGGGACTCCGAAGGGGAAGACGACGATCATGCTGGTGTCGGTGAACCCAAATCGGTATCAACCTCCCACATCCTACGGACAGCGGCTGGTCATTAACGGTCTTCCTGTCTACGCGCTCTATTCCTTCGTACCAACACCGAACGGAGGCAGCTACCTGGTTCCTTCGCTTGGTGTTGAGATTGAGATTGAGGGTCCTCTTGCCACAAGGGTGGTAGATACTCTGTCTCGCTCACCCCGCATCGTGGCACTCGCTAGCGGCCCCGCACCGACGGTCCCATCGTCATGGCGCTCGGTGACCTTCGCCGGGTTGCAGTTCTCGGTCCCGGCGGACTGGCCGATGAATCGGACCCAGACGACGCCAAATCTAGGGGGGTCAGATTGTCAGGCTCAGAGCGCGGCTTTCTTCCGCACGGTAGTGACTCTGAGCACCGATACCTTTCCCCTGATTATCGCCACCTGTCTCTACTCGCCTCCGACTCTCCAATCACCGCCTGACGCTGTCCAGGTCGATTCGGGGTCAAGGTGGGCATCGTCCGCACCGGTCTCACTCTCGAAGCCACCGGTCGCATTCTCGAAGCACTGCCTTGACCTCAACGGCCTGACCGCATGTCCCGCGACGTCTCCTGCGTATTCGATCCTCGTCCTCAAGGTCACGGTGCCGGGGCGCAGTAACCCGGTGTACGTGTCCATCGGGTTGGCCGGGAACGGCATGGTCGCGAGGACCATCCTCTACTCCCTTCGAGCCTCCTCAGCCATCGGCCACCCTTTCCAAATCGCCGGAACAATCGCCGGGACCCTGGTCCGAGTTGGGGGTCCGTCGCCCGGCACCCCCGTCGCTCTGCCGGGGCAAGTGACAGCGAGAAGCTCGGCTGGCCGCAAGTTCACCGTGACCGTCGGCAAGAGCGGAAGGTTCGTGCTGTCCGTGTCACCGGGGGTGTACAAGCTGACGGGACTCAGCCCCTTGGTGAGCCAGGAGACTTGCATGGCGACGAAGCCTGTGCGCGTCAAGATGGAGCAGAGGGTAAGCGGCGTGGAGGTCATCTGTTCGATTAGCTGAAGCGGGCCCTGTCGATGGAATGAAGGCAACGTACGCGAACCGGACCCGTCTCGACTTCATGGGAGCATGGCGAGAGTGAGGTTACGCCCTGGTGCCGGTGGTCCTGGTCCTGTTGCTCGCTGCGTGCACTAGCTCGACGGCACCTTCCACAACGACCAAGCAGCTCCCTGTCGTTGACCTTTCGGCGACGCCTGGATGGGTGCCGGTTGCCTATGGCGATGCGCAGGTGTCGGTGCCTGCATCCTTCAAGGTGTATTACCCAGGCTGGCTCTGCGAGCCGAGAGGCAACGCCCTCACCCTGGGGCCACCGACCCCTTCAGCGATCGGATGCCCTAGTTCTCAGGGCAAGACGATGGTGAATCTCAGTCATATCGACGGTGCCACCTCCGAGTACAGAGCTGAGAAGCCGCTCAAACTCAACGGTGTGGCTCTCTACTTAGCCGCCTCCTTCGGGCTGTACCCGGTTCTCGTCTACTACGTACCCTCCATCGGTGTTGAGGTCACCGCGATTGGGCCGCTGGCTCGCCGGATCGTCGACACCTTGACTCGCTCGCCTCGGGTCGTGGCCCTCGCAGCAGGCCTGCCCCGTCGGTCCCGTCATCCTGGCGACCAGTGACCTTCGCCGGGTTGGCATTCATAGCGCCTCGATCCTGGTCGGTCATGCGTACCTCCGACAATCTCGGAGTCGGCTAGCCCTGTACGGTGCTGGCGGCGGTGCTCGTGCCGAAACGAGGAATAGTGCTCAGCACCGACCAACAGGTAGCCTTTTTCTTGTGTCCAGTGGGATCACTATTGCCGCTAACCCCTCAGAACGGCGTCCAGGTTGATTCCGGCTCGCAAGCAGCCACCCAATGGACCCGGCAGGGCTTTAGGCTGACTTTCTCGACCCACTGCCTCAGCCCCCACGGCTTGAAGGCCTGCCCGGTGACCTCGCCTGCCTACTCCATCCTCGTCCTCAAGGTCACGGTGCCCGGTCGCTCGAAGTCGGTGTTTGTGTCCATCGGACTGGCTGGGAACGGCATGGTCGCGAGGACGATTCTATACTCACTGTGAGAGGCGTGATGACCACGGTTCGCAAGTTCGGAGCGGTGTTGGTGGTCGCGGCCTTGACCCTCGCCGCGTGCACCTCCGACGGTTTCTCCCACGGAGCTAGCCCGACCATTGTTTGCGGCGTCACCCTGAACCAAGGAGCGGTAGGAGCCGTGCTTTACGACATCGCCGCCAAGGGCTTCAATCGTCGCTTTGTCGTCAATGCACCGACTGTCGGGGGCCGCGTGTTTGTCCAAGTCTCCGACGGCTGCAACCAAGGAAGCCAGGTCTCGATCACGCCTGCCGATGCGTTTCGGGTAATCAGGACCGTCTGGGCAACTGACCATCTGCCCGTCGCCTTGGTGCTTCAGCCTCTGCGTGCCGTGCCCGCGACGTTGCGCTCTTATCAACGGGGCCGCGTAGTAGGGATCCTCAGAACAGACATCGCGAAAGATGAAGTCTCAGTCCCTTAGGCAATGGTGGCCGGGATGTGCTCATCGCCAGCGCCGTGCTCATGCTCGTTTCGAGGAACCGAGAGGCCCTGCATCTGCCGAGCAGGGTGGCGCTCCCATGATGGCGAGAACGGCATGGTGGTAAGGACCATCCTGTACTCGTTACGGGAGGCATGATGGACACTCGACCTCGTCGAAGCACCCTGCGGTGGGCATCTGAGTACGTTGTCACAGCCGAGCGGGCAGGCAACGGGTTCTTGGTCATGGCGACAATCGGGTTGATCGTTGCCTTCTGCCTGCCGTGGTGGTCGTTGTGGATGTCTGGATATGGTGGTCTGGGTCGTCCTTCCACTTTGGTCGCCACCGGCTTCTCAGGCTGGGGCTGGTGCGGCGGTTCCTCGGCGACCTTCATGGCTTACACCTCACCTCAGGCCGTGTTGCGCCGTTGCCAGAGCACTGCAACGTGGTCATGGACAACTGAGGCGAGTTGCTGGTAGTGCTGAAAGCCTCCACCGCCAATGTCGTCTGCGTACAAGGTGCCGTTCGGCGCGATGGCGAAGTAGGTGAGTGTGAACCAGTCCGTGCCGGGGACATTGTTGAACGTGTAGCTCGTAACGAGGCGGTTGCCCTCGATGCGAACGATGCTCGTGCCATTGTCAGCTTCGACGACGCCGTCTGACCCAAGCGCAAGTACCGCAGCACTTCCTCCACTCCTGCGGGCGTATCCAAGATTGGTCGCCACGCCGTGGCGAGAGACCCTGTAGATCGACCAGCCGGTAGAGCCTGAGCCGACGTAGATGTCTCGATGGGTGCCCACAGCTATGGAGGCGTAGTCACCGGGGATGAACTTGCCCCGCGAAAGCCCAGAACGAATGGCCGCACGTATCGTGACAAGCCTGCCTGCCGCTGTCAGACGCAGTAGTTGCGAGAACGTTGCAAGGTAAAGCTCACCGCTCGGGCCAAAGGCAATCGAACTCAGCGATGGGAGCGAAGCTGAAAGGGCAGGGGTGCCGCTGGTGACCGAGCTGCTATAGGTGGGGCTGGCAATCGAGCCACTGGCCCCGGTGCCAGCAATCGTGCGAATGATGCCAGCGGAGTTGACGACCCGGACGCGCCCGCCGTCCGCGAGATACAAGCTCCCGCCGCGTCCGAAGGTGATGTCGGACACGTTCGAGAGCGCTGCCTTGGTCGCGGGTCCGCCGTCGCCCGAGAAGCCGTCTTTACCGTCACCGGCCACGACACGGAACTGGCCGTTGGCGCGACGGACAAGGACCTCGTGACGCTGCTCGTCTACGACATAGAGCACACCGTTCGGACCCACAGCGAGCGGTCCGGCGAGTTTGAGGGAAACGACCCGGCCCATGGGTGGACCCGCGACCTTCGGCTTGGTCGGACTCGCCGCCACTTCGTGGGCAGCGGGACGATTGGTGGAGGCTGTTGCACGAATCCGTTCCATCCACCACCAGTAGGAGTCTCGCTGCGAGGCTTTCAAAGTGGGATACAACTTCGTCACCGCCGATCGCGACCAGGCCTTTCTCATGCCACCGAGCA
>JBEKMZ010000077.1:0-17472 GCA_049523315.1 Acidimicrobiales bacterium | reverse complement strand
GCCGTCGCTCTACTTGACACCTTCCTTGGCTGCCGAGATCATCGCGTCAGCCGGTCGATGTGGACGCGACGTGGTCCCATGCTTCTGGCAACGGCCTGGTCCCTTAAGACTGGCAAGCGACACGAGCAGTCGAGTTCGGCAACTCCGTTGGGTTCGCCATCTAGTCTCGAAGAGTTCAGCTCTGATCCACTGTCCCTAGTGGTAGTTCACTACTTTTCGACTCCTCGAACACTATGAATGTGCCATCAGACTGCCACTAGGTCGTTACCGCCATTTGGAGGAGGACGGTTGCGCAAATTCTTCTTTGGTGGATTCGAGCGCTTGAACCGCTCGGCAAGGCCGGCCGCGTTCTCGGGGGAGGTAGCGTCAGGCTCGGAGAGGCTGCTCCTGGTTCGCCCGAAGAAACGTGTCGCGACTTCCCAAAGCGCCTGACGCGAGTGAAACTCACCGCTAATGAGCCTCAAAGGCCTGTCACGCGCAACATGGGACAACAACAGTGGCTCTCAGCAGCACTAATGCCGACAGGGCTGGTTCAAGGTAGACGAGAGACAGTGAGAGATTGAGGGAAGATTGAGGGAAGGGCAGACCTCTCACGGTGGGCCGAGCCGCAGCCGGCGTGCTGCCACGGTGCCTGACGGCACGGAGCCATCTCCGCCTTAAGACTCGGGACCGAGTGGCACGACTGCGGAGTTGAAATCGAACTGCCTTGTCCCCGGGCCTGAGCCGGGCCGGACGCGGGAGTCCCGCCATCCTCCCGATGTGCCCAGCCCTGCTTTTCTAGGCGAACGACCATCGCTGTCGGGCTCGTTCCGAAAAACTCGGCGAGGCGGTAAACCCGAGGCCATCCATGCCATTGCGTTTTCGGAATGCGCTCCCGAAGAAGGTCCGTGGGCGCGAGCAATATGGGGATTCCAGCTACCGGCATGCTGTCGCAGGACACGCATCTTGGAGTGCGTCCTCCTCTGCTTGCTCCGCGACTACCTCGACCGTTGCTGTGGATGTTCAGGTTCCTGCGGTGCAGAAGATGATCATTGTGGCGGGGATGGAATTTCAGGCAGTCATTTGACTCCGTCGTGCGCTACTGAGGTCAGCGACGGGATGATGGCATAACGAACCATCGGAGGAAGCGTTCCGGCCCCGACTGGGGGCCGCATGTCTGCCCTCCCGTTTGGGATCGGGGTCACGCGTCAGTTGCAGGCAGACTCGACGTCGCAGAGAAAGTGCCAGGACTCGGATGACTCTTTCGGAGTGGAGGGCGCGATTCCGACCCGCGACCCTCACCTTGACAAGGTTCTGGGAAGTCTCCGCGGTGCACGCTTGAGACCCCCCACGTGCTCCCCCGTGCACGAACTCGTCTAGCCCGTCCATGTGGTGATCCCTTGAAGTAGAGCGCTCCACTGACCAATTCGGTTGGCTCGAACGCCGTCAAGCCCCACCCGTTGCGGACTTCGGTCCGAACGTACGCCACGAGGGTTGAACGACCGGCTGCGTCTTCGACGCCGCCCCCGGAGCTGTCTCAGTTGACGATGGCCTGACCGGTGACGGCGTCAAAGAAGTGGATCCGGCCCGGGTCCAAGCTGAACTGCACCCTGCCGCCTGTGGAGAGCTGCGCCCGGGCGTCCACGCGGGCGACGCCCTCGCCGGCTTTGGCCAAGGTGCCCTCAGAAAGCCCCTCGGCATCGACATCCTTGGTGCCGCCGACCTCGATCTTGTGGGCGTCTGCGGTGAAATGGACGAGCTGTTCTGAGCCGAGGGCCTCGACGAGCTCGACGTTGCCCTCGAAGATGGCGAGGTCGGTCCGCGTGGCCGCCTCTTCTGTGCGAAGGATCGGGAGGTCCTCGGGGCGTATCCCGACCACGATCGCGCGCCCCGAGTAGGCCCGAAGAGCTGGTCGGGCCGTGAGCACGCCCGCGGGAAGGATGATGGACTGGCTGCCGACTAGGACAGAGGAGGCGCCGTCTGTGACCGTGGCCTCGAACAGGTTCATCGCCGGTGATCCCATGAAGCCGGCCACGAAGAGGTTCTTCGGGTTGTCGTAGAGCACCTGCGGGCTGTCGCATTGTTGGAGCACGCCACCAGACAACACCGCCACCCTGTCGCCCATCGTCATCGCCTCTACCTGGTCATGGGTGACATAAAGGGTCGCCACGCCCACGCGCCTTTGTATGCGGGAGACCTCGGCTCTCATCTGGACGCGGAGCTTCGCATCTAGGTTGGAGAGCGGCTCATCCATCAAAAACACGCTCGGCTCTCGGACTATCGCCCGTCCCATTGCGACCCTTTGGCGCTGGCCACCTGAGAGCTGACCAGGCTTTCTGTCGATCCACTCGGTCAGCCCCAAAAGCTCGGCGGTCTCTTTCACCTTCTTCTTGATCTCGGCCTTGGGGACCTTTCTGAGCTTTAGGGCAAAGCCGATGTTCTCCGCCACTGTCATGTGCGGGTAGAGGGCATAGTTCTGAAAGACCATGGCGATGTCACGGTCCTTCGGAGAGACGTCGTTCACGACCCGGCCCGAGATCGACAAGGTCCCGTCGGTGATGTCTTCTAGTCCCGCCACCATTCTAAGAGCCGTCGTCTTTCCACAACCAGAGGGTCCGACAAGGACCATGAACTCGCCGTCGGCGACATCGAGGTTCAAGCCGTCGACGGCCTTGAAGCCGTTCGGGTAGACCTTGGTCACCTTTTCGAGGGTGATCGGCGCCATCAGTTCTCCTTTTCGAGGATCCCACGAGCTTAGCGAGGCGCGGGCGAACGCTAAAGGGCTGAGGACGCGCCGAACTGCCCGGCGCTGTCTCCGCCGTGGCGCGACATTTTGGGCAATGCCTCTCCCGCAGTTCCGTAAGTAGAGTTGCTGCTCATAACGCCGCGTGACCCTCTCCGCTCGCTCATGAGCCCCGGTCCAAACCGACGCGAGAAGGAGAGCGCCATGAGCGCAACGGTGGATCCGGACGGCGCGGACCTGCTCGTGCGGGACGCAGACGTCCTCGTGACGATGGCAGGCGAGGAAATAGCCGGCGGCTGGGTGGCGATAAGCCACGGAGTAGTGAGCGGTGTCGGCAAACCGGGGACGGAACCTTCGGCCACCGAGGTCATCTCCGCCCGAGGATCGCTCGTAACCCCGGGGCTGATCAACACGCATCACCACATCTACCAGAACCTGACGCGTTCGTTCGCGCCGATAATAAACGTCGACTTCTGGGAGTGGCTCCAGACGCTCTACAAGATCTGGAGTCGTATAGACGAAGAGGCAGTCTACGTCTCGACCGTGGTCGGGCTGACCGAGCTGGCTCTCGGAGGATGCACCACAACAACGGACCACTTGTACGTGCACCCGCGCCCCAACCTGATCGATGCGGAGATCAAAGCCGCGTCGGACCTGGGGTTCCGCTTCCACCCCACTCGCGGGTCGATGAGCCTTTCGGCAAAAGACGGCGGGCTGCCTCCCGACGAGGTCGTCCAGGACGACGACGTGATCCTTGCCGACTCCGAGCGGCTTGTGAAGACGTACCACGACCCGAGGGCGAATTCTATGCTGCGTATCGCGCTGGCACCGTGCTCGCCCTTCTCGGTCACCCCCAGCCTCATGCAACGGACTGCCGACCTCGCCGAAAGGCTGGACGTCCGCCTGCATACTCACCTCGTCGAAGACCTCGGAGAGCTGTCCTACTGCCAGAACACCTTCGGTTGTTCTTCGATCGAGCACTTCGAAGACGTCGGCTGGGGCACCGACCGAGCATGGGTGGCCCATTGCGTATATCCGACAGCAAACGAGGTGGCACGACTCGGCAGGTGGCACACGGGCGTCGCCCACTGCCCGAGCGCCAACTCTCTCTACAGCAGGTCGATCGCGCCGGTCCGGGCGCTCAGAGACGCGGGCGCGAGGGTCGGCCTCGGTTGTGACGGGTCCTCGTCGGCGGACCACATGTCCCTTTGGCTCGAGGCGCGCACGGCTCTGCTGTTGGCCCGGATCAAGGAGGGGCCGACCGCCATGACGGCCCGGGGTGTCCTGGAGATAGCGACAATTGGGTCGGCCGCGTGTCTCGGCCGCGAGGACGGCCTCGGCTCACTGCGGCCGGGCGCGCCCGGTGATGTCGTCGTGTGGAGTCTCGACGAGGTTGCCTTCGCTGGCGTACACACCGACCTCGTCGAGGGCTTCTTGCGGTGCGGACCCGTACGCGCCCGGGACACGATCGTGAACGGGCGAGTGTTGGTCCGAGACGGGGTCCCACAGTCGAACAAGCTCCACGACGCCCTGGTAGCTCACCGGCGCATCTCGCGCGAGTGGCAGGGAGCGACGGCAACACTCCTCGGGTCCTGAAGGCGTCCGACCCAGGTGGGTACCGTCGTTGGAGCCATCGTGTGTTGTGCAAGTGCATGACTCCCCGACGCCAGAGCCCGACGCCGTGAGGCTATTTGCGTACCAAGCGCACGACACGGCTCGCGCCGTGTGCCTGGTACGAGTAGCCGAACCGGTGGCCGTCACACCTAGCGGCGACCGCGAGCGCCTCAGTCGGATTCCGGCGCAGGGCCGAACCTGCTGCGCACGACGACCTCGAGCATGCCGACCAGTGCATATACGGCGACGGCGACGGCGACTATCACCACGGCCGAGGCCCACAACGTGTCGAAGTTCGAGTCTGCGTACGAGACGACGATGAGATTCCCTAGTCCCCTCCCGGTGGCGAGCCACTCCGCGAGCGTGGCGCCGGCGATGGCGGCGGGGACGGCGATACGAGCAGAGGCAAACAGAGCCGGCAATGCGTATGGGAACCGCACCTTGCGGATTGAAGTGCTCGTCGAGCCTCCGTAGGAGGCGACCATGTCGATCGCCTGTTCGGGAGCGGTTCGCATGCCGATAATGAGGTTCACCAAGGTCGGGAAGAAGACGACGATCCCCACGACTACCGAGGTGCCGACCGCGCCACGGTGGAAGATGAGCATGATGAACGGGGTCATGGCCACCAGCGGTACCGAACGTAGGGCGATCGCGATCGGCATCAACGTCTGTTCTATCGAGCGCTTGGCAACTACGCCAATCGCCACAATGATGGCGACAGCAGTTCCCGTGATATATCCGTAAATGGCGTCATCAATCGTCTGACCCAGGAGGCCCCAGATCTGGTCGCGGTCAGCGTGGGCCGTCGGCCCAGTGAAGAAAAAGCTCCATACATTCGCGGGAGTCTTCGCGAAAAAGTCGTTCAGATTGAACAACCGGATCACTCCGTACCAAAGCCCGACGATCAGTGCCACCGAAAGCACCAGGTACCAGGTGGCGAGAAATGCTCTTGTGAGGAGCGACCGACTTGTGTCCCGGGTCTCCGCGGTGCCGACCACCACGGTTGCACCCTTGCCGGCCCAGGGCAGCAACAGGCGCGCCGCGACGGACGTGAGCGCATATGCGAGCCCCGCGACCGCGGCAATGAACACTGCCAGCGCCCAGGTCTCTGTCACCTGGAAGGAGTCCTGCGACTGGAGCAGGAGTGCCCCGAGCCCCGAGTTCGCACCGAGATACTCGCCGATGATGGCCCCGAGAAGCGCAGAAGGAGCTGCGATGCGCAGTCCGGCGAAGATGCTCGGGAGCGCGGCTTGGAACCTGACCTTGCGAAGTGTCATCCAGGACCCGCCACCGCAGGACTTCACCAGGTCTAAGGCGGACTTGTCGACCGAGCGCAGGCCTAGCAAGGTCGCGATGAGAGTAGTGAACAGGACCGTGATCGCGGCGAGGGCGGCCTTGGGCGTGTCGCCCGAAGTCGTGACGATCAGGATCGGCGCGATCGCAACGAGAGGCACGCAGTAGCTGGCGATCGCGAGGCGCATCAAGAGGCGTTCGATGAACGGCACTTGGATGAAGACGACGGCGAGCACTATCGCGACGATGTTGCCGGCCAGGTAGCCCTTGGCCGCCTCACGCAATGTGACGATCATGTTCGGCCAGTAGTAGCCCTTGTCGTCCCACATCTCGCCAAGCACTTGGGGAGGTGTCGGGAGTATGTGCTTACCGTTCAACAAGAGAGCGCCCAGCTCCCAGATGAGGAGGACACCCACGACGCCTACGACGCCGCCGAGCCACTTGCCGGAACGCAATCCTGCTAGGTGCAACCTTCCGCCGCTGCTCATGTCGTCTCGGCGGCGTCGCTTCGTTGGGTGAAAAGCAGGTCGCTCAGCCGGTCGCAATGGGCGTGGAACTCGGGGGTTCGCAAGACGTCCAGCGTACGGGGACGGCCGATCTCCACCTCGACGCTGTACTCGATATGGCCCGGCCGCTTCGTCATCACGAGAACGCGGTCGGAGAGGAAGACCGCCTCCGGGATCGAGTGGGTGACGAGCAGAGTTGTGGTCTTGCGGGCGAGCCAGATGCGCTGCAGCTCCAGGTTCAGCCGTTGGCGCGTCATCTCGTCGAGAGCACCGAAAGGTTCGTCCAGCAGCAAGAGGTCGGGGTCCAGCAGCAGCGTACGGGCAATGGCCACGCGCTGGCGCATCCCTCCGGAGAGCTGAGCTGGCCGCGCTCGTTCGAAGCCTTCGAGGCCGACCAGTCTCACGAGGTCAGGGATCGTCGACTTGTCGAGCGAGAGGTGGGCTATCTCCGCGGGCAGCCCGATGTTAGTGGTGACCGACCGCCAAGGCAGCAGCGCCGCGTCCTGGAAAGCAACACCCAATCGGTGCGCCATACGTAGCTCGTGCGGACGACTCCCGCCCACGAGGACCGAGCCCGAGCTCGGGACCTCCAAGTCGGCGAGGATGCGGAGCAGAGTCGACTTGCCACATCCTGACGAACCCAGCAATGCCGTGAACGAACCGGGCTCCGCCCTCAAGCTGACGTCATGCAGGGCCTCGAGGCTGGTTCGCCCGATCTTGAAGACCTTGTCCACCTTGTCGACGACGATGTCGACACCCCCGGTCCGACCCGTCGGTTGTTTGTCAGCAGCCACCCCCTCTTCGCTTGCTTGCTCGTTGAAGAGGCTCACGCCCCCTCCTCGGAGATGCCATAGAGCGCCAACAACCGACGCCGGTAGGTGAGATCCCGGTCCGGCACCTCGTTCTCCACGAGAGCACCCTCGGCAAGAAAGTGCCTGAGACCACGGCCCATGAGCTGGCCGCGACGGGTGTGGACATCGAGAGCCACGTCCAGGATCTCCGGGCGGACGCCCTCCTCATCGGCCAGGTGCGAGATCCAGTTGACGAGCTCGTCGGTCGTGCGGTCCTTCGGGCTCGTGACGAGCAGGCGAATCGCATGCGCGGCGAACAGGAAGCGCTCGCCACCTGGCCAAGCGAACTGCTCGTGCATACGGTGCAGCACCTCTACGAGAATCGGCGCATCCGCGCGCCCGAAGCCCACGTCTTCCACAGAGATGATCTGGAGCCGCTCCCACAGCATCCGCTCTGCCTCACGACCGGTCTGGAACAGCTCGTATCCGACGAGTAGGGCATTCTCGAGCAGGCCCCGGCGGATCGACTTCTGCAGCGCGGAACGCAGCTCATCACCCGGCAGTCCGTGCACGCTCACAACCCTCGTCCAATGGTCTTCGGTGAAGGCAGGGACCCGCCCCCGCCCTTCCGGCTTCGGGGCTTCGGCCTCTGTCACTGGGCACCTCCCATGGGTAAAACTGCTCGCGCAGAGAAACTAGAGTCCACTGCTGCTGTTTGTCATTGGTCCTTGTAGACGACTCTACGTGACGGCCCAGTCGACGGGGAAAGCAACTTCGTTCCATCGGCCACGCCCACGCCCGTCCCATGCGGGCGAGCGTGGGCCGTGACCTTTCGACTCGTTCAGCCGTGCCCGATATGAGCCGGCAACACGTTCAGCTCAGGTGATCTTGGTCTTGCCGTCGAAGGCTTCCTCGAGGATGCTGGTGTCGAAGAGCATCGACTCGGTCACGCCCAATATCCCTTCGGAACGGATCGACTTGATGTTGATCTCCATGTCCTCCGGGCTCATCTTCAGCAAGCCATTCGCCTTTGTGTAGGGCGTGGCGATGACGTTCGAGAGAGCCTCGAGCTCGAGGAGCTGCTGGCGCTTGTTCAACTTCAGGTTCTTGCCGTAGTCGTCGACTACCCAATTCACCGTCTGTGTCGGGTTGGCTATCGCGTTCTGCCACCCACGGACGACCGCGCGAACCGTACGCACGAGCAGGTCACGTGTCCTGGCATTCCTCAATGACGCGTTGGAAACCTCCAAGGTGTCGCCGAAAACGTTCCAGCCGTACTGATAGAAGCTGAACGTGTGTGTCTTCACACCGTCGAGAGCCAGGGTGATGGGTTCGTTGTCGAGCAACACCAACAAAGCGTCGACCTCCCCGGCGGGCAGGATTGAAGGGTCTCCGGATGCAGGCACGAGTGTGACCTTGTCAATATCGAGCTTCAACAGCTTGAAGAACCCATCCACAACCTGGTCCTGGAACGCCTGGACGCCGAACTTCTTGCCGTAGAGCTCCTTTGGGGTGTAAATCGGCTTTGAGGCCAGTGAGGCGACAGCCAATGGGGTTATCTGGAGCGTCGCGCCGATGGTCTTAAGGCCGCCACCGTGCAAGATCGCTTGAGCGGTCACATCCGTCTCCGAAAGGCCCACGAGGCACCTACCGGCAATGACCAGCGGCTCGACTGTCGTGGTCGGGCCACCAGGCACGATCGTGATCTGAATGCCCTCATCCGCGAAGTAGCCCCTTGAGTCGGCCACGAACTCGCCGCCGTTCTCAACGTTGGCGATCCAACCCAGCTGATATGTGACAGGAGTCAGCGCCCTTTCCGTGGCGCCGGCGCCAGCTGGGCCGGCAACAGCCTCCAAGAACGACCCCAGCGCCCCGGAGGCAGTGATTAGTCCGGCAGCTTTGCCGGAACGTACCAGGAATTCCCGACGTGAAACAACCATTGCGACCACCTTCGCAAGCAGAAGAAGGAATAGAAGAACGTGCTTCAATTGCCGTGTTCAGAGTAAGTTATTTTACTACCGCGTGACAGCTCGTGAAAGACCCAAAAAACGACTCACCATAAGGCGAAAAAAGCTTTCGGGAAGTGACGGGCTCGATTGTCACAGCTATGGCAACTGACATAGGTGGGAGAGGGCATGGCACAGGTCGTTGTGGTTGGAAGTCTCTCCATGGATCTCACCGCGCAGACAGCAAAGCTGCCGTCGCCGGGCGAGACGGTGATCGGCACTGGCTTCACGATGGTTCCCGGAGGCAAGGGAAACAACCAGGCAGTGACGTGCGCTCGCCAGGGCGTTACGACCGCGATGGTGGGAAGGGTCGGTTCCGATGCCTTCGGCGAGGTGATCCGGGCACAACTGGTCACAGAAGGTGTCGATGTCTCATATCTGACAGCTGATCCAAGTGTCGCCACCGGGATTGCACACATCACGGTCGATGCGACCGGCCAGAACTTCATCATCATCGTCCCCCAGTCGAATCATTCCATGACGACCGCGCACCTCGGACAGGCGACGGCACTGATCGAGGATGCCAAAGTGCTTCTCGTCCAGCTCGAGATCCGCCTTGAGGTAGTGAAGGGAGCACTCGACATCGCCCGGCGAGCTGGGACGACAACCATCCTCAATCCTGCCCCCGCTCTGGAGCTGAGCGACGAGGTGCTGTCGAAGGTCGACATCTGCGTCCCGAACGAGGTGGAGGCGGCGGCTCTCACAAAGGTGAAAGTCGATGACGTCTCCGGCGCGATCACAGCGGCGAGGGAGCTTTTGAGCCATGGTTGCAAGGCGGTCGTCGTTACCCTGGGAGCCAAAGGGGCCGTCTATGTCGACCACCAGCGCGTGTTCGAGGTACCGGCCCTGGTCGTCCCCGTCGTAGACACAGTGGCGGCAGGCGACGCCTTTTGCGGCGCCTTTGCGAGCGCGCTGGCTCGTGGTGAGGATCTCGAAGCCGGGCTGGTGAAGGCAACCGGGGCAGGGGCCTTGGCAGTGGGCGTGCCCGGCGCGACGCCGTCGTTGCCACTGGCGCAAGCGGTGGACGAGGTGATCTCGAGACTCGGGCCTGTGCAACTCAGGAGCGTCGTCACCCCATCGGGTTGAGGTTCAGACCGTTACGACTCACGTCATCAATACGTCGGCCCCGGCCGGCCGAGAGTGCTGCCGCGCAGGAGAAGCTGAGTCGGTAACACCTCGTGGACCGGGTCGAACTCACCAACCGAGGCGAGCTGCCGCAACAGGATCTGCACAGAGCGTCGCCCCAGGTTCTCGATGTGCTGGTCGACCGTCGTGAGGCTGAGCAACGGCGAGGCGGAGAGCTGAGTCCCGTCGAAGCCCGCGAGGGCAACGTCTTCGGGCACACGGAGCCGGCCGTCGGCGAGAGCCCCGAGAGCACCAAGCGCCACCGAGTCATTGACGGCGATCATCGCGGTCGGGACGTCCGGGGCCTTCATCCACTCGAGAACCGCCAGGCGCCCGCTTTCCACCGAGAAGGTGCCTTCTGCCACGAACGACTGAGCGTTTGCGACCTCTTTCATGGCGTGACGGAAACCTTTCAGGCGTTCCATGGCGTTTCGCGCCCACCTGGGGCCGGTGATGAACCCGATACGACGGTGCCCAAGTGAGAGCAGGTGCCGGGTAAGCTCCACCGCCCCACCCTCGTTGTCCGACACGACATAGCTCACCGCGGACTGCGCTGGGCGGCGGTTAGTGAACACCACCCGGCGATCGTCGGCCATGAGCGACAACAGCACCTGTTCGTCGCGAGCGACCGAGGCGTGGATGACCCCTTCCAGCCCCTGACGCAGCAGTCGCTCGACGTATCGCCGGGTCTCGGCAGTCCGGTCCTCCGTGTTGCAAATGACGACCGCGTATCCCGCTTGTTTTGCCTCCTGCTCCACGCTCTTTGCCAGCTGTGGATAGAAGGGGTTGGTGATGTCACTGACAAGAAGTGTCACCAGACGGCTCTGTCCCGAGACCAGTGCCCGGGCAATGGGCGACGGCCGATAGCCGAGACGATCGATCGCCTCGCGCACATGGGCACGGGTGGCGGCTCCGACGTCAGCGTGCTCACGCATGACCCGCGACACCGTCGAGACCGACACGCCCGCAGCTCGGGCGACGTCGACGATCGTCGGCCCACGGCTGAGCGACTCCCTAGCCACGCGGCATACTCTCCCACAAAGCCAAGCGGAGCTCGGGTCCTGTACTGGGAGGAATACCCGTCGGTGCCATCGTCATCGTCCGAAGACGCGGCCCCCGTTTACGTGCAGGATCTCGCCGGTCACAAACGACGCCGCCGGCGAGGCAAGGTAGCTCACGGCGGCGACTACGTCGGCGACATAGCCGGCACGCCCCAGCGGCGTCTCCGCCAGCACGTTCTCGCGCGCCGCGGCTGGAAAGTCTGCGTTGAATTCGGTATCGGAGATGAATCCCGGGGCTACCGCGTTTACGGTGATGCCGAGGGGGCTGAGCTCGCGGACAAGGGCGTAGGTCAGCCCGTGCAGCCCGGCCTTGGAAGCCACATATGCAATCGAGCCGCCGTGCCCTCCCGAGAACGCGACGACCGAGCTGATGTTGATGATCCGCCCACCGGGTCGGGCGAGGTGAGGTATCGCCGCCAGGCATGCCAGAAAGCTGCCTTTGAGATTCGTGGCCATGACCTCGTCCCACAGCCTCTCGGCCGTCTCCAAAGGTGTGTCTACCCACACCCAGTGAGCCATACCGGCGTTGTTGACAAGCACGTCGAGCCCTCCGAAGGCTTCGGCGATATCGTCAATCGCGTACCGGAGCTGTTCACGATCGGAGACATCGGCAACACGGTAGATGACCGAGTGAGTGTCAAGGCCCTCGGCGCACGCAGCCAACCGGTTCTCGTGACGGCCGATCAACCCGATGGCTGCGCCGCCCTCAGCAAAGGCGGTGGCAATCCCGCGCCCGATCCCGCTCGCACCCCCCGTGATCAGGACGCGCCGCGTGTCTGCCATGTCATCACCTCCTCTCTCGAGGCTGCCTCAGCTGTCCCGGTATTCGGTCGCTGCGGCCTCGTAAGGCGGGACATTGAAGCTCAGCAGCCTTGCGGGACCGGAGCTCGTCCGGTAGCCGTACCACTCGTTGGCCTTGATCTCGACCAAGTCGCCCGACTTGACCTGGAATCGTTGGTCGTTCACCTCGAACTCCAGCTCGCCGCTGTCGCAGTAGTAGAAGGTCTCGCATTTAGTCGAGCGCGCCAGCGGATGCACCGCTCCGCTCGGCACGTCGATCTCGATGAAAGACGCCTGCCATCCGGCCTCGGGCGGAGTGAGGTCCCTGATCGTCAGACCCTGCCAGTCGTGTGTCGGCATGACTGCGTTGTCAACATGGTGCATCTCGTTGTCCCTCCAGTTGTGGGTAACGCTGGTTCATAGCAATTCACTGCCGAGGCGGGCGAGGGCCCGTCCGGTTCGCTCGGCCATCTGGTCGAGGTCGTACTCGCTCGTGACGAAGGGTGGCATGAGGAGCAGGTAGTCGCCTGATTCTCCGTCGATGCCGCCGGAGCACGGGTAGACGACGACGCCTTCTTCAAGGCAGTAGGAGGCGGCGCGTGCAGCAATCCCGGCGCGTGGGGGAAACGGGAGCTTACTGGGCCGGTCGGCCACGAGCTCGATCCCGGCAAGGAAGCCCATGCCCCGGATGTCTCCGACGATCGCAAGGCTGCCAAGGTGCCCGCGGAGACCTTCGAAGAAAGGCCGCTCTAAGTGCGCGACTCTTTCGACAAGACGATCGCGCTGCAAGATCTTGACCACTGCGGCACCGACAGCAACCGAGATCGGGTGCCCCGCGTAGGTGAAGTTGTGCTCGAAGCGACCCGAGCCCTCAAGGAAAGCTTCGATGAGCGAGGACCGCGCTGCGAAACCCCCGAGGGGTGCATACCCGGCAGCAATGCCCTTCGCGAAGACCAGGATGTCTGGCTGGACGTCGAAGTGCTCCGCTCCGAACCATGCACCAAGCCGGCCAAAACCGGTGATTACCTCGTCGGCGATGAACAGGATGCCGTAGCGGTCACAGATCTCTCGGATGGTACGGAAGTAGTCCGGCGGAGGCACGAGCGCTCCAGCTGCGGCCCCGACGACGGGCTCGGCAATGAAGGCCGCCACGGTCTCGGGCCCCACCTCGATCAAGGTACGTTCAAGCTCGCGGGCACAGGCGAGGCTGCAGCCGCCGGACTCACGGCAGTGTCCGCAGCCGCGATAGCAGTTCGGTGTCTCCACGTGGGGGAACCCGAGCAGGAGGGGCGCATTTCTCTTTCGGCGGGCGACATGCCATCCGGCGGAGAGCGTCGCCAGCGTGTTGCCATGGAAGCTCGGCCATCGGCCGACGATTCGCCAGCGTTCCGGCTCGCCGCGCTCGAGCCAGTACTGCCGGGCGAACTTGAAGGCACTCTCGTTCGCCTCAGAGCCGCCAGATACGAAGAAGACCTTGTCCAAGTCGCCAGGAGTCACCTTGGCGACAAGGTCGGAAAGCTCCCGGGTGGGTGGCGCCTCGAAACGTAGCGCGTGCAAGTAGCAAAGCTGCTCGGCTTGGGCACGCATTGCCTCTATAACCTCGGTCACTCCGTAGCCGAGGCAGGTGACACCGACACCTGAGGCGGCGTCCAGATAGCGCCGACCTTCGTCGTCGATCACCTCGACGCCTTCGCCGCGCACGAAGACCGGTGTCTTGGCACCGATGTCCGGCCTGATCAGATGATCCGGTCCCCTCCCGAGAGCGTTCGTTTCCACTTCTCCTGCCTCGGCGCTGGTCACGGCATCACCTCGCCGGCGAATCTATGGGTCGGTCGGCCTTTACGAAAGGCAGGATCCGAGCGAACGCGTTCTCATAGGCAGAGGCGACCTGGGCGAGGCGGTCGTCGTCCAAAACGGTGGACAGATTGAGCATGCCGCGGGGCGCCGCGTAAACGCCTTCGAGCAACAGGGCCAGGTGCAGCTGCGACGACCATGCAGCCGGGACGGACCTGGCGGCCTCATGGGTGCTGGGCTTTTGATCGGCGAGGTGTACGTGCAGGATCGATCCGGCCCGAGTGACCGATGCAGGGACCCCCACTGCGCGCGCCCTGGCCTCGATCTCCACGGCGAGCGAGCGAGCCCGGTGGTTGAGCACCGCGATGGCCATCTCGTCGAGTGCACGCAGGCTCGCGGCCCCAGCGCGCGTGGTCACGACGTTGCCGTTGAAGGTGCCGGAGTGAGACAGGCGGCCGCCCGCTCTCGCACTGGTGAGATCCAAGAGCGATGCCTCACCACCGAGCGCCCCAACGGGGAATCCGCCGCCGATGATCTTGCCCATCACGAGGAGGTCGGGCTCGAGGCCGAGCTCGGCGTGCATGCCCTGCAGCGCGTTGCGGAGCGACTGCACCTCATCGAGGACGAACAGGGCGCCAACCGCGTGGGCACGCTCCTCGATCGCGTGGAGGAAGCCATTGGCGGCCGGGATCACGCCGCCGCTACCAAGGAACGGCTCGGCGAACACGGCCGCGACCGAGGAGTCGATCGCGGAGATGGCCTTTTCGTAGTCGTTGTAGGGGATGCTTGCTGCCTGTCCACCTCCGTCGAGGAACTCGGGGATGCTTCCGTGATAGCTGCCCCCGAACACCACTACGCGTCGACGCCCGGTGGCGGCACGTGCGATTCGCACGGCCAGCAGGCTCGCCTCGGTACCTGAGTTGGTGAACCTCACTCGTCCAACGGCCGGGTAGCGGCCGGTCAGCATCGAAGCCAGGTCCAACAACCCAAGGTGCGGAGCCGGGAAGACGGTGCCTCCGGTGAGCACCGCCTGCACGGCCTCGGTGATCGGCCCGAAGCCATGTCCGTGCACTAGCGAGGTGTAGTTGTTCAGCACGTCTATGTACTCGTTGCCGTCCACGTCACAGACGAGGGCGCCGTGACCTTCGGCCAGTACGACCGGGTAAGGATCGTAGTGCGTCACAGAACGCGTCTCTCCCCCCGGCAGATGACGGCAGAACTGGTCAAAGTAGCTCCGAGAGAGCGGGGTCTTCGCCTCGTACTCCTCGATCGCCGTCACTTCAAGGTCCGCGGACATAGTCGGTCACCACTCAGTTCGTGATTGATTCAAATCGACCCATGATCACGGGCCAACGCTCCGCCAGGCGTCCCCGCAGTTCGGCTTCGTCCACGGTCGCGACGACTCCGCTCTCGACAACTACCTTCCCGTCAACGATGACCGTTTCCACGTCTCTCCCGGTCAAGCCGCGCGAGGCCGTGAACATCGGGTCGTAGACCGGCTGCAGGTCCCAGTTTCCCGGGTTGGCTATGACCAGGTCGGCCCGCTTGCCGACCTCGAGGCTGCCGATGTGATCACCCATGCCGAGCGCCTGGGCGCCTCCGAGCGTCGCCATCTCCAAGAGGTCCTCGAGGGACAGGGCCGCGCGGTCATGCCACGGAGTGCCGAAGTTGCTCTGCATGGCCACGAAGGAGACCCGCATCGCCTCGAACAGGTCCAAGCTGCCAGTCGACGCCCCGTCGGTGCCGAGACCCACGCGGATCGCGCGGCGGCGCATCTCAGGCACCTTGGGTGCGCCAATTATGAAATTGCCTAAGGGACAGTGAGCCACGCTCACATGTCGCTCGGCATAGAGGTCGATCTCGTTCGCCGAAAGCAGGATCGAGTGCGCAGCATGCACTTGGGGGCCGAGGAAGCCGAGCGTCTCGAGGTACTCGGCGGGGCGCTTGCCCCAGTGTTCGGCCGCATAATCCACCTCGTAGGTTCCCTCCGCCAGATGGATGTGCACGCGCGAGCCGGACTCGTCCGACAAGTCACGGAATGCTTCCCACAGCTCGCGGCTGCACACGAGGAGCTGGCGCAGCGACAGCCAGGCGCCCACCCGCTGGTCCACTGCGGACACGCCCCAGGCCTTGATCAACGAGACATTGCGGTCGATCGCTTCCTCGGTGCTGAACTTCATCGAGGAGGGGAGCCCGTCGCCGATGTCCATTGTGGACAGCGCGACGAGGCCACGGATGCCGAGGTCCATCGCGGCCCGGGCCATCTCGTTGGGATGGGGCCCGCCAGCGTCGGTGAAACACGTCGTCCCGACCCGAAGAAGGTTCGCGTACGCGATCTGGGCGGACAGGTACATGTCATCTTCTGTGAGCACCGACTCGAAGGGGATCAGGTAGTTCCGCCAGATCGGCAGCTTCAGCTGTCGGCGGCGGGCGAGCTCGGAGATCTTGCCACGCAGAAGCTGTTGGGCCGTGTGGAAGTGGGTGTCGACGAGTCCGGGCAGCACTATTCGGTCCGCGGCTTCGATCCTCTGAGTCGCTCCGAAGCGCCACCGGGCTTCTGCTGAAGTGCCGACCCAGGCGATCCTGCCTTCGAGAACCGCCACCGCCCCACCACGGATGACCTCGCGGCCGGGGCCCATCGTGACGATGTCCCCGCCGAACACGAGTAAGTCAACTGTCTCTCTAGCACTTTCATCGGTGTACGAACTCATGGAAGATGACCACCTTCTCCTCCCACTCCGGGACCGGCCACAGGCTTATCGTCACTTGGACTGACGTACCATCGGTGCCCTCGAAGCTTCGGGTCGTGGCTGGGGACCATTTCCCAGCCGGCAGCCCGGGCGCGATCGAGGAATGCGGCCGTCTCGTCGACGTTCGGGCAGATCGATCCGACGACTTCGACGTTCGCGAACAGCGACACGATGTCTCCGCACAGGCAGACGGCGCTCTCGGTCGTGTCGACGATTACCGACTGGTGTCCTGGCGTATGGCCTCCGTTGAACACGACACCTAGGCCCGCAAAGAGCTGGGCGTCGCCGTCGAGAGTGTGCAACCTGTCCCCGAGAGCCGTCACGATCTCTCCGACTCCGACGTAGAAACGGCCGCAGTCGGGACTGGTGGCCCATGCAAGCTCGGCTTGTTGGACGTGCACGGAGGCGTTGGGGAACATAAGGTCGTTCTGCATGTGGTCGTGATGCAGGTGCGTATGCACTATGCAGTCGATCTCGGCCGGCCCGACGCCCCACGCCTTCAGGCCGGCGGCGAGAAGATCAGAGGTCTCACCCATGATCTCGAGGCCCGCCGCAGCGGATAGAGCCCGATCGGGCCCGCTGTCGACGATGACGTTCCGCTCACCGTCCGATACGAGATAGCAGTAACAAGGCGGGTCGATCAACGCATCTGGCGATGCGTCGGGAAGATACAAGTTGAGAGGGAGGCTGGGGATGATCCCGACCTCCACGATGCCGAGCCTCCAGCTCATCACGACCTCAAGTGTGCGCCGTGAGGAGCATGCCACCGTCGACGAACAACATCGCCCCTGTCACATACGCCGCGTCGTCCGAGCACAGGAACGACACCGGCCCGGCGATGTCGTCCGGCTCGCCCGCGCGACCGAGCGGGATCATGGGGACGACGGAGTCGAGGTACTCCTCCGAGGTGCCTCCGCCCAGCCTCGTGTGGACGACCAGCCCGGGCCCGATCGCATTGACCGTGATCCCGTGCGGTGCGAGTTCGAGCGCGAGATTGCGAGTGAGCATCCAGATGCCGCCCTTGCTGGCG
>JBEKMZ010000076.1:0-17587 GCA_049523315.1 Acidimicrobiales bacterium | reverse complement strand
AGGAACTCCGGTGGTTCGCTGGAATCGCGGCCATGGATCCTCATTGGAATCGGCGGCCGGTTCGCACCACCGAACCGGTCACGCGAGAGCGGCGCTGCGCTCCTTCATGACATCAGATACGGGCGCTGCGGGCTGTCCCACCAGTTCCACCGATCGCGCGTCCCGCAGTGTTCAACGCCATGTCTGACTCTCACGCGACCTACTGCCGAGCCGACGGCACCCCGTCACTCAGCCCCTTAGCCGCCTTCAGGCCCCATTACCACACTCTCGTGTTGGCAAGGTCCCTTGTGCCGCGCCTCACCTGCACCCAGCGTGACGTACGTCGGCATCCGCGCGCATGACGGTAGAGTGCAAAGTGTCAGATCTAAGACCTGGCGCGACAGACAAACAAGCGGGCGAAAAGTGGCAGATGATCTAGCCAGCGAGTGGAGCGAACAGGTCGAATCTCAACGCGTCGCTCTCGCCGCCGCGATGGACGAGGTCTTCAACGCTCATCACGACGAGTCAGTATCAAAGGTACTGATGGCACTATGGAACGCCTTTGATCGGCTTGGCATCCCCACAACCGTGGAGTGGCTGCTTCCGTACGCAAGGACGATTTCGAACGGCCGGCCAGCCACCATCGGGACTCAGGACTCGGCGGACGCAACGTAGCCTTTCCCTCGGGCCACGTTAATGCACTGTGGTGTTGGCGACGCTCCTCGTGCCGTACCAGGCCCACCCCCGGCACGTAGCGGATCCATGCCGCCGACGCGCGTAACGCCGACTCGGGCGCGGCGTACCTGCGCTCGCACGGGTTGGCAAGCCTGCCGTTCTGGCGCGACAGGCATGACAGCAACGGCTCCTCCCGGCGGCACCGGCACCAGCTCCGGTGATTCGGTTCGCGGTGCGCTCACTCCGCCCGCAGCACGAGGGCAGTCGGCGTGCGCGAGGCATACCTTCCGGGGAGCGCCGCGACGACGTTCGCGAGCAGGAGTGCGCCGAGGCCGACCAGGATGAGAGGCAGAGCCGGCACGGTGGGCGCCGGCACGGCGTATATCTCGCGGGCGAACAGGACCCACAGCCAGCGTCCGAGAGCGATGCCGAGCGGAATCCCGACGACGACCCCGATGACCGCCATGACGGTCGCCTGCCAGATCACAGAGGCCGTGAGCTGTCTTTGCGTGAAGCCGAGCGACTTCAAGAGCGCGAGGTCGCGTCGGCGCCGCCGCACCGAGGCCACGAGGGTCAGGCCGAGGGCCATGATCGCCGCAAGGGCGAGCCCGGCTGCGAGCACGAGCGGGGTGGCGCCGATCGAGCGGTAGTTCTCTATCTCGGCTGGATACTGGACTGCCAGCACCTGGACGCTCCCCCCCGCGCCGGCGCCGTCCGGAAGCGCCAGGAACACCTTGGTTCCCGCCTCTGCGACCTTTTTGAGGTTGGCTAGCCCTGCCGCGGGGCTCACGCCAGGTCGCAATCGGATGAAGACCATCGTCGGTCCGTTCAGCGTCGGATTGGGATTCTGGAGGAACTTCTGGAACGCGGGCGGCTCGATCCCAATGGGGATTATCGCTCCGGTGCCCATGGAGGTGTGAAGGGTCTGCGCGTTCCCGACGGCGGGCAATGTTGCCGTCCCGACGATCAGCACGCTCGTCGGGGGAACGTAGACGGGTTCGTCCTTAGGCGTCCCGTAGGACACCATTACGTAGTCACCGACGCGCTTGTGCAACTGGGCGAGGGTCGCCGCGCCGAGGACGATCTGATTGTCCGCCTCGATCTGGTGCCCCGACAACATGGGAGCAGTGACCGCGGCGTTGGTGCCCGCCAGGATAATTGGCACGGTCAGGCCGTCGATCTGGGCGTTGGCGAAGTTCACCCCGGACCAGGCGGCAACATCCGGGTCCCTGTCGAGGAGCGTCCGAGACTGCGGAGGGATGAGGTAGTCCGACGAAAGGGCGTAAGTCCAGTTCCAGCCGTAGAGGGAGGGATGGGAGACCAATGTGTCGAGGCCGCTGCCGAAGGTGAGCGTCGCGGCGACGATCAGCACGGCGAGGGCGGTGCCGAACAGCGCCGAACGCACCGGGACCGCAGTGCGACCACGGCCGTGCTCAAGGGCGAAGCGGACTCCGACGGTTGCTGATGCCGGCGCTCCCGCGTCCGCGGCAAGACGCGCCACGCCCGAGGTCCGCGCCGGTTTAGTCGCGACGTTCTGGCGGCGACTAACTTGCGCCGAGCGGTAGGCGAGGGTGGCGGTGGCCGCGCCGGTCACGCAGATCAGCACCAAGAGCCCGAGACCGAGCACCGCGTAGTCGAAGGAGACGCCCGGGGTGGGATACACCGCTCGCACCGGGCCGAGCGGCGAAAGCGGCGACAACACGACGGCGACAGCGGTTGCTAGAAGCGACCCGGCAACGACGGCGCCGAGGATGCCGAAGAGCCCGTCGCCGACCGACATCGCGCGGCTCGCACCGAGGGCGCTGAGCACCTCGATGTCCTCCTCCCTGGCCTGGAGCTGGCGGGCGATCATCTGGACGGCGATGAGCAGCGCCGCGATCATCGCGATGCCGCCGAAAACGCCGAGGGCGATTGCCTCGGGCTTCACGGTGCGGTTGACCTGTCCCTCGACGATCGAGGTGACATGGAAGTTGTACGTGGTCCCCGGTGGAAGAGCCGCAATGATCTCGCGTTCCACGGCCGAGACGCCCTTGGCGCCGTCACGGAGCTTGAGGCCGTAGGTCGTGTACTGGGGTCCGCCAAACAAATGAGTGACCGCGGGGGTGAACAGGGCGTAAGTCGGGTAGCGATCGACGTCGTCGAGCACCACCTCGTTGTTGAACACGGCGGTGCCGACGAGGTGCATCTCGAGGCGAAGCCGGGGTCTGACCTTTGCCGTCCCGAAGTCGGGCAGGGTGCTCTGCGCGTTCGTGTAAAAGCCCATCAGAAGGGTCTCGCCCACGTGCCAGCCGTGCAGGCGTTCCATCTCAGCTGTCGCGACGAACTCGTTCTCTCGGGCCGGGTCGGCCATGCGACCCTCCGTCAGGGTGACCCTGTCCTGATCGAAGTACTCGCCGTTGATGCTGCCGAGAGGTTGCGACTCACCCAACAGTGCGTCCCGTGTGATGATCGGGGCGCCACTCGGCGCGAGCTGGAACACGGTGAGGCCCACGTTGGCGGCCTCAACGGCTTCGACGCCGGGAAGCCTTGCCAGGTCGCCCGTCAGGTTCGGGCCGTACACCTCGGTCAGTTGCAGATCGGAAGGGTTGGTGCTTGCGAGGAACACCGAGAACGATGCCTGGGTGCGCCGGGCGGCAGCGATGGAGCCCATGCCGACCCCGCCCGTCAGCGCGATGAGCAACACGATCGACAGATAACCGCCCCATCGACGGCCGAAAGTTGCCCTGAAGCGGTACCAGGCAACCCTCACAACCTGCCCACGCACGGCACTCCTTCCCCCCTGCTACGGCCGATGTCCTAGCTGCATACGGAGTCTGGCTGGTTCCAAGTTTGCTACCAAGGTGGTCAGCCCACCCGCCAAAGCCTCGTGTTAGCACACCCGAGAGATCGGTCCGATGCCCAGAACTGCCAGCTACTGGCCTGCGGGAGGTGGCAACTGGCTCTGTCCAAAAGGTGCCCGTCAGTCGGTAGGCGGTCGCGCACAGAACATCGCCCGGAACGCCGACCCAACCGAATAGAGCTGACGCGCCAGATCGACTGTGAGGATATTTCGCCAACAGCTGCGGAGCTGGTGCAGCGCCGCAGTCCAAGTTCGTGGCCCCCCAGATCCATTAGGTCGGGCCTTCCAGGAGAAACGTGTACTAGCGAAAGTGCCGGTCAAGCTAGGATCACTCCCCTGTCCGCCGCTGATTGCTCCCTTGCCACCTTCGAGCACTGCACCTACGTGGTGTCTCCTGTGGGTGGCACATTTCAACACTTGGAGGACCCCAAGGGGACCCGCCCATTCGAGGAATACCAAAGCCGCGTACACCAACATCTGAGACGGCTCGACGCCATCGGTGCCAACTACCGTCCCGTCGAAGGACCAACGCCAGGCCAGTCGCGCGTCTGGCTGCAGGGATGACTGCACGCACTGGCCTAGCTGTGGCGGAGGCTCTCGGCTTTGACAAGTCAGAAAGGTGTTGGGCGGAGAGCCTCGATGCCGTGGGCGAGCCACCCTATGAGGTCGTTCTTCCAGGTGCTGACGAAGCCGAGGATCTGCTCCGGCGTCTGGACGTGACGGAGGCCGACGCTGCAGAGGTCGTCGCCACACTTCCTTCACGTGGCGGATCGCCGGAGTGGTGGTGGCTTCTGGAGCGGTCATGTCACTGGCTGTCCCAGGCGATGGGCCACCCTGACAGGTCCCATTTCACTTTTCCCACCTGGATAGGACGCGAGGAGGCATGTGGCTCGCAGCGTCGATGCTTCATGGCTCATGTGTTCTTGGCGATGATGCCGCGCACCATGGCGTGGCACCGCGCACTGGGTATTGCCGAGGACATCTCCTGGGCCTCAACGGCCGATCTCGGACGCCATATGTCGATCCACCGGCGCACTTATGGTGCCACGGGTGTGGACGCTGGGTGGTGGGTGACAGTGTGCCTGCGCGCTGAGGTATTCGACCTTGGACGCTTGCAGTTCAACTGGTTCCATCTGGGATCCGGGGACAAGAGCCCGGATTGGTATCCGCCCGAGGAGGCGCGGAGGCGGGGCACCGGGTTCGAGCAAGGGGACTTCTGTGTCGGTGTCCACATTCCCGTGTCCGGTTCACTGAGCCCCGCGGCATGCGACGACTCGTTCGAGATGGCAAAGGGTTTTTTTTCCAAGTACTTCCCGCTCCGCGAACAGACGCGTCGGTTAGCCACCTGTTGGTCGTGGTTGCTCGATGAGCAGCTCGCCGAATGGCTACCGGCTGAGTCGAACATCGTCCGGTTCCAGCGCCGGTTCGAGCTCGTGCCCGGAAAAGTTGAATATGACGAAGCAATGCTCGAGTTCGTCTTCCGCGTCCCCGATCCACTGGATCATCTCGATGACTTGCCACAAAGGACGAGCCTGGAACGGGCCGCCGTCGAGCACCTCAAGTCCGGTGGTCACTGGTACGCACGATCCGGCTGGGTGGATCTTTGAGAGGCCGCTTCCGGGTGCGCCGAGCAGCCGTGGCGAGGCGGAGAGCACGTTGCGCTTTGCCTACTGAATGAGCGTTCGTAGGTGGCGAACGCCCGGCGAGCCGTGGCTCAAGACCTGGTCGTGGAGCGTTCGCAAGGTCCAGTCCTGATGGCGATGACACAGATCGGCGACGAGGCCGCTCACCTCGCTGTAGCCGACGAAGTAGGTCGAGAGCTGCGTTGAGGTGAGAAGCACACGGCGCCACTTCCCGGCTGCCTCCCCTTCTTCTTGGAAGCCGCGTTCGATCATGAGCTCCATAGCCGCTTCTTCGCCGAGACCCTCGGCATGGACCTTGGCATCGATGATGGCGTTAAGGACCGTGCGCAGCTGCATCTTCAGCTGCTGGAGCTGCAGTGCACCAGGATCGGCCTCTCCCGGGTAGCCCAACTTGACCATCAAGGCTTCGGAGTACGCCGCCCAGCCTTCGACGAAAGAGCCCGAGCGGAATGCGGCTCGGAGCGGGCTCGAGCCGACGAAGCGCCTCGAATGCTGAAGCTGGAGCATGTGCCCGGGCATCGCCTCGTGCACCATCAGGTTCTGCACAAGGTGGCGGTTGTACTCACGGTAGAACGACACTGTCCGTTCCGCGGTCCACTCGGCCGGAGTCGGCGAGACCGCGAGGAAGGTCGGTATATCCGCGGTCTCGAGCGGGCCAGGCGAGTCGCAATAGGCGACGGCGACGCCCCGGTCGATCTCGGGCATCGGGACCACCTCGAAGGAGTCCGCGTACGTGCTCACGACGTCCGCCTCTTTCACGAAGGCGATCTGGGCCTCGAGGGCAGATCGCGCAAGTTCCAGGATCGTCTCGTTGTCCGGGCTGTCGGCGGACAGGGCATTGAGGGCGTCTCGCACGAGGCCCGGCGAGGCCCGGGGGCGCGACAGACGGCGGGAGGCCGCTTCGGTGATCTCTTCGGTGACGCGCTCGAGGTCGGCCTCGGCACGCGAGAGGATCGACCCGGCATCGCTCTCCGCGTCGAGCGCGAGCGCGAGCTTGCGTGTGAAGCGTTCGGCGCCGATGCGGGGATCCCGAAACGACTGGTCGTGCTCGGAGGCGGCCAAGCGGCCGCCGAGCCAGTTTCGGTGTACCTCGATCGCCTCGAGGGCGCCCGGGCGCACTTCCTCGATCTCGGCCCGGCTCGCCGGTGAGCGCGCGATCAAGCGATCGATCTCCCTGACGATCAGCGACGAGGTGCCGGCGAACTGGCTGAGTGCGGTCTCAAGATGCACCTTGGGCATCGAGCCGAGGCTTGCCCGGGCGGTGGCGAGGGATCTGGGGATGGCGGCGAGCCGGCCGGCGATCGACCGCAGGCGGTCACCTGCCGGGGCGAAGGCCCGCGCAGTCAGCTCGTAGACGGCCCGACCTGGATTGGCCACCATCGGGTTCCATGTTTGCTCTCGCAGCTCGTCGAGCTCGTAGGCGAGCCGCTCGAAGGCGTTCTTAAGAAGACGCGCGTCGACGCGATTCTCCGGGACTAGCGCATCAATCTCGAAACCGCCGAGGTGATCGAGATGCCGGCCGATCGCTGACCGCCAAGCCGCGAGGGCGGCCGGGCTCGCATCAGGCAGCTCGGTGTCGTAGCGATGGTCCCCGAGCGCGGTCGCCCAGTCGGGACGATTCTCGAGGGCGTCTTCAAGAGCGCGTTTCGCGAACGCTGTGAAGGCCTCGTCAACTGGCGGAGCACTGTCAGTCTTGTCGATCGGCTGAATCTACCGGCTCATCAGATTCCGAGCGGCTCATGGACCGAGATGATCAGGCACAGCTCAGCGCTGTTTGTCCAGCGGCGCCGCTTCCGATCTGGGTTGCCGTCATTGAGATGAGCAAAATAGCCGTTCAGCGCGCTCGGAAGTTTCTGCCATTCGTTCCCAAAACACCGAGCTTCCGTCGCGTGAGTGGAGCCGTCGGTACCACGAGGCGATCACAAATCCGGGCGTCGTAGGAAGACACCGGGAAATGGGGTGTGCAAGTGGGGGTTAGCCCCCGGAGGAGAAGCCGTGTTGGCCGGCTTCCCACGACCGCGGAGACTCTTTAACTTGTGGGTATCGCCCGTTCGGCGCAACCGAGGACAAATCGGAGAGATCATGAGCCCGGAGTGCGTAACCGTGTCAGGCCCAAGAAGATGATGATCGTGCTGTCAGACGAGCTCGGGACAAAGCTCCGGGGGCTCGTCCATGACGTCCTGCGGGCGCCGCTCACGAGGCGGACCTGGTCGGAGCTGTGGTTCCTGGTCCTCGGAGCGCCGCTGGCGGCGCTGGGGCTCGCATTTGTCGTCCTCACGATGGCTCTCGGCGTGGGCCTCGCCGTCACCTTCTTCGGCCTCGTCGTGATCGCCTCTTCCCTGCGGGGTGCGAGGGGATTTGGCGGGTTCCAGCGACGGTTGGCGCGAAGCGTTCTCGGCGAGCAGATCGACGAGCCCGATCCCTTCCTGGCGCGGCCGGGGTTCTTCGGCTGGCTCCAGTCCGTGCTGCGGGACCGGACCGCCTGGCGGTCGATCGCCTATCTCGCCTTGAAGGTCCCGCTCGCGATCTTCGCGATCCTGACGGCTTTCAGCCTTTGGTTCGATGCCTTCACGTGCCTGATCACGCCTTTGGGAGGTGGGTACCGCCCGAAGGAGTTCGGCTTGGTCTCAGCCATGTTCCCGCCGGGATACCTCTCGATCGGCAGTCCCGGGTGGCTGCATGGCATGGCCATGTTCTGCAGCGGCGTGATCCTGTTTCTGGCTGCCCCATGGGCTGTCCGGGCCGTGGTCCTAGCAGACAGGTACCTGATGCAGGCGCTGCTCGGTCCCGATCCGGTCACGCTTCGGGTGCGCTCGCTCGAGAGCGCCCGAGCGCAGACGGTCGACGCGTCAGCCGCCGTCCTCCGGCGGATCGAACGCGATCTGCACGACGGCACCCAGGCTCAGTTGGTCACGATCGCTATGCGCCTGGGTCTTTTGAAAGAAAAACTCGCCGACCCTGAGCACCTCGATCTCGACCAGGTCTCCGAGCTCGTCAACGATGCACATCGCGGTGCCAAGGAGGCCATCGTCGAACTCCGGGATCTCGCCCGTGGAATCCATCCGCCGGCACTCGACATCGGCCTCGAAGGCGCGCTCGCGACACTGTCAGCACGCAGCACCGTCGGGACCGAGCTCACCTTCGTGCTCAAGGACCGGCCCACACCTGCGATCGAGGCGATCGCCTATTTCTGCGTCGCTGAGCTGTTAGCCAACGTGGCCCAGCACGCCGAGGCCTCGCGGGTGTCCATCACATGCGCGCAACAGGGCCGTTGGTTGCGCTTAGTCGTGCGCGACGACGGCAAAGGCGGCGCGCGGCGATCAACCCTCGGGTCGTCCTCGAGCGGGCTCGCCGGCCTCACCGATCGGGTGCGGGCCGTGGACGGGCGACTTGAGATCGTGAGCCCACCGGGCGGACCAACTGTCATCACTGTCGACCTGCCCCTTCATGCGTAGATGACCGACCCGGTACGCGTCGTCATCGCAGAGGACTCGGCCATCTTGCGCGACGGCCTCGCCCAGCTGCTGGTCGATCGAGGTTTCAATGTCACAGACGCGGTGAGCGAGCCCGAGGCGTTGCGCAGCTCGGTGGAGCGAGACCACCCGGACGTGGCGATCGTCGATATCCGCATGCCGCCGACGTTCACCGACGAGGGTTTGCGCGCCGCCATCGAGCTTCGTCGCCGTCACCAAGGCCTCGGCATCTTGCTGTTCTCCCAGTACATAGAGACCCGTTACGCCGCTGAACTGCTCGCCGACGGCGCAGCGGGGGTTGGCTACCTGCTGAAGGACCGCGTCGCCGACGTGGGCGAGTTCGTCGACGCCCTCAAACGGGTGGCCTCGGGGGGGACTGCGCTAGACCCGGAGGTGGTGACTCAGCTCCTCAGTGCGTCCCGGCGCGCCGGGACGATATCGGTGCTGAGTGCCCGTGAGAAAGAAGTGCTTTCCTTGATGGCCGAGGGCCGCTCCAATGCGGCGATCGCGGCCGAGCTCGTTATCTCGGAGGGCACGGTCGAAAAGCACGTCGCCAGCATCTTCACCAAGCTTGACCTGCCCGAGTCCCAGTCCGATCATCGGCGAGTGCTAGCGGTGCTGCGATACCTCGACTAAGGGGCAGTCAGGGTAATCCCCGATTGTCAGAGGTCTTAAACGTCGTGATGATGGGACACGGGCACCCCGGCGGGCGTCGGTCCGCTGGGTCTTGAGAATGACCCGGCAGCCGGGTGCCGGAACATGGAAGAGGAGAAGGATCATGCACAGCTCGAGCGGCAAGACAGAAAGATGAGCCTGTCCACGCTCCCGGACGCCTCGGTCGAATCGACCGGGAGCCAATGGGCGGTCGAGACCCATGGGCTGACTAAGCGTTTCGGCGAGAACGTCGCCGTGAACGGCGTGGAGCTGCTCGTTCCCCGGGGGTGCGCGTTCGGCTACCTCGGCCCCAACGGCGCCGGCAAGACCACCCTCATCCGGGTGTTGCTGGGACTGACACATGCCGATTCCGGTACGATGTCGCTGCTCGGATACCCGGTCCCCCGGCGCAGGGACCTGGCCCTGGCCCGGGTCGGGGCCATCGTCGACGAGCCCCGGTTCCACCGCCATCTCACTGGTCGCCAGAACCTCCAGATCCTGGCTGCCGCGCGCGAGCCGGAGGCGGCGGGCCGAATCGGGCCGTCTCTCGAGCGAGTCGGCATGCTGGGGCGCGCGGACGACAAGGTGGCGAAGTACTCGATGGGCATGCGTCAGCGCCTCGGAGTCGCGGCCTGTTTGATCGGCGATCCGGAGCTGTTGATCCTGGACGAGCCGATGAACGGGCTCGACCCTGCCGGCATGCGCGAGATGCGGGACATGATCCTCTCCCTCGTGGCCGAGGGTCGTACGGTCGTGCTCTCGTCGCATCTGCTGGACGAGGTCGAGCGGACCTGTGATGCGGTCGCGATCGTCGATCGGGGCAGCATTATCCGCCAAGGCCCGATCTCCGAGCTGTTGGCGGGGGCTTCCTTAGCGCTGCAGGTCGAGTGCTCCGAGCCCGACCGGGCCCGTGCCTTGCTCGACGCCACGAGCATCGCGGCCCACGTCGAGGTGGGCCAGCTCGGCCTCGGGATCAGCCTGCCGGCAGGGACCGCGCGCGAGGTCATCGCCGAGATCAACCGCGTCCTCGTGGAAGCTGGAATATCGGTGTACCGACTCCAGGAGATCCAAGCCTCGCTCGAACAATGGTTCCTGCAGGTCACGAGCCGACTGGGGGCCCCGGAATGACGGGCACCTCCTATGCCGCGCTACAGAGCAAGGTCGCGTCCGATCACCGCGGGTCCTGGGTGCCGACGGGCGGAATGATCGCCACCAGGTTCATGGAGTTGCGCAAGCGGCGCGGCCTCATGATTGCCCTGATCGCTGTGAACATAGGTCTGCCCACCGTCTTTCTCATCGTGCGACTGGTCGCGCACGCCGTCGCCCCGAGGACCTACGGACCGGCGGGTGGTTACAACATCTACTCGAATCTCGTCGCCGGGGTGATGTACGTCTTCGGCTTCATCATCGCCGCGACACTCGGTTGCACCGCGGGTTCGGTCGACCTCACCGAGGGGATGTTCCGCCACCTGGTGGTCACCGGCCGTTCCCGGCTCGCGCTCTATTTGGCCCGGATCCCCGCCGGATTGGCGATCGTCCTGCCGCTCGTGGCGATCGGTTTCACGATCGTCTGCACGGTGTGCGTGTTCGCTGCTCCGAAGGCGATCAGCTACGACGGTGCGAACATCCCCGCCCGCTTGTCGCTGCCCGCGTTCGAGACCTGGGCCGGGCAACACCCCGACGTGGCCATCTGTGACTTCCCCTACGCCGGGAACATCGCAGTGAACGTCCCATGTGGCAATGGGCCGGGCGGCTCCAGTGGCGTCAAGATCGTGCGCGGGTCTCCACCACCAGGCGCCGGGCGGTCCAGCCCCGCCATCGTCAAGGCTCAAGCCATTCAGATCGCACGACAGGACTATGAGGCTTACACCACGATCTTCTTGTACCCGTCGGGCACCTTGATGGTCGAGACAGGTTTGTGGCTGGAGCTCGAGGCGATCATCGGCTTCATCGTCGGCCTCGGCCTGGCGTCGCTGCTCGGCCAGAGAACGGTGTCGGTGATCTTGATGTTCGTGCTCGAGATCATCCTGACGCCGTTACTTTCAACGGCGCGCATCGCGTACATGATCAACTTTCAGCGGGCGATAGTCGGCCTTGCCACCGCCCACTTAGAACCGAGCGCGCTGCCCCTGCCGTTCGGAGGCGGAGGGGGTGGTCCTAGCGGACACGCGGCATCGCAGCTGGTACCGGAGTCGACGGTCGTGGCGGTCTGTGTGATCCTCGCCTGGCTCGTTGGCTGGACGGCCCTTGGTGCGTGGCGGATGATGACCCGGGACGCTTGAGGTGATCTCGGACTTGTCGCCGACGCGTCCCATCAGCGGTGTTTGGACCGCGTCGTGATGTAAATGGGGAAGAACACGACCCACAGCACCAGGCAGCAGAAGAACCAGTCCCCGGGTGTCATCAATTTGCCAAAGCCGTTGGAGAACTCCACCGGATCACCGCTGTGAGTAAACCCTCGCGTCCTCGTAGGCCCAGAACTCGGTCGCGAGAACGACGAACAGGACGAGGATCGGCAAAAGAGCGCTGTCCACTCCTGACATCTCACTTCGTTCCCTCGCCCGGCTGACTGCTCCCGAACGCGTCCGGGTCGTTCGGCTGGCGTCGGCCCTATGTCAGTTGTCGTCCGAAGCGTGTGTCGCACCGGCTTGTTCATGCCGGGCGCCGCAGTCGCGCATCCCGCAAAGCCTGCGGTGTCAGGACAAGGCGACCGAGCGCGCTTGAGCTTGTGAAATCTCGGTCACTCCCGTGGCCATTTGATCTTCACCCGGCTCGCGATTTCGGGATGCCCGCGCAAGAACGCGCTTGCGAACGAGCAAGCCGGAACGACAGTCAGACCATGCGAGACGGCCGTGTCGACGGCGGCCTCGACGAGCTCGCCCCCGCGGCCCCGTCCCGAGAGCGCCTTGGGGACCTCGGTGTGGACCAGCACGAGGCGGCCGCCTCCACGGCGATAGTCGAGATGGGCCAGTTCGCCCTCGGCCCTTAACTCGAAGCGGTGCTCGTCGGCGTTGTCGGTGACAGTCACGGCGATTGGAGACTACGGCCCGCGTGAGGCGCCCAGGCCTTGGGTGCTGCACGTCGGGCGGTGGTGTCACTCCGAGCGGAGCAGCAGTGCCGTCGGCGTCCGTGCGGCGAGGCGGCCAGGTACGGCCGCCACCACGTTGGCCAGAGCAAGCGCACCGAGCGCGATGAGAGTCACCGAGAGCACCGGCACGTCAGGCGCAGGGACGGCGTGGATGCTGCGCGCGAACAGGTCCCAGAGCCACCGGCCGAGCGCGATCCCCAAGGGCACGCCCACGACGGTCCCTATCACCACCGCGATGGTCGACTGCCAGGCCACCGCGGCTGCAAGCTGAGGTCCGGTGAACCCGAGCGTCTTCAACAGGGCGAGATCCCGCCGACGCCGGCGGACCGAGGCGAGCAGGGTGAGCGCCAGGGCCGCTACAGCACCCGCGGCCAGCCCGGCTCCGAGGTAGACCGGGGTGTCGCCGAGGGAGCGGTAGTTGACTATCTCAGCGGGGCGGAGGACCCCGGTGACGGTGACGCCGAAGTTCGCTGTGTTGGTCGTGGCCGCCGCGATCCTGTTCAGCGACCGCAGCCCGGCCGAGCGGCTAGAGCCGCTGCGCAACCGTACGAGTATCGCGTTCGGGCCTGTGATCGGGTTGTTGAACGGGTTGCGCTCGACCGCCGGGATGAGGCTGTAGGACAGGACTGCTCCCGTGCCCATCTCCAGGTGTTCGCCGATCGTGGAGCCGATGGTCGGCATGGCCGCGGTGCCGACCACGCGCAGTCGCGCCGTCGAGGTGCCGTTGCTCACCTCTACGAGATCGCCCAGGTGTTTGTGGAGCTGGCTCAAGGTGACCGCGCCGAGGACGATCTGGCCGCTTGTGTCCAGCCCGTGGCCCGACAACAGCGGCGGTGCCACAGCCGCGCCCGGGCTCTCTCCGAGCGCGGGCACGTCCTGGCCGTCGATCTGGAGCAGGCCGGTGTAGACGCCCGACCACTGAGCTATGTAGCGGTCGTGCGCCAACAGCGTCGTCACCTGGCGCTGGGGGATGTCGCCGCCGGAGGCCAGCATGTAGTCCCAGTTCCAGCCGTAGAGGGCGGGGTGGGAGACCAGCGAGTCGAGGCTCGCGCCGAAGGTGACGGTGGCCACGACCACGATTACCGCCATTGCTGCCCCGAAGATGGCAGAGCGGACGGGCACCGAGCTGCGGCCCCTGCCAGCCTCGAGCGCGAAGCGCGCCCCTGCGACCGCCGGGGCGGGAAGGCCAGCCGCTTCTGCAGCACTGACAATGCTCGAGGGCCGCTCCGGGACCCGGAGGCCTCGCTGGGCACTGCGGTGGGGCGCTTCCCTGTAGCTCACGACCCCGGCGATGGCGCCCAGCAGGACGACGAGGAGGAGCACCCCGAAACCGAGCACGGTCCAGTCGAAGGAGATCCCGGGATAGGGATAGACGGGCCGCACCGGCCCGAGCGGGGCGAGAGGGGAAAGTGCCACGGCCACGGCGGCTGCCAGCAGGGCGCCGACGACGATGGCGGCGCCGATGCCGATGAGACCGTCGCTCGATGTCATGAGCGAACCCGCCCCGAGGGCGCGCAGCACTTCGCGTTCGCCAGCACCGAGGCGGAGCTGGCGGCTCGTCACCTGGCCGGCTATGAGCACGGCCGCGAGGGCGACGATGGCACCGAAGACACCGAGGGCGAGCGCCTCGGGCTTGATCGCGCGCTGCGCCTTGTCGACGACAGTGGACTCGGCTCCGGAGAAGGTCGGGAACCCCTTCGGGAGGAGCGGCGTGAGCTCGGCCTGGACAGCAGCGATGTTGCGGGTACCGCCGCTCACCCGGACGCCGCTCTCGGTGTAGTTGACACAGCACCGAAGGAGCTCTTGGGTAAGTGCCGGGGTGAAGAGGTTGTTCGGCACGCTCGACGCATCCACCTCGTCTTCGATGACACCGGTGTTGAACAGCACGATCCCGACGACGTGCTCGTCGATGACCCGGATGGGCTTGACCTTCGCTGTGCCGAAGGCGGGCAGCTCCGTCTCGGCGTTCGTGTAGATGCCCACCGGTAAGACGCTGCCGACGTGCACGCCGAGGGCCAATGCCCCCGAGGGGCTCAACATGAGCTCGTCCGGACGGTTCGGGTTCGACATGCGGCCCTCTACCACTGTCACCTTGTCCTGGTCGAAGTAGAGGCCGTCGACGCTCCCGTAGCCGTTGCCGGCAGCCGGCGTGTAGAAGTTGGGGGCGTTGAGCGGAAGGCCGTTTTGCTGCAGCGGGAGGAAGTCGATGCCCGACTGGCTCTCCACCTGGGCGACATGTGGCAGGCGGGAGATGGCCTTCACCAGCGCTGGGTTGTAGCCGGAGTCGAGGCCGATGGTCGGATTGAGCAACCCGGTTCCTCCTACGAGGTCTGACGGGTTCGTACTGGCCCAGAACACCGGGAACGAGGACGCCGTTCGCCGTGCCGCCGCGATGGAGCCCATAGCCAGTCCGCCGACGAGGCCCACCAGCAAGACGATGCCGACGTAGCCGCTCCAGCGGTGCCTGAACGCGGCCCTGAAGCGGTACCAGGCGAAGCCCAGCTCCGACCGCTCGATCAGCTCGCCTCTTCCCACCGAGTCTGTTCTCGCAGAGATCGGGTCGTCGCGCCACCAAGCCAGCATCCCCATCGGACTAGGTGGTGGCCGCCACCTGGTCCGTTGGGGTCTGCGACCTCCGGCCGGGAGGCGGGACTTCGCCTCAGGCCGTCTCTTCCAGCGGCTTTTGCCTTGATCGTGGGCCAGGAGTCGGGATCGTGACCTACGCCTTCTCGTTACGGGGTCGGCCCGGAGGCATCGGCTTCGATGGCCCGAGCCACGAGGAATCGACCAAGGCCACGCGCCGCCTCCAGGCGGAAGAGGAGCACCTTGCGGGCACCTTCGGCAGTAACCCGGGCTGTCTGCAGCTTCAGGCCGGCCTCGATCTCTCTTACAACCCTGAGCTGGGACCTGAGGAGCTCTGTCGGGTCGAGGCCGAGCTCGTCGGTAATGACGAGCTTGAGCAGCAGCAATGTCCGTGCGTCCCGTACATGTCCCATCGGCTCGCCTACCCAGTCGAGGAGCATCTTCCTGCCCTGCTCAGTGACGGCGGCCTTTCTCCGTGATGGGCCGTTCCCGCCGGGTTCGGCGCTGCCCACCACGATGAGACCGTCGGCGTGCAAGGTGTCGAGGGCGTGGTACACGAGTGGACGCGGCACCGTCCAGACGTGCCCGAAATCGCCTTCGGCGGACAGGCTCTTGGCCTGCGCGAAGCCATGGACGGATCGCAGGCTGAGCAGCCCGAGAACCGCCCACTCGGTTGGCGACAACTCACGCACGACGGGAGCATTGCAGATTGCCGCAGAGTGCTCGGGCACGCGGCTCGAAGGAGTCGAACGCGCGCCTGAAGCTCAGTTGCGATCCAGGGCGGTGGAGCGACCAGCAGGACTGCCGGTACTCGGCGGCTTACGAAGGCGGGCTCACTTATCGCTCACAGCGAGGGGTGGCTCAACTCACCCCGCACAGAGCTAAGGCTTTCGCGTTCGTCTGGTACGAGCACCGTTTGGCCTTGGTGTTCCCGGTGCTGTGCGGTACGGGTTGGCCTGTCGCCCTTTTCACATAGTCGAACGTCCCTGAAAACGTGGGGTGGTTCGACTGAGCTGTGCTCACAGACTTGAAGACGAACTTGACGTAGAAGTTCGTCGTTTGGGTGACACCTGGTTGGACACCCGCCACAAGTGTTGCCTTGCCCATCGTAGGCGAGAAGGTCCCCACAACCTTGAATTCCCCCCATGTCCCTGTGAAATGGGTAGAACCCGGCTTGTCTCTCAGCACGAAGACCTGATTTGGGCTGCTCGGTTGGCCAGCTCCCTTGGCCCACGAGTATGTGAGCCAGATTCCATTCACACTCGGGATCTTCGTGGCTGCTCCGGAAACACCGCTAAGGGTTCCCAATGAGCCGCACAGTCCGGCGACACACACCGCGCTTGCCACCAGGCACCTTGTTCTCCTGATCACGGTCCCCCCGCTCGGCGTCGTCGCCAGACAGCTTAGAGCCGGCCGCCATCAGCGAGCCATGGTCGGAGCCCCGTCGTCACAGATCGGCGATCGCCGGGACTGACAGTTGTCCGCTCCGTTGGGCGGAGGGCTCTCACCACTCTTTTGTCTCACATATGCCGAAAGAATCGAGGGCTTGCTCCTCCTTTGCGGTGGCCAGCCCAACCGATCCTTCGGACAGCGCTTTCGGGTCGCCCTCGGCCTGCAGCCAGCGCCAAGTGTCTGCGGCGGTCGCTGCGAACGGGCGGCACCTCAGCCCGTGCTCGAACGCGGCCGTGACGTCACCCGCGTGCAGCCCGGCAGCCTCGCCGTCGGGCGGAAGCCAAATCGGCAGCTCGGTCCATGCCTCGATGCCTGCTTGTTCCACCATCTGCGGCGAAGCCCAAACGAGCTCGGCGCGGCTCCCCGACACCTCCCGGACGCCTTCGAGAAGCTCGCGCATCGTGAGGAAACCTGGCTGACTCATCGTGTTGAACATGCCACCGAGTCGTTCCTCGGCTGCAGAGATCATCCAATCGGCCAGGTCGCGACCGTCGATGTACTGCAAGGGCCGCTCCGGCGGACCGGGCGCCAGGACTCGACCCCCGCGTTCCATTCGCCGGAGCCACCAGGGCAGCCGTCCTATCTGCTCGTAGGGCCCGAGAATCAAACCGGGCCTGGCTACGAGGGCCCGGTCGCCGAAGATGTCCCGCACGGCGATCTCCCCACCGCGCTTTGCAGTGGCGTAGTCGGAGCTGTCGAGGGACATCGGATCGCCATCGACGACCGGAGCCGTCTCATCGGCGCCAACCGGGATCGGCCACGAGTACACAGAACGGCTCGAAACGTACCCGTAGTGCCCGACCCGACCGGCGAGAATCGTGGCCGCCTCCAGCACATGACGAGGCGCGCCGCTCCAGGTGTCGATGACGGCATCCCATGACCTCGACCCCAAGGCGGTCTGGAGGCTGGCGATGTCCGTCCGGTCACCGTGCAGGGCTTTGGTCCCGGGCGCCGAGCGCCCACTCAGCCCACGGGTGAGAGTGGTGACCACGAAGCCGCGCGCCACTGCCGACTCGACCACCGCCCGGCCAACATGATGAGTGCCACCCAGGACGAGGAGTTCCACACTGGCAAGCTAGCCCCGATCATTCACGCGTCCTCATGACCTAACTAGGGCGCATCCGCGGAAAGGCCCTTCCGACAAGGGAAACTGACTGTGTCGAAGCAGCAGTATCCCCCTTGAGAAGGGCACTTCCAAAGT
>JBEKMZ010000075.1:0-18184 GCA_049523315.1 Acidimicrobiales bacterium | reverse complement strand
AGGACCACCTGGTTTGTGGACCGGCCCGGGTGTGCCATGGCTGTCTCCCATCGTCGCGGATGACGGTGGGAACGTGCTGGGGTAGAGGAAAATTCCTAATCGGCCAAGATTTATTGACTCAGAGGGCTCCGGACTCGGGGCCGTTCGCCCCGTGACGGCTCAACGGGTGAGTAGCTCTGCAGCCACCCCGTCGAGCAGGTCGGACTCCGAGGCCGTCAACGCGTCGAAGCCGAGCACGGCCATCGCCTCGGTCAACACGGCCATGCCGCCGATGATCACATCGGCCCTCTCGGCCTCCAGCGCCGGCCAGCTCACTCGACGCGCCACGCTGAGGGCGGCCAGCTCGCCGAGCAGCCGCTCGATGACCGAGAGGCTGAGCACGGCATGGTGGACACGGCTCCGGTCGTACTCGACGATGCCCTGTTCGAGGCGAACGAGAGCGCTAACGGTGCCGGCGACACCGATGAGCCGGGCGGCCCCGGCAAGGCCGGGCTCGACTCGGACCGCTCCGGCGACGAGCCGGCGAACATAGACCCTTGCCGCGTCCAGCTCTTCTCGAAGGGGTGGGTCGTGCTCCAAGAACCGCTCGGTCACACGCACACAGCCCATCTCGAGCGAAACGGCGTGAAGACCGGACGGACTGCCCCCGACGAGCTCTGTAGACCCGCCGCCGACGTCGATGACGAGGTACGGGCCGGCATCGGGATCGAGCTCGGAGGTCGCTCCGAGGTAGGTGAGGCGCGCCTCCTCATTGCCGTCGAGCACCTCTGGGACGACGCCGATCACCTCGGCCACACGACGTGCGAATACGTCCGCGTTCTCGGCGTCGCGCGCAGCCGAGGTCGCGGTCGCCCGGGCACGACCCACGCCGAGGTCGCCCATCACCTTTGCAAACTCGGCGAGGACGTCGGTCGTCCTCCGCATTGCCTCCTCGGCGAGGCGCCCGGATCCGTCCACGCCCTCGCCCAACCGCGTGATCCGCATCAGGCGTTCGAGCGGCTGACCGTTCGCGTCGATTACCAGCAAGCGGGTGGAGTTCGTACCGAGATCGACGGCTGCGACCGGTCCGCCGGCTCTCATGACCCGCTCCCTTTGATGTTGCGGGCAGCCCGAACGCGAGGCGGTGCGACCTGGAAGGAGGTGGAATCGAGGTCGAGCTTGTCGCACGTCCATCGCCCCACGGGGTCCGGGCCGCCGGCGAGGTACCAGGCGAGATGGGCGTGCAGGCACTTCACACCGCGACGAGTCCCCCCGACCCCGCCCGCCGGCTTCGGGCCGATGTGGCCCGGCGGCAGGGCCGTGTCACGAAGGGTCCGGTAGAGCCTGTGCGCGGCCTCGAGCTCAGTTGCGTCGACGGCAGCTTCGGCCGCGCGAACCCCGCCCATCGACTCGAGACGGCTCACCATTTCCCGTTCCGCCCGCCCGACGAGCCAGTACCGGGTGGGCATGGGCGTGCCGTCGTCGAGGAGCGGGGAGTTCAAGATGACGACCGGGCCCCCGGCTGGGTCGCGGACCACGACCTCGAAGGCCCCGAGGGGGTCTCTTCCGAGCAGCGCGGCGACAGCCTCCCAGTCGCCTTGGCTCACCGGCGGCGGCGCCGGAGTGAGTAGACGACGATCCGCGCGATGAGAAGGACCCCTGCCACTGTCAAATAGGGCGACAGGCGCCTGAGGAGCGACTGCCTATTCTCGTCGGGCGGGCTAGTCGGGACCCAGGGCGAGTCGTACTGGGCGGCCACGGCCTCCTTTTCGGCCTCCACTTTTGACTCGGCAACCTCGGACTCGACCTCTGCCTCGTAGGAGGCGACGTCGGCCTCGATCTCGGCCTCGACCTCTGCCTCGATGTCGGACTCGTCGGCGGGCTTGGACTTCTTCGGGCGCTTGGTCGCCTCTGGCTTCTCGACCGGTGCCTCGTTCTCGGCGCTTGCAGCGCCGTTGTCGGATTCGTCGTTTAGCTCCATCGGCGCAAGTCCTCCTGAGTATCGATGTCGGCCGTAGTGCCTTCGCACGCTACCTCTGTCACGAGCTCCGGGCGACGTCTGGCGAGCGAGCGGGCGCCCTCCTCGCCGCTGATCGGGAGGAGCGACCAGATCTCGGCGTCGAGCCTCACCGGATGACCACGACAGCCGTGGTAGGTCGCGAAGACGATCGGGCCGCCGCGCGCCGAAGCTACCGTCCTCCACGCCTCGGCCGTGAGCCCGGGGAGATCGCCGAGGCCGACGACTGCTGAGAGGTGTCCCTGGCGGGCGCACCAGTCGATCGCGACCCGCAAGGAGGTGGCCTGCCCGAGGGCCCAGTCGTCGTTGCGCAGCAGCGTCGCGCTCTCGGGGACCACGCCGCTCAGGTCGGCGGCGCCACAAACGACGACGAGCTCGTCGAGCTCGGCCTCAACAGCTGGGGCTATCGCCCATTCGATGAGGGGTTTGCCACGCGCCTTGGCGAGAAGCTTGGCACCCGGGCTGGACTCGGGATGTTCCCGGTTGAAGCGAGTCCCGGCGCCGGCGGCGAGGATCACGGCAGCTACGGACACCTCAGCGAGCGTAACCGCCGGGAACAGGCGGCGGAGAAGCGGGCAAAAGTGGTGAGCTACAACGCCCGTCGAGCCGAAAGAACCCCGGCGCGCTCCGCGCGGTGAATGGTTGCCGCTCAAATGAGGTATAGGACCAAGCTCGAGCGGGGCGGGCACCATGGGCGGAGTGAATCCGTTTCGGCGGGTACGAACTGGCCCAGTGGACCAGCGTCCTAAAGGCGGCTCGCCGCGACAGGATCCGCGCCCTCACGCGAGGGCAACGGTCCAGGGATCGCCACCACGTGGGCAGGCCATCGATCAAGTGGCATTCGCCTCGTCGCGCGGCTGCACCAGGCCCACCGTGGCATCGAGGAAGGCGAGGAAGTCCGTCCGTTCCGCGATCGCCTTCGCGGTGGGCTTGCCTGCCCCGTGCCCGGCCGACGTCTCGATCCTGATGAGGATCGGGGCCGTCGATCCGGGCCTCTGTGCCGCCTGCAGCGCCGCAGCGAACTTGAACGAATGGCCGGGAACGACACGGTCGTCGTGATCACCCGTCATGATCATCGTAGGCGGGTAAGCGGTCCCCTGGCGCACGTTGTGCAGGGGTGAGTACGCCCGGAGCCAGCGGTACTGCTCAGGGTCGTCCGGGTCGCCGAAGTCGCTCTTCCACGCCCATCCGATCGTGAAACGGTGGAAGCGGAGCATGTCGAGCACGCCGACTTCAGGCACGGCCGCGCCGAAGAGCTCGGGATGCTGAGTGAGGCAGGCGCCGACGAGCAGCCCGCCGTTCGAGGCGCCGCTGATGGCGATCCGCGAAGGGCGCGACCAACCGGAGCTGTCGAGCCATCGGGCGCAGTCACAGAAGTCGTCGAAAACGCGCTGCTTGTTCGCCAGCCGTCCTGCGTCATGCCACGTCTTGCCGTACTCGCCACCGCCGCGCAACACCGCGACCGCGAGCAGGCCTCCTCGTTCGACGAACACGGCGTCGGAGGCCGAGAACGCCGGGGTGGTTGAGACGTCGAATCCGCCGTAGCCGACCAGCAGCGCGGGAACCTCCCCGGTCGGCTCCACGTCGCGGCGGCGTGTCACGAAAAGCGGGAGCGAGACGCCGTCGTCGGCCGTTACGAAGACCTGCTCGCTCACGAACTCGACCGGATCGAACGGTGCCTCGGAGCGTCGCACGAGCCGCGTCGCCCCTGAGTCGACGTCGTGCTCCCAAAGCGAGCCGGGGTCGACAAACGACGAAAGCTTGAAATAAACCGCGCTCCGTTGCGCGCGCCCCTCGAGTCCCGAACCGTACTGGTCCCCCGTCACCGAGACTATGGCAGGCAGCGGAAGGTCGCGCAGGCGGGAGCCGTCAAGGTCCACGAGCGACAGGCGCGAGCAGGCGTGCTCCAGATGGTGGCAGACGAGGACACCGCCGCAGTGGCTGACCTCGGCGAGCAGTGCCTCGCGCTCGGGCACGACCTCTCGCCAGTGCTCCTTATCCGGCCGGTCGAGCTCGACCGCGACGAGGCGTTGGCGTTCAGCAGCCTCGTCGGTGAGGAGATAGAACGTGGCTCCGACATTGGAAACGACACTCGCCTTGCACGCGAAGTCGGTAGTGAGCTGCCGGAGCCGCCGGTCGGTCGCCTCTAGGTCGACCACGGCAACCATGGCCTCTCGGGCCGTACCTCGCCGAACCGTCAGGATCAGGAAGCGCCCATCCTCGCTCACCGACGCCTCGGGTATCCACCCGGGGTGTTCGGGCTCGAACACGAGCTCGTCGTCGTGCTGGGTCGTCCCGAGACGGTGGAAGAAGATTCTTACGGGACCGCTCTTCGCCAGGTACTCGGCGCCGGCCTTCGGGCGAGTCGGGGCGCTGTAGAAAAAGCCCAAGCCGTCCTTGGCCCAGGCCGCCAGGCAGAACTTCGACCACCGGACGACGTCGTCTCGATCCTCGGCGCGCGCCACGTCGCGAACGTGCCAGGTCATCCAGTCCGATCCGGCGCTGTTCGTGGCGTAGGCGAGGAGCGACCCATCCTCGGTTACCGACACGCCCGTTACTGCCACCGTGCCATCGGCGGCAAGCCCATTGGGGTCGAGCAGCACGCGGCCGAGAACTTCAGGCGAGTCCATCGCATAAAGAACCGACTGGTTCTGCAGGCCGGAATTGCGGAACTGGAACCAGACTCCGCCGCGCTCAAAGGGTACGCCGTAGCGCGGGTAGTCCCAGATCTCCGTCAGACGCGTGCGAATCTGCTCGCGTGTCGGGACTCGAGCGAGCCAGGCCTCGGCGAGCGCGTTCTGCGCGGCGACCCACTGGGCCGTCGCCGGGTCGTTGGTGTCCTCGAGCCATCGGTAATGGTCGACCACCAGCTCGCCGTGGTAGTCGTCGACCTGGTCGAGCATCGGCGTGACGATGGGGTGGGGCACTGTCATCGCTCCGACGGTAGCGCGGCATCCTCCGGCCCAAACGAGATTCCCACGGGTCGTGTCGCCACTGCGTGTTCGGGCCTCGCGCCAGGCCGACACGGAGGCCTATGGCGGCTCTTGGATCCCGGGTACCGAGCTCCGAGCGAACGAGGCCCTTGGAACGACGGCTGCGCATCCTCCAGCGTGAGCTCGAACAGAGCGATGAGAGCGTCGCTAAGCGGACCCGCCAAGGAAGCGTTCACTGAGCACCACCGCCAGGGCCAGGACGGCCAGAAACCCCCCGACGAGAGGTGTGCTGCGCAGTCCGAGACCCGACAGCACGAGCCCACCGATCACCGGCCCGCTCGCGATGCCGGCGTTGTACGACGCCGAGTACCAGGCCGACGCGATATCCGTGCTCCGGGGCGCCACGACGAGAACGCGTGTCAAAAGCAGTATGTCCGCGCCCGCCAGGCCGAAGCTCTCGAGCGCCTGCAGACCGGCAACTGCCGCGCCTGTCGTCCCGAAAAAGTACAGCCCGAACAGCGAGACGACCAGGAGGCCGACTGGGCCGACTGCTCCCACTCGCGGCCGACGGCTCACGACGAGCGCCGTGCCGACTACCCCGAGCAAGGCACCGAGCCCGCTCAGCAACAGCACGGCGGGGACATCGCCCTCAGGGATCCCGCTGACTCTCGTGAGGAAGGCGGTGATGTAGGTGTAGGCGGTGAAGGTCGCCGAGACGGCGAGCACCATCGCGACCGCTCCCATCCAGAAGCGCCGCGCGTCAGGATGCGAGCCCGCGGCGACGCGGCTTTCGCTCGGCTTGGTCGGGGGGATCAGCAGGACGACTGCCACGATGCCCGCCAGACCAAGGCCGGAGAGGACTACGAAAGGCACTCGCCAGCCAGCTTGCAGCCCTATCCAGGTGCCGGCGGGCACTCCGAGAAGTATCGCGATCGGACCGCTCGCGAGCACCCCTGCAATGGCCCGTCCCCGCTTCGCGGGCGGAAAGAGCCCCGCTGCCGTCACGGGCGCGATCGACCAGAACACCGCTTGTGAGAGGGCGGTGACAATGCGCGCCGCCATCAGCAACCAATAGTCGGGGGCGGCTGCGGCGCCGAGGGTGGCGACGACAAAGACGCCCAACAGGCCTGACAAAAGGGAGCGACGAGGAACGTGGCGGGTCAGGTGCGTGAGCGGCGCAGACGCCACCACCGATACCAAGGCGTAGGCGGTCACCAACAGCCCCGTGGCCGAGAGTGAGGAGTGCAGGCTCGCGGACAGCTCAGGCAACAACCCCACGGGCAGGCTCTCACCGGTGACGAAACAGAATGCCGAGCCCCCGAGGGCTGCCAGCGCGCCGACGGCGGCAAGTGGTCGACGTGCCCGTAGGAACTCCGGAACGGCTAAGGGGCTACCGGCGACAGCGTCGTCCATCCGCCAATCGTGGCACCCCGGGTCGATTGGCACCCCTCAAGGCTTCCCGTCCAACGCCGGACAGGACCCTTGTTGAGATGCGGAAGTTCCCTTTACAGTTCGGTCGTGGCTGTTGGGTCCCTGGAACAACGCCGCGTTCGAACTGCGGGGCTCGGCGGAACTGAGTGGAATGCCGGAAGGAACGTGCCGTTCCCGCATCCTCGTTCGGGTCAGCTCCGAAAGCGCGCCGCTCAGTTCATCCTCGCGCCAGCACAGGTAGTCGACGTTCGTGGCGGGGCGTGAGGCGCACCAACCTCATCTGGTACAGCACGAAATTGACGTGATACTCATTTCGCTTGCGAGGCTGGCACAGACGAGGTCGCGGAGAGCATTGTCGCGGCCTGAATCCACTGCCGATCACGGGCCGCCGATATCGACGGTACTCTCGGCAGCTCCGTCGAGGATGGCGAACCTTTACCGTCGTACAGGTCCTGGGTGTGCCCCGGCTCGTGACAGTTCGTCTGCGAAGGCGTGAAGGCCCTCCTGCGGTCGAGCAGCAAGACCTCAACCGTCGTGCTGCCGCACCTTGCCGCCTGGGGTGGCGAAGTCGACCTGCTCGGCCGTGGCGGTGCCGTTCGTGCGACCTGGGTAGCTGACCCAGGTCATGCAGACGTTGAGCTCGTCGATGACGTTCGAGGCTTCGATCCTCGTCCCGTTTTCGAGCTCCATCGTGCCCGTTGTGTGGGCGTCCTCGATAAGGGTTATGTCGTAGCCCATGTCCAGGGCGCCATAGGCGGTGGCGCGGATACACCAGTTCGTCGCTGCACCGGCGAGCGCGACATGGGTCGCGCCCAGCTTGGCGAGTTCCCTCTCGAGTTCGGTCTGCTCGAACGACGAGTTGAACCTCTTATGTATCAGTGGCTCACCCTCGGCAGGCACCAGGTCTGGCACCCACTGCCACTGGGGGCTCCCGTAGGGCAGCGCCTCGTCAGAGTGCTGGACCCACACGACGGGCACGCCCTCCGAGCGTGCCCGCGTGACGGCACGCACCACATTTTTGATGATGCGTTCAGAATCCCATGACTCGCCCATCACGCCGACCTGCACGTCGATAACCAGCAGCACTGCCTTGTTGCCCTCGCGCACCGTGGCCATGATGATCTCCTTCCGTGCTCGGTGACGGATTGTGTCCAATATGCGAACGACCTAATGCTTCAAGCCAGGACGCGAAAACGTGGCTCTCGATCTGGATAGCCTCCGGTCCCACCAGTCGGCCCGTTGGCGGGACCACTCCGATGAGATGTTATGTCGCTCCTCCCCTGAAGTCACTCACGGCGCAGAGCGCGTGATCAGTCGATCGAGTCGATCCAGCCGAGCACTCGTGCACTAATGGGTACCGACTCCATGATGTCCATCACAGGAACAAGGTGGAACTCGATCAGGTCACCGAACACCGCCGTTGCCTCAAGCGCAGCCGCGGCGCTTGCCACCTCGGCACCGTGCCGGAACGGACGATCGCCTACGGCCTCTTCAACCATCTGCCCACGGGGGCGCCTGTCCCCGTGGACGCGGTGACAGCATCCGGCTCTGGACTGGACCCCGACATCTCCCTGGCGAATGCGCTCGATCAGGCTCCTCGCGTCGCCCGCGCCCGTCACCTGCCCTCCGCAAAGGTCATCGGCCTCGTCCGACGCGTCGCCCAGGGACGCCAGTTGGGGTTCCTCGGCGAACCCGCCGTGAACGTGCTCCAGCTCAACTTGGACCTCGGCAAGTTGAGATGAGACAGACGGTGTCGATCCTTTTCGTGATGCTCCGAGGAGACGTTCGATGAACGTTAGGGCCTGGGCGCAAGTTGGCTTCATCGGCGTCGCCGTTCTCGTCGCTGCCCCGCTATTCGCTCGTTACTTGGCGGCGGTTTTCGGGGGCAGGCCGACTCCCGGAGACCGCATCTTCCTCCCAGTCGAAAACCGAGTGTACCGGCTGCTCGGGATCGATCCCGAGACGCAGCAGAGCTGGAAGGGCTATGTGCTGTCGGTCCTCGCCTTCGGGCTCGTCTCGACCCTGTTCCTTTACGCTCTTTTGCGCCTACAAGGCGTGCTCCCGTTCAATCCGACGCATGCTCCAGGCATGAGCCCGATGCTGGCGTTCAACACCGCCGCGAGCTTCATCACCGGGACGAACTGGCAGGCGTATTCGGGTGAGACGCAGGCCAGCTACTTGACGCAGATGGCCGGGCAGGTCGTGGGCCAGTTCACCGCTGCCGCCGTCGGCCTCGCGGTGGCCTTGGCCGTCGTCCGGGGCATCTCCGGCGCCAAGCGCACAGTGGGCAACTTCTGGGCGGACCTGACGCGAAGTATCACCCGCATCTTGCTCCCGGTCTCGGCACTGAGCGCGCTCGTGCTCGTCAGCCAAGGGGTGGTCCAGAACCTGCATGGATTCCGCACCGCAACGACGCTCGCGGGCTCGAACCAGAAGATTCCAGGCGGACCTGTGGCGACCATGGAGGTCATCAAACTGTTCGGAACCAATGGGGGCAGTTTTTACAACGCCGGGGGAGCCCACCCCTTCGAGAACCCCACCGGGTTCTCCAACATGTTCGAGCTCCTCCTCGTGGTTGTCCTCCCGTTCGCCATCGCCCTCATGTTCGGCAGACTGATCAACAACCGCCGCCAGGGCTACGCGATCGTGGCAGTCATGGCCATCATCTTCGCCAGCCACACAGTCATCGGGATGCAAGCCGAGGTGCACGGCAACGCCAAGCTTCCCGTGACCGTCGACCAGACGGTGAGCGCCAACAATGTCGGCGGCAACATGGAGGGCAAGGAAGTCCGCTTCGGGCCCGCGGGGTCAGCGCTGATGACACTTGGAACCATGGGTACGACCGCGGGTGCCACCGATTCCGCTCTGGACAGCTACACGCCCGTGGGCGGAGCCACAGCTCTTGTGGCGATCCTCCTTGGCGAGGTCAGCCCAGGCGGGGTAGGCGGCGGAATGTACACGATCCTCATCTTCGTGCTGCTGGCGGTTTTCATCGCCGGGCTCATGGTGGGGCGTACACCTGAGTTCCTCGGCAAGAAGATCCGCGGTACCCAGATGAAGCTGGTGATCCTCTACGTGGTCACGATCCCGACCGTGGTGCTCGCTTTCGGCAGCATCTCATTGGTCTTGAGCTCGGCTAAACAGTCGATCCTTAACCTAGGCTTTCATGGTCTCACCGAGATCACCTATGCCTTCGCGTCTGTCGCCAACAACAACGGCTCCGCGTTCGCTGGCCTGAGTGCCAACACGAGCTGGTACGACACGACACTGGGACTAGTCATGCTCATTGGCCGCTTCGTCCCGATCGTGCTGGCGCTCGCCGTGGCCGGGTCCCTTGCCGGGGCTCGGGTGCATGCCCGGACCCGAGCCACCCTCGACACCTCGGGACCGACCTTCGTCGCCTTCTTGTTCGGTGTGATCATCATCGTCGGCGGTCTCATCTACCTGCCGATGCTGATCCTGGGACCGATCGGCGAACGTATCGTCGGCTGACTCACTCGCAGTAACGCCCCCTCTGGGCGGCGGAGGCTGCCAGGTCGAGCCGCAGGTCGTCGTGGCCTTGTTGTCGGCTCGGTCGCTCTGAGCCCTCGCTTCAGGCCGACGAAACGGTCGGACGAGTCGCCTGAAATCGATCGGTGACAGGTACGGTAGCGCTGCCGCGCTTGCAGCAGTCGGATGGATACTCGAAGAGCTCGATCACGATCACCAGGTTCGCTTCTCCACTGCCTTAGTCACCCGATCCTCACCAGCTTGGACCAGCTCAGCAAGGATTTCGTAGTGTGGAACATCGCCAACTGCGATACTCCTCGCGTGGCTCGCGAGCTGCGACAGATCGAGCGAGAGGAATTCAGTATCGATGAGCTCACCCCAATCGTCAGGTGGATGGCGCGGCTGGCCGGCGCCGCAGACGGATGGATCAACTTGGTACCCAAGCTCACCGATGACGAAGAGAGGCCGACCTCGCTTGGTTTCTTCGCCTTGTTCGGCGGCGGCAGCTCGGGTGTGACGATGTGCACCTGGATCCCCGGGAGCCACAATCACCGTGGGCCCGTCCGGCCGAGCCTCGGTATAAGCCACGTCACTGGCCATCGCGCCGCCCGCGAGCTGTATTTGCTTGCCATTCCGATTCCTCAAACCTGGCTCGTCGAACAAGATCACCCTCGCCGAGGTCTTGTCTTGCGCCTTCCTTACGACGAACCCCACGAGCGGGTGCTCGTGTGGGCACTGCAAGCAGCCGGTGTGCTGAGTGCTCGCGGTCCCATCGAACGATGGCGGGCCGACATCTACCTCCCAGCTACCTCGTGACACTCGAGCGGCGGGCGAAAGCCTCCGCTCTCCTCCGTCCGGAACCCTGAGTCGCGGGCGCTGAGCTCTACGTCAGCCGTGCGGGAAGCCCGTCGTGCTGATCGCCGTAGGCGTCGTCGCGTAGTTGGCGTGGCAGTTCGCCGAGCTTGTTTGGCTCTTCCAGACTCCGTAGTAGGTGCCCACCGTGCTCTCGCCCCACAGCGCGGAGCCCGCGGCCGTGATGTCCTCGATGCCCCAGCAGTCGTGCGTGCCCGCCGAGTACGAGGTCAACACCACGTAGGCGCCGCTTCCCGGTGCATAGATCGAGATGACGTTCGCGGCGGTCGAAACGGAGCCGGCACCGCCGCTCACGAACGAGAGGCCGGTGTCGACCGCCTTGATGTTCGAGTAGGCCGCCGTCCCGTAAATTCCGCTGTAGGTCTGGTTCGCTGCCTCGAAGTACGTCTTCGACCCCGTCAGCGCTGTCTGCAGGTTGGCCTGGGCGGCGGTGTTGTTCGCCGTCTTGGTCACCGACAAGAAGGTCGGGATTGCAATCGCCAACAGGATTCCGATGATGAGCAGTACGACGAGAAGCTCGATGAGTGTGAAACCCTGCTCTTCTGCGATCTCGCACGTCGGGGTCATCAGCTTTGGTCCGGAAACCTGGCTCACACCTGGCCCTCCTTTGCCAAACGCTTCTTCCCAGTGAATTGTCGGCCCGTAGGCCGCCCATCCTTAGCGGTCTTCTGTCTTGTTCGAGGTCAGGGCGGTAGCGCGTCGCCAGAGCCCGCAAAACGGCGCCTGGGCCGAGGCCGGGCGGGTGTGACAAGCGGACAGCTGGGAGCACGACTGTTCCTCAATGTCGCCGGTCGGCTCTACGGAGCCTCGTGGTGCCGCGACGGGGTCACACGCTGTCCGAATCCGACCCGTCGACGAATCGCTGAAGCGCAAGGAAATAGCGACGTGAGCTGCCTCGTTGGAGAGCACGGCCGAGGGGTCCGGCGAGCCGCAAGAGGGCTCCGCCAGGTCGAGAGAACGCGGTGATCTCGAAGGTTACGGTCCCGTCTTCTGCGATGCTTGTGACGAACGCTTGCTCGCCCTGCTCAGGATGGCCCGGGAGGCTGCCGTAAGCGAAACCCCAGCTGGACGGTTCGTCGATCACCGCGACAACGCGACAGGGTGCCGCTATCGCCAGCCAGCTTGGGCCGAGCATGACGACAACGGTGGCGCCAGTTCGAATCTCGCTATCGTCCGGGACGACTCGTATCCAAGTAGCACGGTGTGCCTGCCAGGATCGAAGACCCTTCACTGCTCGATGGAATCTCGCCTCGCCTAGGCCGAGCGATCCGCGGTACCGGTCATGATGGAATCCACCAGGAAGTTCGCCTGCGAGGGTAGCTCCCGTCTGCGCGTACGTTGGTTCCATACGACTGAGACTTCCGAGCAGCTGCTCGACCGCCGAGGCGTTTGACGGACGGACAAACCTCACTCGCTGTTGATACCACTCTTTAGATGCGACGACGACGGGGCAGGGCACAGGTGTTCTCTGTGAGAGTAAGGCGCTCAAGGCAGGAGACTCCGCAGCGCTACAAGCGGCGCGATCCGGCCCAGTAGTGGCTCAACCTGACTGCTGCGCTCAGTCGCGGCCCGCCCAGGTCGCCACGTCGACCTCGTTGCCCTCGGCGTCGGCCAATGTCCACCACGCCGGCGCGTACTTGTCGCTGACCAGGCGGCCGCCAGCGGCGATCGCCGCCGCGACGCGAACTTCAGCCTGCTCGTGCGGCACGGAGATATCGACGTGGATACGGTTGCGCTGCGAGCGCGGCGCGACCATCTTCTGGAACCAGAACGACGGCCCGCGGCCACGGGGATCGACCAGGTCTTCGTCTCCCACCTCCCGATAGCCGAGCACTGCGCGCCAGAACGAGATGACCTCGGAACCGACAAGCGCGTCGATCGCGATCTGGACGTCCTGCACGGCGGTCGCGTCTGCAGGGACGCCTAGCTCGCGCGCCACCGCTGAGATTCGCCGTGCAAGCTCGACGTCACGCTCGCTCAGGCCCTCGACCTCGTGCGTCCTCAGACGCACTGTCACGCCCGCGTACCGCAGGTCGACATCGGGATGATGGTTCGCCTCGTTAGCCAGCGTGCCGATCGCGTCAACCAGCGCGACGCCTGTAGCGAACGACCCGGTGCGAAAGTGCGCGCACACCCCGCTGAACAGCACCCGCCAGTCTTCGATGCCGGTGGCCTCGTGGAACTGCCGCGGCGTGATTCGCTCGGTCATACCTTTCAACGTAACGTCGCAGCCGGCTGGGCGAGCCGACAATCTCACGGTCACCTCCGCACGGCACATGACGTCTGGAAAGTCACGCCGGAAGAGCTGCGCACCTCGCTACCCGGGACAGAACCGACCCGATTTCGTCGGCCGACACCTAGTACGAGGTGTCCTCCACGACTGTCAGGTCCGCTGTGTTCGACCACAAAAAGGCGACCAGGACCGCCTGCTGGCGGTCCATCCCCATCGTGGTTGACAACAACTGAATACCGGGCAGTAAAGGGCTTCCCCTCCGGGCGGGCAGAGCCCGGCCTTGACTCCCTTTCGACCCGAGACAAGCCGGGCTTGGACGCGCGCGTCCGCGAACCAAGTGCACTGGGTCTCCACCGCTGGAAACTGCGGTCTTCAGCTTCGCCGAAGGCTCTTGACAAAGAGCGCTCCTTCAGGAACGTCGTTCTGTCGCGAGAAGCCGCTCGAACTGATCGATGTTCGGTACCCGTGTCCGCTATGCGTGCCTGCCCATGAACGGCACATCAGGGCTAGGGTTCAGAGGTTCATTGAGGCGGCCGCAAGACCACAGACCCCGATCTCATCCTCTCCGGGTGCAACGGCAACGCGTTGGGTCGGGGGTTATCCCTGCGTCGAACCTGACTCCGCCCAGCGACGAAGAGGCCGGCATCACTTGGGCAAACAATGACACAACCGGCCTGAGTTTCAAGGTCTGTCCAGGGGAGGGGTGCGCGCACATCGACCAGGGCCACGATCCTGGCGGCAACTGCCGCCAAGACGACCGAGCGCGAGGTCGAGGACACCTCTACCGGCGATGGCACCGACTCGGCGTCTTTCGGTGGCAGAGTCACCGCCGAACTGTGCATCGACTCGGCTGCTCACAACGTCAGCCTCGAACCTGGTACCACCTTCATCGTCTGAACGGCGCGACGGATCGTCCAATCGGCCGCCGCGTCACTGCTCGCGACCCTACGAAGCGATCGCCAGCAAACTGTTGACCTTTACAATGGGGGACGCTCGGCCGTGTTCACCTTGAGGTATGGCCTCTACCGCGAACTCTGAGATGACGCCGGGCTGGAAGACCAGGCAATGAGTCGACCCTCCGAACTGGAAGTATCCGAGCTGGTCGCCTTTCTCGACCTTCTGGCCCTCCTTCAGCGGCTTCCCCTCCTGGTCGACCAGCACGCAGGACGAGACCTCCGCCATGCCCACGGCAACGAGGCACATCAGGCCGATACCGCTGTAATCGGCTTCGATGAAGATGAGCGCCCTGGTCGCCACGTGAGCGATGTAGCCCTGCGAGTTGGTGGGACCGGCGGGGTCGAAACGCTCCGAGGCTGCTTCGGCGTAGTACGTTCCCGGTACCTTCTGGAGCCTCCTGATGGTGCCCGTGACCGGGCTGTGCCAACGGTGATAGTTGTCGGCGCTGAGGAACGCCTGGTACACGGTGCCACCTACGAACTGATCCACGAAGTTCCCATTGAGCATGTGCCGCACGGAATACGGCTGCGACTTCATCCAGAAAGTGTCGTGTTCGTTCACCTGCGTCTGTATGCGATAGGGCTGGGACTCGCAGGCGCTCACGATCGCCTTCTGATCGTCGGGTCGAGCGACGGGCCGCCTCCCGGGTTTGAAGCGGCGGATGAAGAAGTCGTTCCAGCTCTTGAACCCGCAGAACTCGGCGTCGGGATCGATCCGGAATTCGTGCAGCTGAAGCGACTCCCTGGCGATCGGGCTCAGCCAGCCAGAAGGCGAATCGTCCAGCACGTAACGCGAGGCTTCGCTGTCCAGGAACTCCGCCCAGACCGAGAGCAGCCTCCTCAGCATCTCGTTGACACGCGGGTCGGCGAAAGCGGCCAGCCCGGCCGGAGTGATCATCGGGTAGTCCAGGATGGCGTTGATGGGGCAGCCCACCATTGCCGTGGCGTCGAAGGTCGGTGAGGTCGTCAGGACGTGGTTCATCACGACCAGCATCTGCTCGTAATTCTCGAGCTTGACGTCACCTGAACCCGACTTCGGCGCAGAACGGGGCTGCTGCTCGAACATCAACGTGAAGTACATGTTCATGACCGGATCGTTCTCGATCATGCCCCGGAACTCCCGGACCACCGGATGGAGAGAGGCGTTTCTCTGCTCGGCCTCGGCAATGTTGCTCTCCAGCCACTTGCTCAAGTGGCGGGGATCGACGGGAAGCCATCCACCCAGGCGGCTGGTGACCGATGCGGCGCTGTCATGTCGCGGCGGAGCCATGGTTCCTCGGTGCTCAGTCTAGACCGGATGGGAGCATCGCCATGGCGAACTTCCGCGGTTCCACTTGGGAGTTGCGGGGCGTTGGGGGATGCCCAGGGCGGATCAGGCTGTCCGAGAAGTCTTGCGCCCCAGCCGCGGCTATTCCGAGCAGATGTGCCCCGAGATCTTGCGATCCCAGGATGCGTCACACGCTCACTCCGCTCGAAGGATGAGAGCCGTGCGCGTCCGGGCCGCCATCTGTCCCGGGACGGCGGCCACCAAGTTGGCCAAGACAAGTGCCCCGAGCGCCACGAGGACGACCTCCAGTACCGGCACCGTGGGCAGCGGGACGGCGTAGATGTCGCGGGCGAACAGGTCCCAAAGCCATCGCCCGAGGGCGATCCCGGCCGGTACACCCACGATAATCCCGACTATGGCAGCAACCGACGCTTGCCAGGCGACGGCCACCGCCAGTTGACGCCTGGTGAAACCGAGGGTCTTGAGCAGCGCAATGTCGCGTCGTCGCCGACGGACCGAAGCGCCGAGAGTGAGGCCGAGGGCGACGACGGCACCGACAGCGAGGCCCGCAGCCAGGATCCCAGGGCTGGCGCCGGTTGACTGGTAGTTCACGATCTCGGCAGGACGCTGGACCCCAAGCACGATGAAGCTGTCGCCGTATGCCTGGGGATCGTTCGCCATCGCCTTGTTGGCGGCATCAGCGATGCGATGCAATGAGGAGAGTGCGGCCGTCGGTGTGACTCCGCTTCGGGTTCGTACCACATCGATTGCCGGGCCATTGAGGTTGGGGTCAGCATTGACGAGCGCCCGGGCGAGGGCGGGGACAAAGATGGCCTCGGAGAACAACGCCCCGGTGCCCATAGAGGGGTGGAAAGTCCCTGCGGTCCCGATGGCTGGCATCGTGGCCGTGCCCACGACGACGACGTGGGTCGGCGGCTGATAGATCGGCGCATCCTTCGGCGACCCGTAGCTGACCACTACGGATTGCCCGATCTTCGTGTGCAGGGCGGCGAGTGTCGCAGCGCCGACGACGATCTGGTTCTTCGCTCGGATCGCATGTCCCGAAAGAATCGGCGGGCTGAGAGCGGCGTGTGTGCCTTCGGCGAGCGCTGGGACGGTTTGGCCGTCGATCTGAACGTCTGCGAAACCGAATCCGGTCCATGCGGCTACGTTAGGATCGTGGTCGAGAAGACGGCCGACCATGGGTGGGACGTGGTCACCTCCCTCCGGTTCAATGGCGAAGTTCCAGTTCCACCCGTACAGCGCGGGGTGGGACACGAGGGTGTTGAGCCCGCTGGCGAAGGTGACGGTGGCCACCACGACAGTCACCGCGAGCACTGACCCGGCCAGCACCGAGCGGACCGGCACGGCGGACCGGCCATGACCCGCCTCGAGGGAGAATCGGAGTCCTGCTATAGCGGGGGCCGGAAGACCGTAACGCGCTGCAGCGTTGACAACGGCCGACCTCCGCTGCACGGGCTTGTACCCCTGTCCACCGATGCGCCGGCGCACCGCCCTGCGGTAGGCGAGGGTCACGGTCAAGGCGCTGAGACCGACGCCCAAGACGGCGAATCCCACCCCGAGCACCGTCCAATCCAGGGCGAACCCGGGCGTCCGATCGACCTGGCGCGCCGGACCGAGCGGCGCCAAAGGCGAGAGCGCCACCGCGAGAACCACGGCCAGAGTCGCACCGAGGACCACCGCGCCGAGCGGGCCAAAAATGGCGTCCGACGTGACGGTCAACGAGTCGGCCCCGAGAGCGCGCAGGACGTTCAGGTCCTCGCCGTCCGCCCACAGCGCTCGACTGATGGCTTGACCGGCGATCAAGAGGGCGGCCAGGGCGGCGATGGCTCCGAACACGCCGAGGGCGATCGCCTCGGGCTTGCTCGACCGCTCGACCCGACCCTCGGTCACCGAGGTCACAAGGAAGGCGTACGGGGTACCTTTGGGGACGAGCCGAGTTATCTCGCGTTCCACCGCGGCTATGTCGCGGCTGCCGTCTCGGAGGCGGAGCCCGTAGTTCGGGTACGTCGCGCCAGCCTGGAGTTTCTGGGTGAGCGCCGGGGTCAACAGTTGATAGGTCGAGTAACGGTCGATGTCGTCGCTGGCGACCTGGTTGGAGAACACGACGAGACCTACCAGTTGGGCCGAGAACTTCAGTGCGGGTTTCGCCGTAGCCGGATTGACCCCCGAGTTGATCTGGGCCACTGTGAAGTCTCCCATTTTCACGGTCTCACCGAGATGCCAGCCCGCCAGCTTCGCCATCTCCGCCGTTGCCACCATCTCGTGTGTGCTCTTTGGATTCGCCATCCGACCGGCCGTCACAGCCACCTGATCCTGGGTGAAGTACTCCCCACCCACGCTGCCGATGGTCGTGATTTCATCGCTATTGACGCTGGTCGGGAGCGCCCTTCCGTTAGCTCCGATCGGGGTGACGAACAAAGTTGGGGCGATTGCCACTCGGGCTACCTGAGGCAGATGCTCGAGTTCCTTGGTCAGGTAGTCCAATGAGGCGACGGACTGGGAACTGTAAACCTGGAACTGGAGGTCCGACGCATCGGAGGCGGCCAAATAGGCCGGAAAGGCCGACTGCGTGCGCCGAGCGGCGGCTACCGCGCCCATGGCCACACCACCCACCAACCCGATCAGGAGGATCACGGTGAGGTAGCCGCTCCAGCGCTGGTGAAAGGCAGCCGTGAAGTGATACCACGAGATTCGGAAGGCCCGCCCGATCACGGCGGATCGGCTATTGGCCGCTGCATTTCACCTATCGGTTCCTTCGGCTCCATTGGACCTCGGCAAAATTATGGACCTGCCGGAATTCGATTTCGAGATGGCCAGCCAGTGGAGACGACCTCGTGTTAGTACTACCGAACCGACCTAACCCCGATCATTCACGCGTCCTCATGACCTAACTAGGGCGCATCCGCGGAAAGGCCCTTCCGACAAGGGAAACTGACTGTGTCGAAGCAGCAGTATCCCCCTTGAGAAGGGCACTTCCAAAGT
>JBEKMZ010000074.1:0-18530 GCA_049523315.1 Acidimicrobiales bacterium | reverse complement strand
AAACCCGGCTCTGGGGCTCTCGATCTCCGCGCGACTTGCGGAGTGGTTACGCGACAACGGTGGAGGGTCAGCCGTGAACACGGTGGAGAACTGGTGGTACTCCCATCACCCACCTCCCGTCGGCGGACGACCTTTGGCCGCGGCACTGCCTACTCGACAGCACACCGGAACCAGCACGACCGGGGTGCGACACGACATTCCTGCCCACCTGCAAGCTCCGGCGCCACTGGCAACATTCGCCCTTCCAGCCTTGCCGGGAGAAGGTGTCTGGAGGCCCGTCGGCCGGCTCGTGAAAGGCAGCCCGGCCGTCTACGAGACATTCCTGCGGCCCGATGCGGTCCACACGAGCGTCGTCGATGGGATCGCTTGGTTGGACACGAAACTGCTATCAGCAACGCTGTACTCCGGGAGCTACATCCCCGGAGGCGGACCGTACAAGTACACGGCTCCGATCGAACCTGCGGCTGCCCGCACCCTGGTGGCGGCCTTCAACGCCGGGTTCAGGATGCAGGACGCGAACGGCGGCTACTACACCCAGGCCCAGACGATCATCCCCCTGCGTCAAGGGGCGGCCTCGTTCGTGATCTACCGGAACGGCAGCGCCACCGTCGGTGCATGGGGTACCGACGTAACGATGAACTCGGACGTCGTCGCCGTCCGGCAGAACCTCAACCTGCTCGTCGACAACGGGGCTCCGGTTCCCGGCCTTAATGCCAACGACACGACCAGATGGGGAAACACTCTCGGCAACCAGGTCTACGTATCACGCTCAGGTATCGGGGTGACCCGGGACGGGGCCCTCGTCTATGTGGGAGGGCCGGAGCTCAACATCACCGATCTGGCCAATCTGCTGGTGCGCGCTGGAGCGGTGCGCGCCATGGAACTCGACATCAACACAGACTGGGTGAACTTCGCGACGTTTTCCCCGTCGACGCCAACGGGTCTCGCTTCTGTGTCGAACGGCGCTGATCTTCTGCCCCTCGCCGACATGGCAGGGCCACCTACGCGGTACTTCACGACGTGGTGGGCACGGGACTTCATCACCATGTCAGCCCGCTGATCTCAAGACCAGCAGAGCACGCGGTGGCGGCGGGACCCGAGCCTGCCTGCGGTGGCTGGTCGAGAGTCCGGGGCCAACTCGTCGATGCGGCGCCGTCTAGCGCCGCTACCCGGGGATCCTCTTCCAGACAGCGCCGGGCAGCACGCGCATGACTGCGAAGACGGCCCTGAGCACCTGTGGTACCCAGACCACCAAGGCACCCGTCTCCAGGCCCTTTACGATCGCCTCGGCTACGACCGAGCTCTCGACGGCAAAAGGTGCCGGCTTCATGCCTGCGGTCATCTTGGTCCGGACGAAGCCCGGCCGGACGACGGTGACTCTCACGCCTGTCCCCTCGAGTGCGTCGGCGAGGCCGAGGCCGAAACCGTCGATCCCCGCCTTGGCTGCTCCATAGACGAAGTTGGCCTTTCGGACGCGAACGCCTGCGACCGAGGAGAGGATCACGATCCGACCCGCCCCTTGGGCGCGCAAGGTCCCCAAGAAGGCACCGATCGCCGCGGCAGGCCCGGCAAAGTTCGTCAGAACCGTCCGACTGACCGTGTTCGCGTCGAGCGCGTCGATCTCGGAGGTTCCGAGCTCGCCTGCGGCGATGAACAGTAGATCGATCCTGCCGAGATCCGCGGCAGCGAGCTTCGCGAACTCGTCCAGGCGGCCCGTGTCGGTGACGTCGAGATATCGCGTTACGACGTAATCGACCCCTCGAGCCTGCAGCTCGACAGCGGTCGTTTGAAGCTCGACCTCATCACGGCCGGCGAGAACTACGGCACGCAGGCGTCGGTCGGCGAGCAAGCCCAAGGTGTCGCGTGCGATCTGCGAGGCGCCTCCGATGACGACTGCCGTCTGCGGCATGCCGGTCGCGTCGATCACGCTTTGGCCTTGACCATCACCGGTCGCCTGCCTCCGGCGATCCCGAGACGGCACGCCAGGTCAGAGCCGAAGACCCCGTCGGGGTCAAGGCTTTCCCGGATCTCGAGCCAATCTGCGAGGCGCGGGTACATTGCAGCCATCATCTCGGGACCTAACCGCCCATCTTTGGAGAGATAGACCCGCCCTCCCGCCGATGCGACCAGCTCGTCGAGGCCATCGAGCAATTCAGCGGTCCCGGCCGATCCGAGGGGCACGTCCAGTGCGAGTGTCCAACCCTGGGCCGGGAAGGAGAGGTGACCCGAGCCTTCAGGCCCGAAGCGTTTGAGGACTGCGAGAAAGGACGCAGTTCGCGCTCTGCTGAGACGCTCGAGGACGGTGCGCAGGCTTGCTTCTGCGCCAAGGGGCACCACGAATTGGTATTGAGTGAAGCCCCGAGGCCCATACAGCTGGTTCCATCCTGCGACTCCGTCGAGCGGGTAGAAGAAGCTCCCGAGGGGAACCACCTGACAGGTCCGGTGGCGCGGTGAACGTCGGAACCACATCTCGTTGAAGGCCGCGACGGTCGTTGAGTTGAGAAGCGATATCGGCGGCGACACGGGGATTCCAATCGGCCTTTGCAGTTGAAACTGCAGTGGATCGCGCCTCGCTCTCACGGGAAGATCGGTCACGAGGGCGTGATTCGCCCGGGTCAGCACCGAGCGTCCCAAGTGCCGCCCGACAGACAGTCCGTCCACCCAGGCGACCGAGTACCGGTACGCGTCGTGGTCCTCGGACAAACGGGCCATGCATGCGTCAAGGTCGGCTGCCCGTTCTGTGTCCACGAGCATGCTGGAGGTCTCGATCGCTAGCAGCCGAAGGGCGACCTCGAGGATGACGCCCGTCAGACCCATGCCCCCGCAGGTGGCCGAGAAGACCTCGCCACGCTGTTCGGGGGTGCACTCGATAAGCCCGCCGGGTGTGGCGACTCGAATCCAGTCAAGGTGGCGGCTGACCGTGCCGTCGACATGGTGGTTCTTGCCGTGGACGTCGCTCGCGATCGCGCCTCCGAGCGTGACGAACCTCGTCCCGGGAGTGACGGGAAGGAACAGCCCTCTGGGGACAAGGACCCGGAGGAGATCGTCGATCGACACGCCGGCCTCTGCGCGCACTGTTGCCCCTCGGACGTCGAGATCGAGGATGCGGTTGAGACCCGTGCAGTCGACGACCAGGCCACCGGCACATTGCGCGGCGTCGCCATATGAGCGCCCGAGGCCTCGTGCGATCATCGGGAGAGGGCCACGACTCCCGGCCACGAGATCTCCGATCTCGGCCGCCGAGCCCGGCCGGATCACCGTGGCGGCGGAAACGGGCGCGCGGCCCCAACCGGCTAACAGCTCACGCCGGGAGGGTGCTTTCATGCGTAGATGCCGCAGACCAACAAGGCGATCCATGCCAGGCCGAGCACCTGGAGGCCACGGTCGTTGAGCGCGAGCTCCTCGGGCTCGCCCCCGCGGCCCTGCTCGATCGCAAGCTCGACGAGGAGGACGGCGAGCACGAACGGGATGATCGACAGCTCGAACCACACGATGTCCTCAGCCCGGTCCACCGGACCGAGACGCCCAGCTCGCTCGAAGGCCCACAGGCAGTAGGTCGTCACGGTCACCGACATCGCCAGCATCCGGACGCTCCGCAGGAATGCAGCCGGGTAGGCGGCAAGTGCCGACCGATGGCGCCCGCCTTCACCGTCCATCACGAACAGTTCGACGCTGCGTTTCCCGGCGACGACAAGCAGCGAGCCGAAGGAAGCCACCATGAGAAACCACGGCGATATCGCCACGTGGGCGACGGCTCCTCCCGCAACCGCACGAAGGGCGAACCCCGCGGCCACGCAGACGAGCTCGACGAGGGGCACACGCTTCAGCACGAGCGAGTAGCCACCGCTGAGGACCAGATAGGCACCGATCACGACGACGAGGGCGGACCCGAACACCAAGGCCGCCGTCACCAGTGCGACAGTGGCCAAGGCGCCCGCCGCCCAAAGCGCGAGTTTCACCGGAAGCTGTCCTGAGGCCACCGGCCGGTTTCTCTTGACCGGGTGCAATCGGTCATTGTGCCGGTCCACTACGTCGTTGATGAGATAGGTCGCGGCCGAAGCTGCCACGAACACGACGAAGGCCACCGCGCTGTGAGCGATCACGCTGGGCCGGGTGATCGAGCCGGCGGCCGTCGGGGCTGCAGCGACGAGCAGGTTCTTGGTCCACTGACGGGGCCGGGTCGCACGCAGCAAAGCCGTCGCCCGGCTCCGGCCGCTGCTACGCAGGCGCGCAGAGCGCGCCAGCTCGACCTCGGGGGCCGGCACCTGGGAGCGAACCTGGGTGCGGATCATGGTGACGAGCCCGTGAGCCACGACGCGCCGGACGGGGTCCCGGCCGGGTGCTCGACGATCGCGGCCTGTGGGCGACCAATCGTTGCTCGGTTGGCTTGCATCGGCCTCCTTGGCACTAGCTCGGACCGACCCTAGGGATCAGCTGCACCAGGACTCCGGCAGCAGAAGGTAAAGATTCGGCAAAGGCCAACGCCCGAAGCACAAGCGAGGCTGACGTCACGTCGCGTTCTCGGTGGCAAACACGATTCCTCCGGTGGCCTCCTCTGTGCCGTCGCTTCCGATGACGTACGCCTCGTAACCTTCGAGCGAACGGACAATCTCCGGCGCCTCCTCTTCGGCGACCACGAGCGCGGTCGCAAGGGCATCGCACAGTGGCAGGCTCGAGCCGACCACGGTCGCCGACGCCGTTTGAAAGACCATCCTCCCGTCTTTGGGGTTGATGAGGTGCGGGCCACGCTCGTAGCAGCCCGAGGTGGCGACGGCTCGGTCGACCTCCAGCACGCAGGCGAGCGCCTCCGGCCGCCATGGATGCCGGACACCGATCCTCCAGGGTCGCCTCTCGTTCGGTGATCCGAACACCGCGATGTCACCGCCCCCGTTGACGATCGCCGCTTTGACACCGGCGGCCCGCAAGATCCCGAGTGCCTGCTCGGTCGCCCAGCCCTTCACGAGGCCAGTCGGATCGAAGCCGCCGGGCATCGCCCAAGGATCGAACCAGCCCTGCGAGAGAAACCTCGCCTCCTCGCACATCTCCATCACTAGAGCCATCTCTGCAGGACCGTCAGCGAGGGAGGCTTTCCCGGTCCGGAGCCGGCTCAACGCGCTGTCCGGCTTCCAGGTGCTGAAGATGCCATCCAGCTCGTGCAACCGAAAACAGGCCGAAGCGACGGCGGAACGGGCGTCTGCGACCGGGCATTCACCCGCCTCGAGGTGGAAGGAGAACATCGTTCCCATGACGGGTTCGGCGTGGACGATCACACCGGTGGCGTCACTTCACGCCGAGGGCGTCGAGCGCGGACTGGACAGAGTAGGCGTAGGCCTCACTCGTGTAGGTTGCCCCGGATATGGCGTTTATGTTCGCGCTCTGGGCCGAGAGGACCTCGCTACGGAGCATCGGTATGACCTGCTGGGCGAGACTTTGCGAGTACTGCTCGGCCGTTTGTATCGACGCAACCGAGACGTCTGTGATGTGGCCCCCCTGCTCGGTCACCTTCACCGCCAGCACGCCATAGCCGTACTGCTCGCTGTTTCCGACAGCCGTCTTGGAGCTCCCTGAAGTCGATACCGGAGAGGTCGTGCCCGGCCCTGTTGTGCCACTGGGACCAGTCGCGGTCGTTGGGCTCGTCGTCGTCGGGACGGAGCTGGAACCGGGCGCGGGGAAACTGGCACCGATGAGCGGGGGCGCGCTGGAGAGGTGCACGACGAGGATGCCGGCAAACCCGGCGACGCTGGCTGCGACAGCTGGGGCCCGTCTCACCGTGAGCTACCTCGGTCTGTTGGCCCGGGGGGTGTCTCGATGAGCTCGTTCATAACGAATAGACCTCGAAGTGGACCGAGTCGGGCGGGATACCGCGTCGCGACAGGGCCGCGACGACCTCGTTGACGAAGCCCTCGGGCCCCGACACGTACACGTCCCGGTCCCACAGGTCAGGCACGAGCTCGAAGATCCGGTCAGTGCGCACCTCCGCGCGGGAGCCCACGAGCTCGTGAAGGCGACCCTTCCGGTGGCGAACGAGCTCGGCCACTTCCGACGACAAGAGCACGTCGTCGGCACTCGAGGCACGCAGGACGACAACCGGGTCACAGTCTCGAGGAAGGTCCTCGAGCAAGGAGCGAGCGGCAGTCACCCCGACGCCACCGGCGATTAGCGCAACCCTTGTGCGGCGCCGGGCATGGGTCGTGAAGGCCCCGTAGGGACCCTCGACCGCAACGCGCGTGCCGGGCTGCAGTCCGGCCACGGCAGAGGAGTAGTCCCCGATGGCCTTCACCGTGAGGCGCAAGAACGGGGGCCGTGGTCGCGCCGAGAGCGAGAAGGGATGTGCCTGCCACCACATCCCTCTCGCAAGAAAGCGCCATTCGAAGAACTGCCCGCCGGAAACGGCGAGACGATCGAGGTGCCGGCCCCGACAGATGACCGAGACCGTGCCCGGTCCCTCTGGGTGCACCTCGACCACCTCGAGGCGGTGCCGGAAGGTTCGGAACAGGGGTATTCCGAACCTGTAGACGAGCACCACGCCGGCCGTCGAGGCCCAGGCCAGGGACCAGACCAGTCTCGTGAGCGGGTGGCCCACGAACGAGGGCCCGAGAGCTATCTCGTGCGCGAACGCGAGCGCCAGAGCGAGGTACATGAAGAGGTGGACGGCCCACCACCTTTCCCTGCGCATCCGGCGGCGGATCGAGTACACCGAAGTGATCGCTATCGCGAGCATCACCGCGAGGGCGATGGTCGCTTGCACCATGTCCGTGTACGAACCGAGGAACGCTCCGAACTGATGCAACACACCGGTTCGGACCGCTTCCGCGTACGCGAAGGTGAGCAACACCGCATGGGCCAAGATCAGCGAGATCGGCCAGGGCGCGAGTCGACGGTGCGAGGCGAGCAGCTTGTCCTGTCCGAGCACGCGCTCGACGACCGGCACCCGGCTTATTAGTAGAACCATGATCAGGGCCAGGTAGGTCCCGGCCAGGCCGGTCAAATTGCCGAGGAACATGGTTATGCCCCCTGGCGCCGAGAGCTGCTTCCAGCTCTCGGCGGTGACGGCCAGCGCGATGCACGCTCCGAAGCCGAGGGAGGCGAGAACGGTCGCGATCTCGGCGACGACCGGTCGCGGAGCCCGCCCCGGCCGAGAGACGACCGCGCCGCGGCGTGGCTTGCCTCGCTTGGCGGTGTAGGTCGGATCAAAGGTGAGCGATGCCATTTCGGTCCCGACCCTACGAAAATGGGACCTAAGGCGCAGCCAGTAACAGGTAAAGTTTCGGCAAGGACCCGCCGCGTGGTCCAATGGTGCCGGTAATACTCGACTTCCTCGTGGCGGGGCTGCTGTCACGACCGACAACCCGATCCCGATCGGCTGTGGAAGGCTACCGGAACAGTGCTAGTTCTCGTGGTTGAAGATGACCTTGCCATCGGCGAACCGCTAGCGACCGGACTTCGTCGTGAAGGCTTCGACGTGACCCTCGTGCAGACAGCCGCGGCCGCCTTGTCGGCACCGCCGGCTGACCTCGTACTGCTCGATCTGGGGCTTCCCGACGCCCGCGGGTTCGACGTCTGCAGGCAGATTCGCGCACGCTCGTCTGTTCCGATCATCATCGTGACTGCACGTGACGACGAGACCGACCGCGTCGTGGGCCTGGAGCTCGGAGCCGACGACTATGTCGTGAAGCCGTTTGGCTTCCGTGAACTCGTGGCTCGCATCCGCGCCGTCAGCCGTCGGAGCACATCGACATCCCCGTCAATAGGCCCGCAGGTGATCGGCGAGCTCGAGATCGACCGACGCTCTCACCGTGTGCAACTTGGCGGGGAGGAGGTCCCGCTCACCCCGAAGGAGTTCGACCTGCTCGCCCTGCTCGCCGTCGATCCCGGCGCAATGGTCACGCGACGCGAGATACTCGCTGAGGTTTGGGACCCCCATTGGTACGGGACGTCCAAGACGGTTGATGTCCATATAGCCTCTCTTCGCAAGAAGCTCGGTGACCCGAAGTGGATCGAAACGAGCCGCGGCGTCGGTTTCAGGCTCGCCGTTCCTCAATGAGGCGGCGGCTCCTCGCGGGTTTCCTGCTCTTCGCTCTCGCCCTCGTCGTCGCGCTCGAGGTCCCGCTCGGGCTCAGCCTGGCCCGCAATGACCGAATCACGTCGATGTCGGAGGTGCAACGCGACGCGACATCGCTCTCTGTGCTCGTCGCCGCCGGCCTGAACCACGGTGGTGGATCCAGCCTTCAACCTGTCGTCCGCCAGTTTGCGCGGGCGGAGGACGCTGTCGTCGCCGTCGTCTCGAACGGGCACGTCCTGGCGTCCGCAGGCAAGGAAGCCGCCGAGGAGCTCGCCGACCCGCGCACAAGGCCGATCATCGCCGCGGCCGGGGCGGGGCACACCTCGGGCGAGGAGGGCTCGAACGACCCGGACGACGACTTCTTGTATGTGGCGCTGCCGGTGGCGATCTCAGCACGGGGAGCCAATGGCCATCCGAGCTCGACCGACGGGTCCGACGTGGTGCTCCTCGTCGCCGAGTCGGCGGCACCTCTGCACGCGAGCATCCGAGACCACTGGATCACCCTGGCGCTCTTCGGGCTCGGCGTGCTCGCTTTGGCGACTGCGCTCGGGACGCTTCTCGCAAGATCCCTCACCCGCCCCTTGGAGAGCATCGAGGCCGCCGTGGCCGCCGTCGGCGCCGGCCGTTTGTCGGAGCGGGCCCGGGTCGGTCGTGCTCCGGCTGAGCTGAAGGCCCTCGGTGCGACCGTCGACGACATGGCGGACCGCCTCGAGGAGCTCGTCCACACTCAGCGGGCGTTTCTCGCCGACGCCTCCCACCAGCTTCGTACCCCCCTTACGGCGCTGCGGCTCCGTCTCGAAAACCTCGAAGAGACACTCGGGCCTGACCAGAGGGCCGACCTCAATCCCGCCCTCGCCGAGACCGACAGGCTCTCCAGGATCGTCGACGGGCTGCTGACGCTCGCGCGAACCGAGGGAGGTGTCAGACCGACGAGGGAGGTCGTCGATGTCAAGGCGACCCTGCGCGACCGTGCGGACGCGTGGAGCGCTCTTGCTGAGGAGCGCCAGATCGCTCTCACGTGCGGCAGGCCCGTCGCGAACGGCGAGCACGAGGTGGCGCTCAGGGCGCTCGCTTGTCCCGGTCACCTGGAACAGGTCCTCGACAACCTCCTCGCGAACGCTCTGGAAGCAACTCCTTCCGGCGGGACGGTGTCGTTGGACGCTGTTCATGTGGGAGACCGCATCGAGGTGCATGTGATCGACAATGGGCCCGGCATGACTCCCGCCGAAAGGACCAGAGCCTTCGACCGGTTCTGGCGACGCGAGGGTGCTCCGAGCGGAGGAACGGGGCTCGGGCTCGCGATCGTGTCTCAGCTCGCGAGGATGTCGGGTGGGGCCGCCTGGCTCGATTCTTCATCGAGCGGCGGCGTCGACGCGGTGGTACGACTCGAGGCGAGCCGATAGGTGATCCCCGGTGCCGCGTGCGGTCTGCTCGCCGGGCGTCCGGGCCCGGAACCTCACCGAGGCCGTGACAAATGAAGCGGAGGTAGAACAAAAGATATGAGGAAGCCAACTTCTGACGCTTCCCGGTACAGGGCCAACCTGCAGGGGGAGATCGACTCCGCGACCGTCTACCGGGCGATGGCGGCGGCCGAGAAGAGCGCCCAGTTGGCCTCGGTCTACATTCGGCTCGCCGAAGTCGAAGAACGTCACTTGTCGTTCTGGGAGGAGCGGCTCCGTTCGATCGGCGTCGACCCGGGCCCTCGCCGGCCATCGTGGCGGGCTCGCACCATGGCCTTCCTTGCGGGGCGGTTCGGCCCGAAAGTCGTACTTCCCACCGTCGCCACTCTCGAGCAGGTAGACGAGACCGGTTACGACGACCAGCCGGAGACCGCGGAGACGAACATGTCAGCCCAGGAGCGGTCCCACGCCCGCGTGCTTCGTTACATCGCCGGCGGCTCCCCCAAGGGCATCGCGGGCGAGACCCTTGCAACCCTCGAAGGCCGCCACCGGGCCCCGGGAGGGAACTCGCTTCGCGCGGCCGTTCTCGGTGCGAACGACGGCCTCACCTCGAACCTCGCTCTCGTGATGGGAGTCGCCGGAGCCCAGCTGAAGAATGCAGCCATCTTGATCACAGGGCTCTCGGGCCTCTTGGCGGGCGCCTTTTCGATGGCGATCGGCGAGTGGATCTCGGTCCAAAGTGCCCGGGAGCTCTACCAGCGCCAGGTGCGGACGGAGGCCGCTGAGATCAGATCCGTGCCCGATGAGGAACAAGAAGAACTGGCGCTCATCTACGAGGCGAAGGGTCTGCCCCCCGAGGAGGCCCAACAGATCGCTGAGCGGCTGATGGCCGACGAGCAGACCGCTCTCGACGCCATGGTCCGAGAGGAGCTCGGGCTCGACCCGAGTCAGTTAGGGGGCTCGCCCTATGCGGCGGGCGGCTCCTCGTTCTTCCTCTTCGCGATCGGGGCGATCATCCCGCTGATCCCCTACTTCATCACGAGCGGAACCACCGCCCTCGTCGTCTCGATCTGTTGCGCCGCACTCGGCCTGTTCACGATCGGGACTCTGATCACCCTTCTCACAGGGCGCAACGCGATCTACTCCGGGACGCGCCAACTTTGCTTCGGACTGCTCGCCGCTGGTGCCACCTTCGGCCTCGGGCGGCTAATCGGCACAGCCATCGGAGGTTAGTCACTTGCGAGGATTCACTTGAGATTGCACAGGTCCACCCGCGCCCGCGGCCGCCGGCGAGGGTGGAGATCGCGGCTTTTGAAGACGGTCCTTTTCTTGTTGGGGCTCTTCGTGGCCCTCGCTGGCGCTGGCGCCGGGTATGAGCTGAGCCTGCCGAGTGTCGCCAATGCGCCGGGATTGGTGGCGCAAATCGTGCGGGCGCACGGGGGCAAGATGGGCAACCTGCCTCTGCCGACCAAGCTGGCCGAGGCGGAGGTCGCCGTCGAGGACGAGCACTTCTACTCCAACGTCCTGCTGAACATCTTCGACGGAGCGGGGCGTGCCACGCTGACGGCGCTGCACAGCGGCGGAGACCCCGGTGGAAGCACTATCGCCCAGCAACTGGCGAAACAGCTCTATCCCTCGGGCACCGGTTTCGGGGGCGCCTTGGAACAGGTCGGGCTCGGGCTCAAGCTCTCTCTCAGCTACTCGAAGCCGAGGATCCTTGAGATGTACCTGAACGCCATCTATTACGGCAACGGTTTCTGGGGTTATGTGAATGCAGCCCGCGGGTACTTCGGCGTCGGTCCCGACGAGCTCAACTGGGCCGAAGCGTCAATGCTTGCTGGCCTCCCGCAGGCGCCGTCGGACTACGACCCGGTCCAGCATCTCTCGCTCGCCAAGCAGCGCCAGCTCCAGGTCCTCAACCAGTTGGTGGTCAACCGCTTACTCACCACTTCGCAGGCTGATGCCGCGTACCGGGTGAAGCTCCCGCTTCGTCATTGACCGCCGGGAAGGCCCCACTCGATCGGGTCACGTCTTGGCAGGCCCCTTCTCCAGCTCAACTTCAGGCTCGGCGAGATCGACGCCAGACAGGCCAGCCATGCGGAGAAGTTGGCTGTCGCGATGCCCGTGGATCCTCCGCCGGATGACGAGCGCGGCGATGGCGACAAACAGGAGCCCGATCAGCGATGTCGAGGCTGTGCCGGACACCGATATCACCCGCTCGTAGGACTTCCCCGCGCCATAGCCTGCGAGAGTGAAGACAACACCCCAGCACAAACCTCCGAGCGCGTTCCACAGCAGGAATGTCCGGTATCGCATGGCGGACAACCCGGCGGCTCCGGGGATCACGGCTCTGAACACAGCGGTGAAGCGCCCAAGAAAGACGGCCGCCGCCCCGCGCCGCTCCAGCAACTTCTGACCCTCTTCTGCTCCCCGACGGGCTCTCGCGGGAAGACGACGGAGGAGCGCTGGGCCGAATCGGCGTCCCACCTCGTAGCCGACTGAGTCGCCCACGATCGCGCACGCGACCACCAGCAGCAGCATGCGAGCGAGGCTGACGTGGTGGAACGAGGCGAGCACTCCTCCGAGCACAACAGCCGTCTCTCCCGGCAGCACGAACCCGACGAAAACGCTGGCCTCCCCAAAACAGAGGGCGCCGACGATCAGATAGGCCAAAGTGCCGTGTAAAGAAAGGATCCCGTGGAGCAAGGAGCTCACGAGATTCCCCGGGGTTGCAGCTCCGCGATGCGGGAGGCGTCTGCCACGATGCAACTTCTCAGGCGAGCGGTCATCGTCCTCCTCACGGCACCATCACCTCGACCGTACGGCCATCGAGCCCCAACTCGGCCCCAGGAATTGGTAAAGACTCGACAAAGGCCGCCAAATAAGGGCTGACTGCCGCAGTTGCCGCCTAGGGAGCCGCTTAGTATTGCCGCGTGTCAGCTCCCATCCACTCCTCACAACAGCGCCAGGAGTCGTTCCTCATGAACGTCCTGGCAGTCTTCAGGGTCGACTTCTCCCCAGACCGAAAGCAGCCCACCGCCGCCAGCGTGCTGCTCGCCACGATCCTGGCAATCCTGGGCTCCCTGGCCGTCGACGCGATTCTCGTTGCGATCGGCACGAAGGTCTTCCCCTCGACGCGCGGCTACATCCACTTCCGCTTCTCCGACTACGCGAAGCTGACGACCATCGGCGTGATCATCGCATGCATCGCCTGGCCAGTTGTGACTCGGATCTCATCAGCTCCTCGCTGGGTCTTCGTGCGTATGGCCGTCCTCGTGACGCTGGTGCTGTGGCTGCCAGACCTGTACATCCTGGCCAAGGGCCAGCCGGCCAAGGCTGTGCTCGTCCTGATGGTCATGCACGTGGCGATCGGCCTCGTGACCTACAACGCCCTGGTGCACGTCGCCCCAGCAAGACGCAGTACTGCCGATCGGAGCCGACGCAGGCGGCGGCGCTACTAGAACGTCGCGATCGCTGGTGAGACCCGATCCGACTGTTCACGTCATGGCTTTTCAGCGACGCCCCGCCGCGAGGTTTTGTGGCTGCCGCGTGCCGGAACCGCCGAGCTGGCATCCACTGAGGTCGCGGCGAACGACGGTGCGGCCGTCGTCTGGATCGAAGCTGTTTCCTACCGAACCGGTGCCGGCGAACAAACGCTCAGTTGGCTCTCAGCGGGGGGCAAGAGCGGCCACAGGGTCGCGCGGTGCAATGAGACTCGACAGTTAGTCCTCGCGGGTGCCGGATTGCCCCGGCTCCGAGAGGCAAACAAGGAGGGGAAAGTACTCATGATGTTGAAAAAGCCAATTGTCATAGCCGCAATCGTGGGAGGGTCGTTCGGACTAGGCCTCGGTGGCGCAGCGATCGCTGGTGCCTCGACCAGCGCTTCACACGCGCCGGCCAAAGCTGTGGCCACGACCGCGACTGCAAAGACGCCCACGCCCAAGACAGTCCCGTGCCCGAACCAACCGAGCTCGAGCAGCGGTACGAGTGGGACGACAACCACTACCGGTTAGCGGCGGCATCAAAGGTGCGCTGGTGCTTGGAACGCTGACGCCGCTTGCGGCGTCAGCGTTCTCCTCTTGGTGTTCGGAGGCGCGGTGCACATCGTTGCAAGACTAGGGACGCAAGTTCGCACTGCTCGGCGCAGGTCCTGGCTCTCTACGGGGGTTCGGGTGCTGAGCGTCGTTGGGCTCGGGCTCACCGTGCTCGTACCCTCGGCTGCTACGGCCTCGGGCCGGAGTTCGCACGGCTCCAGGTTGCGACCGGGTTCGTCTCTCTCGAGCGGCTCCTGGCTCGAGTCGCCTAACGGCCACTACGTGCTCGTCATGCAACGCGACGGGAACCTCGTCCTTTACGGCGAGAGCCTTCCGATCTGGGCGAGCAGCACCGCTTCTCACCCCGGGGCCACGGCGAGGATGCGACGCGACGGGAACCTCGTCATATTCCAGGGTTCCGACTCGATCTGGAGCTCGGGCACAGACCGGGCTGGAGATGCCGGTTCGGTTCTGGTGCTGGACAACGGAGGGGCCATGATCATCGACTCGCGCGCCGGCAAGGCGCTCTGGCGGACAGTTAGCCTTTCGCCGCCGGGAGCGCTTCAACCCTTCTCGCCGCCACCTGTGAGCGGGGAGGGTGTGTGGCATGCGGCCGGACGTTTGGTCAACGGTCAGGTAGCGATCTACGAAACGCTCCTGCGCCCACCCGGCTCCACCACAGTGACAGGCGTCGCGTGGATGGACCCGCGCCTGCTGCGGGCGGCCCTGTACTCGGGAAGCTCGAGCCCGGGATCGGGTCCGTGGAACTTGACGGCGCCGATCGGCCCGTCCGCCGCCCGCACCCTCGTAGCTGCGTTCAACGGCGGTTTCAAGTTCCCGGCATCCGAGGGTGGTTACTACGCCGAGGGTCGCCTCGTCTATCCCCTTCGCGTCGGTGGGGCCTCGCTCGTCATCTACGCCAATGGCGACGCCACGGTTGGCCAGTGGGGTCGCGATGTGACAATGACGAGTCAGGTGATCGCGGTTCGCCAGAACCTCACGTTGCTCGTTGACAACGGCCGAGCCGTTCCGGGGCTGAACCCCCTCGACACGAGCGTCTGGGGCTCGACTCTTGGTGGGATTCCTAACGTTTGGCGCTCGGGCCTCGGAGTAACAGCGAATGGGGCTCTCGTCTATGTGACCGGTCCGTCTCTCGAGATCACTCAGCTCGCCGCCCTCCTGGTCAGAGCCGGTTGCGTCCGGGCGATGACACTGGATATGAACCCTGACTGGCCCGTGTTTGCCACCTATAACCCGCCCGCACCGACAGGTCTCGCGACAGCGGCTAACGGCCAGGGTCTCCTCTCGGGTACGGTGCAGGGGCCATTCACGTTCTTCGAGCCGTCGTGGGCGCGCGATTTCATCACGATGTCGGCCCGCTGAGAATGCTCACCCATCTCCGGTCGATGGCGCCCGCGCCTCGCAGCGCGTGCGGCTCCATTCATGTTCGTCAGATAATCCGGTCTCGTAACGCGGCGCAAGCGCCGCGGCGCCCTACGTGGTTCACCGATCGGGGAACATTCCCGACTGCTGGGACAACCTCGATGTGACCCGTCTGGTCTGGCACGAGGAGGACAACCTGGTCGATTGCCCGCTTCGGGATAGGAGACCACTCCTGGCGTCGTGAGATCGAGGAACTCACGCGGGCCACCTTTTGCCGGAGGAGAACCCTCACTTCGGATCGCCTGGCGTCGGGACGACGCGGAGACCCACGACGGTCTCCTCTGGCCAGACCCCTCTTCGGCATATTGAAAAGGTGCAGCGAAGCTTGCAGCGTCACTTCGAATGTCGCCGTGCTCTTTGGAAAGACCTGTGGCTCAGTTAGCGTCCTCTTAACTGCTGGTCAGCCATCCTTAGAGACAGCAACACACCCGCACATTCAAAGGAGATGGAAATGAAGAGGATATTCAGGATTGGTACCGGCACCGTTGTCGCAGCCACGCTGCCAACGGCCTTGGACCGCCACGCGTACAACGCGCCATTCGCAAACGCAGTTCAACGAACCCTGCCGAACACACAAGCCACGGAGACACCCTGTTCGAGGTTCTCTAAGAGCGTCGGGCTTGCGGGAACGGTCGCCTCCTATCGGCCGGCGGGACGTGAACAGTCACTGCGAGAGTCGCCTCGGGCACGAACTGGGTCGGTGCAAGGACCCGGGCCGTCTCTTGGCGATTCATTGTCCGGTTTCCTCGCATGTTCACTGCCGTTACCGAGGGAAGGAGGTGCGATTCGATTCGGAGCTCAAGAGCAACGGTGATCCCACTTGCAAGTGCATCTGCGAACTGTCCGGCCTTCCAGTGGCCGGGTCCTTCAAAGGACCCGGCCACTGGTCCCATCGCGGCTACGAAGGTTTACTGTTGGCTGATGTGATAACTGTCTTGGTCGTCGAGGACGACGCAAGCATTCGAGCCGGACTAAAGCGCTCGCTTGTCGAGCTCGGATACGACGTGAGAGTTGCCCCGACCGGCTTGGGCGGGTTGTCGGCAATAGTCGACGAACACCCAGATGCCGTCCTATTAGATCTCGGCCTGCCCGATATAGATGGTGTCGACCTGCTCCGCATGCTCCGGGCCGTGAGCGCGGTCCCAGTCGTTGTCGTCACCGCCCGGGATGACGAAGGTGAGATCATTCGAACTCTCGACGCCGGAGCCGACGACTATGTCATAAAGCCCTTCTCTACCCGCCAGCTCGAGGCGCGGCTCCGGGCGGTATTGAGACGGACGAGGGAGGACTCAGACGCGGTCGCGATCACCATCGGAGCGCTCCGGATCGACGCGGCCACGCGTGAAGCCACACTCGCAGACCGGGACCTCGGGTTGAGCCGGAAGGAGTTCGACCTGTTGCACTTCCTCGCAGTGCACCTCGGGCAGGTCGTGACCAAAAGACAGCTACTCGCCAATGTCTGGGACCAGCCTTATGGAGGCAGCGACAAGACTGTCGATGTCCACATCTCGTGGCTGCGGCGCAAGCTCGGGGAGTCGGCGACACAGCCACGTTATCTGCGCACGATCCACGGAGTCGGTGTGCGTCTCGTCGACCCCGACAGCGGCGACGGCGAAGGCTCGGAAGTGATCTGACCATGGCCTCTCGACGGCCCGGGAGCCGAGCGAGGATCCGCCGGAGGATGGCCTTCATGGCAGCCGTTGTGACTGGCGTTGTCGTGCTCATCTTCTGCATTCCCCTGGCCTTCTTCGTACGTTCGGTCGCCACCGACCGGGCGATCGACGGAGCAAGCCTGGAGGCGAGCTCTCTCGCTGCCGAGCTATACACGGTGAAGGACCGGCCGACGATGGCGCGGCTCACGAGCTCGGCCAACGAGGCCGCGGAAACGCCGGTGACGGTCTACCTAGTCGACGGCCAAGTCCTCGGGGCAGTGTCAGGATCCCCAGCTGCCGTCCCCGCTATCGTGCGGGCAGGCCTCACCGCGACGCTTCCGGGGCCCGCGGGCGAAAAGTATGTCTGGGCTCCCGTGCGCCACCCGAGTGCTTCGATTGCCGTCGTGGTGAGCGTGCCTTCTAGCCTGCTCACCAAAGGAGTCGCTCGAGAGTGGTTCCTCCTTTTCGGTGGCGGCTTTCTTCTCGTATTGGTCGCGATCGTCCTTGCCGACTGGATGGGTCGGACAATTGTCCGTCCCATCTCGGAGCTAGAAGACGTCACACATAGCCTCAGCGACGGGGATCTGGAGCGTCGTGTCGTGCCCGCGGGCCCTTACGAGGTCGCCGAAGTCGGGCGAGCGGTCAACGAGCTCGCGGACAGAATCGACGCCCTGTTGGCGGGTGCCCGAATGGCCGGGGCTGACCTCGGGCACAGGCTGCGCACTCCGCTCACAGCGCTAAGGCTGGACCTCGAAGCACTGACAGACAGTCCCACGAGAACCACTCTCAACAATGACCTCGAAGAGCTCGAGCTGGCTGTCAATCGCCTGATTCGCGAGACCCGCGAACCTCCTCGACCTCCGGGTCACGCGGACCTCGCTGGCATCGTTCGTGACCGCATGGCCTTCTGGGCTGTGCTGGCAAGGTCCCAGCGGCGCGTCTTCAGCATCGAGGCACCGTCATGTCGAGTCGAGGTTCCTCTCGAGAGAGACGAGCTCGGAGCCACGATCGACGCTCTTGTCTCGAACATCTTCGCCCATACGCCCGAAGGGACGGGGTTTCGCGTCGCTCTTCAGCGAACACCACCGGGTTCGGAACTATGGACCTTTGTGGTCGAAGATGACGGACCGGCGTTGTCGGGGGGGTCGGAGTACCGGTCGCCGCGAAACGCTGGGACCGGGCTCGGTCTCGACATCGTTCGTCGCACCACCGAACGCGCCGGGGGTGCCATGACTGTAGGGCACTCTCTTAGCGGTGGATTCCGCGTTGAGCTCACCTTTCGAGTAGCGATGGCGACAGGATCAAGTCCTACGGGGCAGCGACACAACAAGGGCACCGATTCCGAGCCCCCTGACGACCGACCGACGCTCACAGAGACCGAGGGCAGGTGAATCCGGGCCTCATGGGCTCGTGGCCGCCTCGTCACGAGCCCCTGGCCCGTTCGCCAGCACACCCAAGCCACGTGGTCTTTTGCCACACCAAGTCGGGTGGCCCGCAGGGTACCGGCACACGACTCCGGCCAGTTCGCCGGAGACTCAAGACGGGACGGCTCGTACAGTTGGGCATCGCCGAGGGTCTTTGCTAGCGCTTCCTTCGCGCACCAGAGCGAGGTGAGGTAGCTGTCCTGGTCGATGGCAATCGCCGTGACCGAACGCTCGCCGGGTGTGCAGATCAGATCGGCGAAGGCGCTGTCACAGGGGCTGATCCGCTCGAGGTCAACTCCGAGCGGTTCGCAGTGCCAGGCGACGAGCGCGTACGGGTATCGATACGAGCGCGACACGTGTTTGGCTCCAGAATGGTGGGTAACTGAACGCGCCCAATCGTGCAAGGCACCATCATCGAGGTCATCGACGCTTGCATCGAGCAAACGGACTTTTGGCGCCGCCGGACCGCCAAGCTCGTAACTGATGGCCAGGCCGGTCACAAGCTCTGCACGGGC
>JBEKMZ010000073.1:0-20129 GCA_049523315.1 Acidimicrobiales bacterium | reverse complement strand
CGGGCCGGCTCGCCAGCACCGCGACAAGCACCAACGCGACGAGGCCGACCGCGCAGGCCGCCCAACGGGCGAGCTTTGTCCGTCCGCGCCCCGGGCCTTGTGTCACGACCCCGTCCCCGCACCGACGGGAGCGGGAGCTTGGTCGCCGGGCGCGCCAAGCTCCAGGTCCTCGCGACTGGCGGCGGCTTCCGACCCGTACCCGTCGGGCCGCGGCCCGCCGGACGGCACCGTCTCCTCATCGAGTCCGGATCTCTGCCCGCCGCCAACGCGACGGCGGCGGCTCGGGATGGCGGCCAGCACAGCACCAAAGGCGGTGATGGTCCCACCGACCCAGAGCCACATCACCATCGGCTGGATGACGACGTCGATGGTGGCCGACCCCCGCGAGGACAAGTTGACGTCCGCGAGGGTCAAGTACGTGTCCTCGCGCACAGAGGAGTCGACCGCCGGGGTGCCGATCCCTTCGCTGCCTGAAAAGACGCTGATGGCCGGGTGGAAAGGAGCCCCGTCCACGAGGACCGTCGCGATCTCTCCGCTCTTGTTCGGGAGGCGGAACTGTCTGGCGCCCACGTAGGTGAACACATGACCGTCGTAACCGACAGCCTGGCCCGGCTTGAGCACGAGCTGGGTGCGTTGCCCATAAGACGTGGCCGCGGCGAGTGCGACAGCGACGATGACAACACCGAGATGCACGATCATCCCGCCGTTGGCCCGGCCGAAAAGAGCCCTCCAAGCTCCCGCGCCCGCCCTGTGTGACGCGACGGCGGCGAGCACGAGCTGTCGTGCGGCGCTCGAGCCGGCAAAGCCGCCCAGCCCGAACGCCAGCAGCGGCGCGAACCCGCGCACGCCTGCGAGGACACAGACGACCACCACCCCGGCGGCGACCCAGGCCGGGACAGCGAGCCGCCGGCGCAGCACGCCCTCCCCCGCTTTTCGCCAGGGAAGCGCCGGTGCCACTGCCATGAAGAACAAAAGTGCCAGGCCGAGAGGCAGGGTCATCGTGTCGAAATACGGCCTTCCCACTGTCACCTGCTGGCCGTTCAGGGCCTCGACGAGGAGCGGGAAGACTGTGCCCAAGAGCACGACGAGAGCGAAGCCCGCGAAAAGGAGGTTGTTCACCAAAAAGGCGCCCTCTCTCGACACCGCCGCGTCGATCGTCCCCGGCGCGCGAAGCCGGTCTCCGCGCCATGCGATCAGCCCGACGCCGAGCGCGACCACCAGGCCGAAAAAGCCGAGCAGCAACGGCCCCACGTTGGAGTTCGAGAACGAGTGCACCGACACGAGCACTCCAGAGCGGGTGAGGAAGGTGCCGAGGATCGTGAGCGAGAAGGCCGCGACGAGAAGGGACAGGTTCCAGACCCGCAGCAGGCCGCGGCGTTCTTGGACCATCACCGAGTGCAGGTAGGCCGTGCCGCAAAGCCAGGGCAAAAGGGCGGCGTTCTCGACCGGGTCCCACCCCCAGAAACCTCCCCAGCCGAGGACCTGATAAGACCACCAGGCGCCCAGCATGATCCCGATGGTGAGGAACGCCCACGCGAACAGCGTCCAGCGGCGCGTCTCTAGGAGCCAGCCCTCGTTGAAGCGCCCGGTCACGAGTGTCGCGATCGCGAATGAGAACGGCACCGTGAAGCCGACGAAGCCGAGGTACAGCAAAACCGGGTGGAACGCAATGAGCGGGTTGTCCTGCAAGAGCGGGTTGGGGCCTGATCCGTCTGCGCGCACCGCACCGATAACGTGCGCGAAGGGGTTCGCCGGCCCGGCCATGAGGGCGAAGAAGAAGACTGCGACGCCAAGGCCTATCAGGCTGGACCAAGCCACGAGTGGGTCGGACGCCCGCCGGCGGAAAGCATGGGTCATGGCGGCCAGGTAGCCCCCGAGTATCAGCGCCCAAAGCAGGATCGAGCCCTGCAGGGCCGACCACATGCCCGTGATCGAGTACAACAGCGGTGTCTCGCGGCTGTTGTTCGCCGCCACGAAGGCGATCGAGAAGTCGTGGAGCAACAGAGCCCGTTCCATGGCGACGGTCGACACGATGGCGCCACCGAGCACCCAAAGAGCGAACCACCGGGCGTGACGGTAGAGCGACGGCCGCCCGCTCACAAGGCCGAGGCCGATCGTCACCACCCCCCCTACGGCTGCGAGAAGGCTGAGGGCGACCCCGACCGACCCGAGCGCGGCGTTCATCTCTTCGTCCCGTTCAGAGCCTTCACCCGATTCGGGTGCGCGGCGATGTAGCTGTTGGAGTGCTTGACGAGGATCTGGTCGGAGGCGAAGCGGTTCGTCAAGCCGACGAAGTGGCCGACGACGATGACCGGGATCCCCGGTTGGAACAGCTGAGGTGGCGATCCCGTGTTGGTGACGGCGACCTTGACGCCACTCGACTCGACGACGAAGGCCACCGTCGTCCCCTCCGGGCCTCGGAGAGTGTGGACGGTCCCCGGCAGGACCATGCCCTCGAGCTGGAACGTACTGTTGCCGAGCGAGGCCCGCTGGGCGACGGCTTCGTTCGCGGTCTTGAAGAACACGATCGCGGACGTGATCCCCTTGAAGACGAGGAACCCGATCGCGGCGACAATGATCAGCCCGACGACTCCCAGTCGCCGCCGCTGGCGCCTTTGCTCGGGGCTGAGGGCCCTGCGCTGGCGCCCGGGCCCGACGGGAGCGGTGCCGGCGTCGCCGGAGCCGAGGTCCTCCTCTGGCTCGGGCCGGCCCGGTTCCGCATCGTGGTCGGTGGTGGAGATCTCCGTCATCGCCCGCTCACCGTTCCCGACCTCCGCCCGTCGGCGAGGGGGCCTCGCCGGTCGCGCGATCGCCGGGCGAGGCAGGCCCTGCGGCCTCGCCGACGCGGCGGCGGGCGGCCCGCTCGCGCACGATCAGGGTCAGCCCGTAGGTGCCGAGCGTGCCCAAGACGACCACGTAGCCCGCCTCCACGTACCCGTTCATCCGGCATCACCCTCAGCGCGGCGCTCCCTCAGCGCGGCCTCGAGGCCTTCTGTGTCCTCCAGGTCCTGCAGCTTGGCGAGGCGGTAGCGATGCGCCACGAGCCAGAGGTAGACGAGCGTGAAGGACACGAAGCCCAACAAGAGCGTCCAGGCCATCGACCCGTGCACGTAGGTCTTGTGAGTCGTGGGATTGAGCACGGTAGGGGCTTGGTGCAAGCTCCGCCACCACTCGACCGAAAAGTAGACGATCGGCACGTCGATGAACGCGATCAACGCTGCGATGGCGGACCGGCGTGCCCGGACGTGGAACTCGCCCGGCACCCGCCGCAGGGCGAGGTAGCCGAGATAGAGCACGAATAGCAGGGCCGTGGTCGTGAGCAACGGGTCCCAGACCCACCAGGCGCCCCAGGTCGGGCGCCCCCAGATCGACCCGGAGACGAGTGTGAGGCCCGTGAAGACCACGCCGACTTCGGCCGAGGCTCCCGCGATGCGGTCGAAGTGTTCCGCCCTCGTCCTCGGCCACAGGTAGAGCAGGCTCGAAAGGCTGGCGACTCCGTAGGCGAGGAAGGCCACCCAGGCCATCGGCGGGTGGACGTAGAGCAACCGCACGAGGTTGCCCATGAACTCGTCCGGAGGGGTCACGAACAGTCCCAGGTAAACCGTCGCCGCCACACCCACCACCGCCATGGCTCCGAGAACGCCGAGCGCGGCGGGACGACCGTCTCGTAGCGTGGCCCTCGGTGTGCTCATCCGTCCTCCAACAGGGGCCCGAAGGCGACCGTTCCGATCGCTATGTAGAGCACGGCGAAAACCAAGAGCACGTCCAGCCAGCCGTCCGCACGGCTCGGGGTGCCGGCCAGTGCCTCGTCCCAAGCCTTTGTCGCCGCGAGAAGCACGGGCGCGACAACGGGGAGGAACAGGAGCGGGAGAAGCGTCTCGCGCGTGCGCAGACCCGATGCAACCACGCCGTAAAGGGTGCCAACGGCGGCCAGCCCGAGGGTGCCGCCAGCACAGGCGGCGATCAGGACCAGGCCGCCAGAAAGTTGGGCTCCATAGAAAAGAGCGACCCCGACGGTCAGCGCGGCCTCGAGCACGAGGAGCTGGGCGGCGACGGCACCGGCCTTGCCGAGGAATATCCCTGCAGGGTCGAGTCCGGAGAGGCGCAGTCCGTCCCGGGCGGCGTCGGCCGACTCGATGGCGTAGCTGCGCTGCACGGCGAGCAGGCTCGAGAGAAGCACGGCCACCCAGAACAGCCCCGCCGAGGCGGGCGCCAGCACGGCGCGGTCAGGCCCGAGTGCCAGGCCGAACAGGAGTAGGACGGCGATCGCGAACGGCCCAACCTGATTTAGGCCGATGCGCGAACGCATCTCGATGCGAAGGTCCTTGCCTGCCACGAGGATCGCGTCACGCAACATGAGTCGCCTCCGTGACAGCCTTGCCGGTCGCGTCGGACGTCTCGGATGGCTGGACGACGCGGCCGCCCGCCAGGTGGACGACGCGGTCGGCGATGGCCTCGGCGCGCTCGTGCTCGTGAGAGGCGAACAGGACCGTACGCCCGGCCGCGCGTGAGCCCGCGAGGAGCGCGTCGAGGAGGTCCCGGCCCTCCTGGTCGAGCCCAGCGTGAGGCTCATCGAGGAGCCAGAGCCGAGCGCCCCGGGCGACAAGGGCCGCGAGCGATGCCCGGCGCCGCTGGCCGGCCGAGCACCTTCCCACGGGCATGACGGCGAGACGACCGGCGAAGCCGAATTGATCGAGCACCGCAACGATCCCGGCCTCGGGCTGCCGTGCCGCCCGTACCGCAAAGCGCAGGTTCTCCTCCACGGTCAGCTCCTCATAGAGGAACGACTCGTGGCCGAGCATGCCGACGTCGCGCCTTACCGCCCGCCGGTCGACGACGAGATCGCGCCCGAGCACGCTCGCCTCCCCGGAGTGAACGGCAAGAAGGCCGGCGAGCACCTTCAAAAGGCTGGTCTTGCCCGCCCCGTTCGGCCCGCGCAGATGCACCACCTCACCTTCGCTGACTTCCAACGAAGCTCCGGCGAGGAGGGGGAAACGGCCGGCGAGCGCGACGGCCTCGTGGAGACGAACGGCAGGCGTCATCGAGATCGCCCATGTTACGGGGCGGCCGATGCCCAGGTCACGCGGCTGGCCCGGCGACCGCTCGGGCGGCCTCGTCGGCCAACTCCGCTGCTCGGCTCGGCGGTGGGCCGCTCGTGCTCAGGCGACCTGGCGGCGCACCAGGTCCATGTCAGCGTCGACCATGGCCTCGACAAGCCCCGCGAAGTCGACCGTCGTCCTCCACCCGAGTTTGTCGTGCGCTTTGCTGGCGTCGCCGACGAGGAAGTCGACCTCCGCCGGCCGGATGAAACGCTCGTCGATGCGGACATAGTCCTCGTAGCTCAAGCCGGCCCTCGAGAAGGCGACCTCGCACAGCTCGCGCACCGAGTGGGTCTCGCCGGTTGCGACGACGTAGTCCTCGGGCTCATCCTGCTGGGCCATCAGCCACATCGCCTGCACGTAGTCGCCGGCGTAGCCCCAGTCGCGCTTCGAATCGAGATTGCCGAGACGCAGCTCGCTGTCGAGGCCGAGCTTGATCCGGGCGACGCTGTTAGTGACCTTGCGTGTGACGAACTCGAGGCCGCGGCGCGGGCTCTCGTGGTTGAAGAGGATCCCCGAAGAAGCGTGCATCCCGTAGCTCTCGCGGTAGTTCACTGTGATCCAGTGCCCGTAGACCTTCGCCACCCCGTATGGACTACGGGGGTAAAAGGGCGTCTGCTCTGTCTGGGGGACCTCCCGCACCTTGCCGAACATCTCCGACGAGCTCGCCTGGTAGAAGCGGATCTCGGGATTGGTCAGCCGGATCGCGTCGAGCACGCGGGTGACGCCCAGCGCGGTGACCTCGCCAGTGAGGACCGGCTGGCCCCAGGACGTCTGGACGAAAGACTGGGCGGCAAGGTTGTAGACCTCGGTGGGACGCTGCTCCCGGAGCACCTCGATTATCGAGCCCTCGTCGAGGACGTCGGCCGAAACGAGGGTCAGCTTGTGCTGAATGTGGTCGATGCGCTCGAAGTTGACCGTGCTCGAGCGCCGGAGCATCCCGACCACCTCGTAGCCCTCCGACAACAGCCACTCCGCGAGATAGGAACCATCCTGACCAGTGATGCCGGTGATCAACGCCCGTTTCTGCACCCCAACGTTCTAGAGCCTGGCGACGAGGCTCGCAAAAGGTTCATGTCGCGAGACTGTCAATCCAGCTCCTCCAAGCCCCCCGGGCGTGGCAGTTACGTTCCCGCTACGGTGCGGGCGTGCGCATCGAAGCCTCGGGCACTCTGGCCGTCATCTCCTACCGGCTCGGCGGCCAGGACGGGGTCTCGGTGGAGGCGGCAAAATGGGCCGCAGCCTTCGCCAAGCTGGGCTTCGACGTGACGACCGTGGCCGGTACCGGCATCGCCGACAGGCTTGTGCCCGGCCTCGCGATGGATGCCGTCGTCACCGACGTGGCCTCGCTGCGCTCCGAGGTCGCCGATGCCCTCTCAGGTGCCGACGTTGTGCTCGTCGAGAATCTCTGCTCGCTTCCCCTCAATCCTGTAGCGGGCGAGGTCGTAGCAGAGACGCTGCGGGGCCGACCCGCGATCCTGCGCCACCACGACCTCGCCTGGCAAAGACCACGCCTCGAACGTTTCGGGCCCCCGCCAACCGACCCGGCTTGGCGGCACGTGTGCATCAACGCCAGGTCCAGACGTGAGCTGTCCGCCAGGGGCATCGAGGCGGAAGTCTTCTACAACAGCTTCGACCCGGATCCCCCGCCCGGTGACCGGAAGTCCGGGCGTGACGCCTTCGGCCTCGTCGGGGACGACCTGGTGGTCCTTCAGCCGACCAGGGCCATCGCCCGCAAGAACGTGGCCGGTGGCGTACGGCTCGCCATCGCCCTCGGCGCCGCCTACTGGCTGCTCGGTCCGCCCGAGGACGGATATGACCGGGAACTCGAGCGGCTCGTCGAGGTGGGCCGACGCGAGACCGAGGTGTATCTAGGCCCAGCATGGCCCGGGGCGACGATGGCGGACGCCTATGCGGCCTGCGACGTGGTCACTTTGCCCTCCAGCTGGGAGGGCTTCGGCAATCCGAGCGTAGAGTCGGCCCTCTTTCGCCGGCCCCTCGCGGTCGGTCCCTACCCGGTCGGCAGGGAGCTGCGCAATCTCGGCTTCCGGTGGTTCGACGTCGACGACCCGGCACCCTTGGGCACTTGGTTGGCGAGTCCCGACCCGGCTCTCCTCGACTGCAATCAAGCGGTGGCACGAGCCCTTTTCTCGCTCACGGCTCTGCCCGGTCGCCTAGAGGAATGGCTGACACGAGCCGACTAAGCACGGGCAACTCCTACCGAGGGGTTTGGTGAAAACTAGGATCCGCGGTCATGATCATGACGAGCCGGGTCATCCCGAGAAGGCTGCGCCTTTCCGCGGCCAGTCGCAGGCGGCAACTGCTCGACGTCGCATTGGAGACCTTTGCCAGATCGGGTCTCGACGCGACGACGATGGACGACATCGCCCGCGGGGCCGGGGTCACAAAGCCGCTTCTCTACCAGCACTTCAAGTCCAAGCGAGCGCTCTTCCTCGAGCTGCTCGACGACGTCGTGGTGCGGATCATCGAGGCTCTCAATGCCGCCGCCGGGTCCGCCACAGGCCCGCGCCAGCAGGTCGAGGCGGTCTGCGAGGCGTATTTCCGCTTCGTGATCCATAATGAGTCCGCCATCCGGCTCCTGCTCGACAGCACGCTCCCCTATGACACGGAGCTGGCCGAGGCGATAGGCCGTGTCGACGAGACAATCGCGAGCGCGGTCCGGCCGCTCATCCAGGCCGACATCGACGCCGACCACCAGCGCGTATTGGCAGCCGCCGTTGTCGGCATGGCCAAGGGGGTGACCCGGGACTGGCTCCACATGCGTTCGGACCGCAGCTCTTCGGACTCGAGCGAGGTGCGCGACGCCGAGGCGGACTTACTCGCAAAGCGGGTGGCGGAGTTCGCCTGGGCCGGGCTGCGGCTCGTCCACCGGGACCAGCCGCCGGGCGTCCCTTCCTAACAAGGCGGGCGGGCGGTCCGGGACACTCGCCACCGTCTTAGGCGAACGCCATCGTTCCTGCCCAGCCGGCGCGGTCCATCCTCCAGATGACGTTCACCCCGGTCTCAGCGGGAGCGGCCGCCTCCACCGTGTGTTCTCCCACCATTTCGAATCCGAGTTTCAACGGCACTCGAGCGCTTGCCAAGTTCGCCTTGTCGTGATGGATCTCGATATGGGTGACGCCGGGAAGTCTTAGCCCGAGCGTCGTCAACGCCTCAGCGGCACGGGTGGCAAACCCGCGACCGACGAATTCGGGATGCACCCAGTAGCCAATCTCGAGCCCGTCCTTGGCGATGCGTCGCATGAGACCCGCCCCACCTACGACGCGCCCGTCCCGGAACATCCCGAATGAGTACTGCGTGCCCTCCGCCCAGTCATGATCCCACTGGGAAAGGAGCTTCTCGCGCTGTTTCAGCGTGGTCGGCTCGAGAGCGACCCACGGCATCCAGGGTCGCAAGTGCTCCAGGCTCTCGCCAACGGCCACGGTCAGAGCCGGCGCGTCTTCGCGCTGGTAGCGCCGCAGCACGAAGCCCTCGAGCTCGACTTCGCCGCAAGGAGAGGCGACCACGTCGTCCATCTGTTCAGGATATGGGCCAGTCCTGGCGGATCGTTCCGCCTGACAGGGGTCTTTGCCTCCTACCATGACCACATGAGCCCGCGATCCTCGCGCCGAACGGGCAGTAGACCCCACGGGGGATTAGCCAGTGCCGGCTGACAGCTGGGACCCCGCCCAATACTCGAAATTCGCTGAGGAGCGCTCGAAACCGTTCTTCGACCTCCTCGTCATGGTCCGGCCGATCCCAGGTGGCGACGTGGTCGATCTCGGATGCGGGACCGGAGAGCTGACCGCCCGTCTGCATGCACACGCCCGGGCGGCCCGGACTGTCGGCATCGACAGCTCGGAAGTGATGTTGACAAAGGCGAGGCCTCTCGCGGGCGACGGGCTCTCCTTCGAGTTCGGCGACATCAGCTCTTTCGAGGCGAGCGCCAGCTTCGACGTCGTGTTCGCGAACGCCAGCCTGCAGTGGGCTCCCGGTCACGTTCAACTGCTGCGCCGCCTCGCCGCGGCGCTCCGCCCCAGAGGCCAGCTCGCGATCCAGGTCCCGGCCAACTTCGATCACCCTTCCCATGCCGTCGCCGCCGAGATAGCACGGGAGAGCCCGTTTCTCGAGCAAATGGGCGACCAGAAGCAGGCCCCCGCCGACACGGTCCTGGCGCCGGAGCGCTACTGCGAGCTGCTGCACGATATTGGATTCGCCGACCAGCAGGTGCGCCTGCAGGTCTACGGCCACGAGCTCGCGTCAACCGAGGCGGTCGTCGAGTGGACCAAGGGCACCGCGCTCTTGCGTTTCAAGAAAGTGCTGGCGCCGGAGCTGTTCGACGTCTTCCTGGATCGCTACAGACGGCGCCTGGTGCAGGTCCTCGGCGATCAGGCGCCTTACTTCTACGCCTTCAAGCGCATCTTGTTCTGGGCGCAACTCCCCGGCGCGGACGGCTTCCCGCTCGAATACGACACGCCGTGAGAGAGACCGAGGAGGACCTGAGCGAACTCCAGGCACTCTTGGACCGAAGCGCCGCCGAAGCCGGCCCGCACCTGTCGGAGGTGATCACACCGGAGCGGAGGCTCCGAGCCCGTGAGCTCTGCTCGCAGCTGACCGGGATGCGGCTGTTGGCCCTGGCCACGGTGACTGCGGACGGACGCCCGTTGACGGGGCCGGTCGACGGCGTCTTTTTCCGGGGCGCATTCCACTTCGGCTCCTCTTTCGACTCGGTGCGAATCCGCCACATCACAACTCGCCCGTATGTGAGTGCCACCCACATCCCATCCGAGGAACTCTCGGTCACCGTTCACGGACGGGCGACGCTGCTCGACATGCGGGCGGCCGAGAACGCGGAGCTCCGCCAGGTGCTGCTCGAGCTGTACACGCCTGGCTACGGTCCCGCCTGGGAGGACTTCCTGGACACGAATGCCCGCGTCCGCATCGACGCCGAGCGCATGTTCACCTTCCACCTCGGGTGATCTCCGGCTAGCGTCGAAAAGTCCGTCACAGAGCCGCAGGCGCGGGCCACGGCTGCATCGGTCGCGATATTCGGGCACGATCTAGCCATGGGCAAGGACCCCGCCGACCAGTTCCACTTCGATCCCGAGACCTACGCCGAGATGGTGCGAGCGGAGGTGCCGGCGTATTTCGAGCTGCAGGAGGCTACAGCCGCTGCCACAGCCGGAATCGTCGCGGGAAGGGTCCTCGACCTGGGCGTCGGGACAGGAGAGACCTTGGCACGCGTGCTCGAGGTCCATCCCGGGGCGCATCTGACCGGTATCGACGAGAGCCGGGGCATGCTCGAGCATGCCCGCCGGCGCCTTCCCCAAGCCGACTTGCGAGTCGGGCGCCTCGAAGACCGCCTGCCGGAGGGGACCTACGACATCGTCGTGTCGGCACTTGCCGTCCACCACCTCGACGACGCCGGGAAGGCGGACCTGTTCAGTCGCGTGGCTGCACAGCTCCGCCCCAAAGGCCGCTTCGTGCTCGCCGACCTGGTCGTGCCCGACGACCCCGCCGACAAGCTCACGCCGATCGACGACGACGGGTACGACAAGCCGAGCTCAATCGCCGACCAGCTCGACTGGTTGCGGGCCGCGGGCTTCACGGCACAGGTCACCTGGACAGACCGGGACCTTGTCGTCATCTTGGCCGATCGCCCCTAGCGGGCGCGCACCACAGGGTTCTTCTAGGGCTCGCGTGGCCCTCGCGATCAGGTGCCTAGGTCGCCGGCACGGGCGCGAAGCGGGCCAGGAAGAAACGGAGGTCCTCGGGTTCGTAGGTGAACTCAAGGCCGCCGATGCTCTCGCGCTGTGCGTACACCTCGACCACCGACTCCGTCACCACGTCCATGTGGGCTTGGGTGTACACACGGCGGGGAATCGTCAGGCGGACGAGCTCGAGCTTGGGGTGGTGGTTCTCGCCCGTACGGGGGTCTCGGCCGGCTGAGACGATCCCCCGCTCCATCGTGCGCACACCGGAGTCGAGGTAGATGGCCGCAGCGAGAGCCTGGGCGGGAAATCGGTCCTGGGGGACGTGGGACAGTATCGAGCGCGCGTCGAGGAACACTCCGTGGCCGCCAATCGGCATCACGAGTGGTATCCCGGCCTTGATGAGACGGTTGCCGAGGTACTCGACCTGCCCGATGCGGGCGCGGACATGGTCGTCGGAGACGACCATCTCGCGGATCCCGGCGGCCAGGGCCTCCATGTCACGGCCGGACATCCCACCGTAGGTGTGCAGGCCCTCGAAGGCCACGAGAAAACTGCGCGCCTTTCTGGCCAGCTCCGGGTCGCGCAAGGCGAGGAAGCCGCCGATGTTGACAAGATTGTCCTTCTTGGAAGAGACCGTCGCTCCGTCCGAGTTGGCACAGATCTCGAGCAGGATCTCTTTGACGCTGCGATCGCCGTAACCGGGCTCACGTTGTTGGATGAACCAGGCGTTTTCGAGCGCCCTCGTGGCATCGAGCATCACGAGGATGCCGTGGCCCCGGCAGAACTCGTAGGTGGCACGCAGGTTCTCCATCGACATGGGCTGCCCGCCGGCCATGTTGACGTTCGTCTCAACCGAGATGTACGGGATCTTCTCTGGGCCGTGCTCGTCGACGACAGCCTGGAGCTTCGCGAGATCGACGTTGCCCTTGAAAGGGTGCAAGCTCGCCGGATCATGGGCTTCGTCGATGATCACATCGACAAATGTCCCTCCGGCGTGCTCTTGGTGGAACCGGGTCGTCGTGAAGTACATGTTCCCGGGGACGACGTCGCCGGGCTTGATAAGAATCTGGCTGAGTACGTGCTCGGCGCCTCGGCCCTGGTGCGTCGGCACGAGCTCCTCGTAGCCGTAGACCTCGCGCACCGCGTCCACGAGGTTGTAGAACGAGCGGCTGCCGGCATAGGCCTCATCGCCCACCATCAGTGCCGCCCATTGCCGGTCGGACATCGCCGAGGTCCCGGAGTCGGTCAGAAGATCGATGTATACGTCCTCGGCCCGGAGGAGGAAGGTGTTCCAGGCCGCTTCGGCGATTGCCGCCTCGCGATGCTCGCGGGTGGTCATCTTGATGGCCTCTACGACCTTGATGCGGAACGGCTCTGCCCAGCTGCGGCGACGCTCTCCGCCCGATCCGACCTCTGACATCTCGCCTCCCCGACCCTGACACCGTTGTCACCGCCGGTGCGGTACTAAGACCCGAGTCCGGCTGGTGCGAAGGTTAGATCGCCCTCGACCGCCAGGCGGAGCCGGGCAGCGGCCGAGCCGCCGCGCGATGGCCGGCCGTGCGGCTCATCTTGAACGGCCTCTGGCACCTGCGGTCTCGGCGGCTGTCGCCTTCTTGATACTGAGCCGCGTCCCGGGTCCGGCCGGCCTCGTACCGACGCCGCGTAGCTTCTCGCGACATACGCTCGCACGCTCTACCAACGGCCTCGGTGGACCACTTCGCCAAAAGGCCTTCTGTTGGGTCTTGTCACCGGCTTGAGAGGTCGGTCGCCCGGGTACCCAAGAGCGAGCATGTAGGCGCAGATACGGTCCGAAGGCGCGCCGATGATGCGCCGGCACGCCTCCTGGTCGCCGATGGCGGAGTGACCGCTGCCTATGCCGAGGTCCGCGGCGGCCAGCATCATCGCCATCGTGGCCTGGCCGAGGTCGTACTGGTCGAGCGACCGGACGCGCTCGTTCTCGGGGTGTTCGAGGAGGAGCACGACCGCAGCCTTGGCCGTCGCCCGGTGACGGGCGCCCGTCCAGACCCTCGACAGTTCCCGTAGCTGAGAACGGTCGGTGACGAGGACGAAATCCCACGGTTGCCTGTTCGACGCGGACGGCGATCTCCATCCCGCCTCGAGGATCCGGTCGAGGTGCTCGGGCTCGATTGCCGTGTCCTCATATACACGGACATTGCGACGAGCTCGGATGGCGTCCCATGTCTCCATCTCTTCGGAACGTTACCCTTGAGTCGACGTCGGCGAATGCCAAACAATGGGGGCGGTGCCGGGTAGGTAGAGCCTTGCCGCCGGGGTTACCTATCGAAGGAGAGGCGCGTCTGTGATCGAGGTGGAGCGCAAGTTCGTGCTCGGCGAGGACGCCGAGCTGACCGGGTTCGAAACCCTGGCGCCATCGCTGCGGGTCGGATCGGTCGAAACAGTCGATCTCGATGCCCTCTACTACGACACCGCCGACTTTCGCCTGGCGCGTAGCGGGGCGGCGCTGCGCATGCGCCTCGGGGGAACCGACGCCGGGTGGCACCTCAAGCTTCCCGGGACGGAGCCCGACGCTCGCATCGAGTTGCGACGCCCGGCCAGCCTCGTCGGAGCGGCCTCTTGGGTCCTCGACCCGCCGTCGGTGCCCGAGGAGCTCGTCGACCTCACCTTGGCCCGGACCGGCGGCCTACCGCTACGACCGGTCGTACGGCTCACCACCAGGCGCACTCGGACAGTTCTCGTCGGGCCGGAGAGCCAGCCGCTCGCCGAGGTCGACGAGGACGAAGTAGGAGCCTTCTTCGACGAGGGTGCAGAGGCACACGACCGTTGGAAGGAGCTGGAGATAGAGCTCCTCGAGGGCACACCGGGTGAGCTGGATAGGATCAGTCAGGAGCTCGAGCGTTCCGGGGGCCGGCCGGCGGAATACCCCTCCAAGTTCGTGCGGGCGATCGGGCCAGCCGCATCTAGGCCCTTCATCTCCGAGCCTCGGGGCACCAAGAAGTCGAAGAACACCGTCGGCTGGGTCTTCTCCAAACGCTGGCATGACCTCGTCGTCGAGCTTGTCGCGCGGGACGTGGGAGTGCGTCTCGGCGACGGAGAATCCGTGCACAAGATGAGGGTCGCCATCCGTCGCCTGCGCAGCACCCTGAGGACGTTCACCCCGGTGCTCGACAAAGCCTCGGCTCGGTGGCTACGTGACGAGCTCGGATGGCTCGGCGGCGTACTCGGGCCTGTCCGGGACGCGGACGTTCTCCGGGGCCATCTCGAGAATCTGGTGGACTCTCTTCCCGCCGCCGAGGTGCTCGGACCAGTCCGGGACGAGATCGCCAGTCATTTCGCTGAGGCCCGCCAGAAGGCACTGGCCGACGCACTAGAGGCCATGCGCTCCGAGCGCTACCTGAGCCTCCTGGACGTGCTGCGGGCCGTCAGCCTGGCGCCGCCAACGCGGCCGAAAGCGGAGCTGAGCATCAACAAGGGGGCGCCTTGGCTGCTGCGAAGGGACCTCGAGCGCGTGGCGCTGCGTGTCGAGGCGGCCGATGGCATCGAGGACTGGGCCGAGCGCGCCCGGGCGCTGCACGAGGTCCGCAAGGCGGCAAAAGGGATGCGCTACGCCGGCGAGACCTTCCAGCCTGTCCTCGGCAAGCCTGCCGCCCGGATAGCCCGGCGTTTCGAGGCGATCCACGAGATGCTCGGATCGGGTCAGGACGCGGTCACCGCGAGATCTCTTTTGCACGAGCTCGGAGCAAGAACGGGTGGGCGCGCCGGCCACAACGGCTACACCTACGGCCTGTTGGCGGGGCTCGAGGAGAAGCGTTTCGATCACGCGGCCGCGGAGCTTCCCGATCTGTGGAGAGCGGCTTCGAGTGCAAAGCTCTGGGACTCGCTGGAGCGCTGACCACCTCCTCAGTGCGAGGCTCCAGCTCGACGATGTTGCGCGGCCACGGCGTGTCTGCCCCTACCCCACATAACGAGACTCTCGCCTGACTGCGGACCGACAGGGCTCCGGGACGAGAACGAGCCGACTCGACTATCGCCTTCAGGCGCGCCGGGTCCTCAGCGTGGTCTGAGGTCCCGTCACGAGGCGGAAGGGCGAGTGGGACCAGCCATCGATGACCTTGGGTATGCGCGGCACAGGAAAGACTCGTCAACCCTGGTTCCCGTCCCCTCGTCGGAAAATCCAAACCGCCACTCGACCGAATCCGGTAAGGGCCAGCGTCGCATCGTCCGCCAGATCAGCTCTTTCGGCTCGTCGGCCCGCACCACCTCGTTGAGACGCGTCCAGCGGATTCGGCCGCAGCGGTTGTGGCCACTAAAGTGCGCCCCCGGCACAGAGCTGTGGGCTTTTTCAACCCAGGCACATCCCCGGCACTCGCAGCTCCACTCCCCGACTCGGCTCGGGTCCGAGACGACCTCCCACACCGCCTCGGACGGCGCAGTCACGACGACGCTCGCCTCGCATTCTCGGCGCACGCTCCTCCTCTCCGCGCGCTCGCCCGTCCTCAGGGCTTGTGCCATCCCCTGTCGTCTAGGCCGCCCGGGATGTCGGCGCTTTGGTCGTAGGGGGTCCTCGTGAACACGAACGAGGCGATGTCGAGATGCGACAGCGAGCCGTCGGCGTGCCTGCGGGCCTCGAGGCGCTCACCGGCGAAGTAACCCCATTCTCCGGTGTAGGTGCCGTCGCCGTTCGGCCGAAAGCGGCCGTCGCGACCGTAGGGGATGCCGCGCAGCTCGAGATGCCCGTCGGGGCAAAGGCTCATGTGGTACTCGCGCGGTCCCCAGTACCACACCCCGACCAGATCGAGCGATTGACAGTCTACTTCGCCCGAGCCCGGGTTGAACATGAGGGGCGATTTGGGCTGCCGAGAGGACACGAGCACGAGCAGGTCGTCCCAGAAGGCCGGCCGGAACCCACTCGTCGAGTTGGTCAGCGCGACGATGGCGTCTTTGGTCTCCCCGTCGACGACCAACATGGCGACGAACCCGGGCATCGAGCCCGAGTGTCCGTAGCGGCGGCGCCCGCCCAGGTTCCACAACTGCAGGCCAAGCCCGTGCGCGGAAGTCCACGCCTGCCCGGGGATGTCCACGAGCCCTATGGGCTCTGTCATCTCGGCCACGGTGTCAGGCTGGAGGATCTCCGGGCGCTGGCCGGTCAGCACGTCCGACCAGAGGGCGAGGTCCTCGATCGTCGACCAGAGCTGACCGGCCGGGGCCATGGCGACGGCATCGTGCTCCGGCTCGTCGAGGATCACGTCGGCATCCGGGTGCACGGCGAAACCTTGCGCGCAGGGGGCGAGCGGGCGAAGTGTGGTGCGCCTCATGGCGAGCGGCTCCAACAGCTCATTGCGGATCACGTCCCCGAACGGCTCGGACCGCTTGCGCGAGATGAGCTCGCCGAGGACGGCATAGCCGGGATTCGAGTAATGAAAGCGCCGACCGGGCCGGCACAAAAGGTCAGCCCGGCGAATCGACGAGGCGACCAGCTCCTCGAAAGCGACACCGGCTGTGCGCTCCCACCACGGTCCCGAAGTCTCGGAGCGCAGCCCCGAGGTATGCGACAGCAGCTGGGCGATCGTGATCGGCAGCTCGCCAAGCTCGACAAGGTGCTCGCCGACGGGGTCGTTCAGCTCGAGGGCTCCCTCGTCGCGAAGGCGCATCACCGAGACGGCCGCGAAGGTCTTCGATATCGATCCGATCCGGTACTGAGTGCCCAGAGTCGGCTCGTCGACGCCAACCAGCCCGGCGCTGCCCGAGCCGCCCCACCAGACCAAGGCCCCGTCGCGAGCGATCCCGGCCGCGACACTGGGCAGGCGGCTCACCGACTGCTCGTCCGCGAGCCAGTCGTCGAGCTTGTGCACGAGGTCCTGACCGAGGCTTGCGGCACTTGTCGTCCCAGGCTCACCCGACGCCATCTTGACCTCCCTGCGACTCAGGGTCGATCCGGTGTTCTCGGCCACCGATCCTGCTCGTACCCGTTCCCGGCATTACAGCCCAATGCTGCCACCTTGCCCGGATGGGGTCCTGCCCGGCCGGAACCTCGCAACGACGAGCGCGATTACACGAAGCCAATGAGCTTGGAACCTTCGGGCAATGATTGGCCAATTGGTCCGACCGCTTCGTCCCGGCGCTCGGGCTCGCGTGTCGGCCATGGGCCGCCTATTGAATGTGCACCCCCGAGATGGCGCGGGCGATAACGAGGCGCTGGATCTCGCTCGTGCCTTCGAAGATCGTGTAGATCTTGGAGTCACGGTGCAACCGCTCGAGGGGATTGTCGCGCACGTAACCGGCGCCGCCGAAGATCTGGATCGCCTCTTCTGTCACCCAGACCGCCGTCTCGCTCGAGAACAGCTTAGACATCGAGCCTTCTCCGGCCGTAAACGGCTTGCCAGACATCGCCATCCATGCCGCTCGCATGTAGAGAAGCCGCGAGATGTCGATGCGGGTGCGCATGTCGGCGAGCTTGAATGCGATGGCCTGATGCTCGATGATCGGGCGCCCGAAGGTCTTGCGCTCCTTGGCGTAGGCGAGGGCGTGATCATAGGCGGCCCGCGCGATCCCAACCGCCTGTGCCGCGATGGCGGGGCGGGTCGCCTCGAAGGTCGCCAACGCCGCCGAGGCCCGCGCGTGCTTGCCCTCGCGGGCACGAGCGAGGCGCTCCTCTAGTCGGTCCCTGCCCCCGAGCAGGCAGGTCCCCGGTAACTTCACGTCCTCCAGGACGACCTCGGCAGTGTGGGATGCCCTGATCCCCATCTTCTTGAACTTGCGGCCCATTGACAGCCCTGGCGTCATAGGCGGGACGACGAAGCTCGCCTGGCCGCGCGCGCCGAGCTCGGGCTCCACAGACGCGACCACGACATGGACAGCTGCGATTCCGCCATTTGTTATCCACGTCTTGGTCCCGTTCAGCGTCCAGGTGTCGCTCGCCTCGTCGTAGACGGCGCGGGACTTGAGATTGCTCACGTCCGAACCTGCGTCGGCTTCGGACACGCAGAAGGCGGCGACGACGACGGCGTCGGGCTCGCCGAAACAGCGCGGGACCCACTCGGCGACCTGCTCGGGCGTGCCCGCGGCCACGATCCCGGCCACGCCAAGGGTCGAGCCGAGGATCGACAGGGCTATGCCGGCATCACCCCAACCCAGCTCCTCGTTGACGAGCGGGAGCAACAGACCGGTTGGGTCCGCGTAGCAGTTGGCGATGAAGTCGTAGGAGTAGAGCCCTATGCGGGACGCCTCCTCGATGATCGGCCACGGCGTCTCTTCGCGTTCGTCCCACTCCTGGGCGGCGGGGCGCACGACCCCCTCGGCGAAGTCGTGGACCCACTTAAGGACGTGAAGCTGGTCCTCGTTCAGGTCCATCGAGAAGTCAGCCATCTCTCACCTCGCGTCTCGACCGGGAGTCTTCTCCCCCGCGTGCCAATGCTGGAGGCTAATGGTCGACACCACCTGCTAGCACTCGGGCCAAGCCTAATGACTCTCGGGTAACTACGAGGTGCCGCAAGACAGTCCTGGTCGCCCAAGCCCGCCCGCTGACGATGGCTAGGTCAAAGAAGTTGCCGACGTCTGGCGCGCGAACCTGCCGCCGTTGCCAGGTGGCCTCGGTAGCGCAAACCGTATTCGGTTTGACGCGTGTAACCGAGCATGGGGACCGAACCCGGCGTTGCCAGGTCCGGCGGATGCAGGGCCAGCTTCAGGGCCGCGGGCCCACCGGGAGTGCGCGGACTCAGCGCGCCCGAACGTTGGCTGTGGACGAAGACGTCCACGCCATCGGACTGCGAGATGAAGCCGTAGCCCTTCTCGCTGTTGAACCACTTCACTACTCCGGTCGCCACTGTGGCGTTCCCCTTTGTCTCAGATTGCAAATAAAAGAGAGCGCCGGCTCGAGAAAACATGGCGTGGGCCGGCCGAGTTGGCGGGGAGGTGGCCCGGTCCCGGGTTCCCGCCCGACTTCTCGGCAACCCCACGTGACAACACGATCCGGTTGCTCTCGACGGACAACGTAGCAGAGCAGGCCAGGCACCTGTTAGCCGAAATCTGCGCGGGCCCTCGGGCGGGCGCGCGGGGTCTGCCAACTGGGCTCCGCTCCCCCCGCCGCCAAACGCGCCAGGACGGCCTCAGCGGCGGATCCTCGTGCCCCCCGCAGTGTCCTCGACGACGTATCCGAGGGCGGCGATCTCGGCCCGCAGGCCATCGGCTGCGGCAAAGTCACGCGCGGCTCGCGCCTCGTCACGCCTACGGCCGAGCTCGAGCACCGAATCAGGGATCTCGGTCGCTCCCTTGGCTTGGAGTCCGACGGCGCCGAAGCACTCGAGCACAGACCGGGTCAGCTCCGCGCCCCTCGAGCCGTCGCGGGCGTCAAAAGCCAGGTTCGCCTGCCTTATCGCGTCGAACAGCACAGCGGTGGCACGCGGTGTGTCGAGGTCGTCCTGCATCCGTTCGACAAAGGCGCTCTTGACTCTCGCGTCTGCCTGGCCGCTCTCGAGCGCACCCGTCTCGGCGAGCCGGCCGCCAAGCGCGTCGAGGCGGGACAAGGCCGCGGCGGCGTCGCCGAGGGTCGTGGAGGTCACCTCGATCGGCGCCCGGTAATGGGACTGTAACACCAGCAACCGATAGGCCCTCGGATCGGGAATCTGCTCGAACAGGTCCGACAACAACAGCACGTTGCCCAGCGACTTCGACATCTTCTCGCCGCCACGGGCTTCGACCATGCCGTTGTGCATCCAGCGGCGAGAAAAGCTCCTGCCTTCGGCCACCGCCTGGGCGCGCTCGTTCTCGTGGTGCGGGAAGATCAGGTCCTGTCCGCCGCCGTGGAGGTCGAAGCCCTCGCCCAACAGCGCCAGCGACATGACGACGCACTCGGTATGCCAGCCGGGTCGCCCGGGTCCCCACGGCGAGGGCCACCACGGCTCTTCGGGCTTCGCCTTTTTCCATAGGGCGAAGTCCAGCGGCGAGCGCTTCTCCTCGTTCACCTCGACCCGCGCCCCTGCGCGCATCGACTCGAGGCTTTGGTGGGCCAACAGGCCGTAGTCGGCGACACTTGAGACAGCGAAGTAGACGCCGTCACTTGTCTCATACGCGGAACCGAGCGCGGCGAGCTCGGAGATGAGCCCAACCATCTGGTCGATGAACGCGGTCGCATGCGGGATCTGGCTCGGGGGCAGGCAACCCAGTTTGGCCATCGCCGCCCACCATTGTTCCTCGTACTGTGCGGCGACCTCCTCGGGCGGGCGGTGCTCCTCGTTCGCCTTGTTGATGATCTTGTCGTCGATGTCGGTGACGTTCGAAACATGGTCCACGGCGATCCCGGAGTACTCGAGGAAGCGGCGCAGGATGTCATAGACGAGTG
>JBEKMZ010000072.1:0-19090 GCA_049523315.1 Acidimicrobiales bacterium | reverse complement strand
GCAGCTCGCGCTCGCCATCGTCTTCCTCATCACCGCCAAGCTCATCGACTGGCGAAACCGATGGAGTCGCTGACCGCGCCTATCCGCGCGGCCTCTAAGTCGCATCGGCCCGGAGCGGAACGGTCGCCGACGGTAAGGTGTTCGCTCGATGAGCAGCGAGCTTCCTGGGCACCTTGTTGTGACCGAGATCGACCACGTCGCCATAGCCGTGCGAGACCTCGATGCCGCGATCGCCTTTTATGAGTCCGCTCTCGGCGCGCGGGTGGCTCATCGCGAGAAGGTGGACCATGACGGGGTCGAAGAGGCGCTCCTTTGCGTTGCCGAATCGTTCATCCAGCTGCTCACCCCGATCTCGGACGCGTCCCCGGTCGCGAAGTTCCTTGAGCGCAGAGGAGAGGGCCTCCACCACGTCGGATACCGGGTGTCTGACTGTGCCGGCGCGATCGAGCAGATGCGAGCCGCCGGTGCCGAGCTGATCGACCAACACCCGAGGCCCGGCTCGCGTGGGACGATGGTCGCCTTCGTGCACCCGCGAGGCGCCTTCGGCACGCTCATAGAACTGGTACAGGAGTAGGAACCCTTGCGCGAGGCGGTGGTCCCCGCGGAGCACTCGGAGGGCGACGGCCTCGAACCGTTTGACCGTCGCGTGCTCGTGGTCGTCCCTTTTGTTGTACTGACCGCCTGATCAGGCCTTTACGGCTTTCACCGCGACGAGCTGTACTTCCCCGACTGCGCCAGGCACCTCCAGGGCGGGTATGTCGACCAGCCCATGTTGACCCCGCTTCTCGCCCGTGTTTCACTGGCCGTCTTCGGGGTGTGGCTGCCGGGCCTTCGCCTGTGGGCGTCGCTCTCCGCAGAGCTTCGCCACTACAGCTGAGCGCAGGTCCGGGCGCGCCCCGGCGGGTTATATGCCCTTGAACTCGCGGTAGAGCTCCAGCAGGCCCTGGCGGGTCTCGGGCGACAGGTCCCCGGGCTGGACGCTCCCGAGAACCCGGATCGTCGCCTGAATCTGCCGCACGTACTCCTCGCATCCGTCGCAGGCCCGCAGGTGCGCCTCGAAGGCCCGGGCGTCGCGTCGCGAGAGCTTGCCCTCGAGGTAGTCGGTCACGAGCTCGACCGCCTCTCGGCAGACGATGTCGCGATGCAACGAGAGCAGCCTCATCGCTTCACCGCCTCGTCCTCGAAGATGGCCCGTATCCGGCTACGCCCGCGGTGCAGGAGAACCCGTTGGTTGGCTTCGCTGATCCCGAGCACGTCACATACTTCCTTGCTGGACAGTCCATCGAGGTCGCGAAGTGTTACGACGGCGCGCTGGCTGTCGGGGAGCCGGGCGACGGCGGCTTCGACCTGTTTGAGAAAAGGACCGCTCGAGAGCCGCTGGACAATCTCCTCGGACCAGTGCACGGGCGGGTCCGACCAGGCGCCGTTCTCGCCGAAGCGCCGCCTCTCGACGCTCCCCTCGTCACCGATGTCGACGGGGATGATGCGCTGCTCGCGGGCGCCCGTCGAGCGCGCCCTGTTCGCGAGGATGTGGAAGATCCAGGTCTTGAGCGAGGAACGTCGCTCGAAACGGTCGATGCCCTTCAGAACGGCGACCCAGGTGTCCTGGGCGACCTCCTCGGCGATCGCCCGGCTCGAGACGAAGCTCTGGGCGAGGCGCACCATCGAGGGGTGGTAGGCGTTGATCACCTCGTTGAAGGCGGCCTCGTCGCCGGAGCTCAACCGGTGCACAAGGTCGTCATCGCTCACGTCCGCAGCGTAGGGCGCGCGTAGCCGGCTCATCTCGCGGACTGCCCACTTGCCGCCGGGCGGCGCGGCAATTGGGTGACCGGCGCTCTGGCGACCGGTAGCCTTCCCGAAATGACCGCGGAACCCACGGCCGACCACTCCGTCGGCGCCCGCCTTTCGGCGCTCGAGGCCAGGCGGACCGAGGCAATCAACGCGGGCTCGCCGCGCTCGGTCAAGGCGCACAAGGCCAAGGGCAAGATGACCGCCCGTGAGCGGATCGACTACTTGCTCGACGAGGGCTCATTTCAGGAGCTGGATCTCCTCGTCAGGCACCGCTCGCACGGCATGGGCATCGAGCGTTCCCGCCCGTACACAGACGGCGTCGTCACCGGCTTCGGGACGATCGACGGCCGGCGTGTGTGTGTCTTCAGCCAGGACTTCACGGTCTTCGGGGGCGCTCTCGGCGAGGCGCACGCCGAGAAGATCCACAAGGTCATGGATCTCGCCCTGTCTGTCGGGGTGCCGATGATCGGTCTCGAGGACTCCGGTGGCGCCCGCATCCAGGAGGGCGTGGTCGCCCTCAACGGCTATGGCGGCATTTTCTACCGCAACGTCAAGGCCTCCGGGGTGGTGCCTCAGATCAGCGTCATCCTCGGCCCCTGCGCGGGCGGGGCGGTCTACTCGCCGGCGATCACCGACTTCATCTTCATGGTGCACGAGACGAGCCACATGTTCATCACCGGGCCTGACGTCGTGAAGACCGTTACCGGGGAGGACGTGACCCTGGAGCAGCTCGGCGGGGCCATGAGCCACGCCACGCGCTCGGGCGTGGCAACCTTCGTCTCGCCCGACGAGAAGTCGTGTCTCGACGAGGTCCGTTACCTGCTGTCTTTCCTCCCCTCCAACAACCTCGAGCTGCCCCCCGAATCAGACGAGCCGGAGGACCCCGAGGCGCAGGTGCCGGAGCTGCGCGACGTGGTGCCGGACAGCCCTAATCAGCCCTACGACATGAAGCGCGTGATCACGGCTGTTGTCGACGAGGGCGAGTACCTCGAGTATTTTCCGCACTGGGCCAACAACTTGACGTGCGGGTTCGCCCGCATCGCCGGGCGCGTCGTAGGGATCGTCGGCAACCAGCCGAGCGTTCTCGCGGGCGTGCTCGACATCGCCTCTTCGGAAAAGGGCGCCCGCTTTGTGCGGACCTGTGACGCTTTCAACATCCCGCTCGTGACCTTCGTCGACGTCCCCGGATTCATGCCCGGGACGGACCAGGAGTACGGTGGCATCATTCGTCACGGAGCCAAGCTCCTCTATGCCTATTGCGAGGCAACTGTGCCTCGGGTGCAGGTGATAACGCGCAAGGCATACGGCGGCGCCTATGTCGTCATGGACTCGAAGTCGATTGGTGCGGATTTCGCTTACGCATGGCCGTCGGCCGAGCTGGCGGTCATGGGGCCGCAGGGCGCCGTCGAGATCGTCTACCGGCGCGAGCTCGTGGACTCGCCTGACCCCGTCGCCCGGCGGGCCGAGCTCGTCGGGGAGTACACCGAGCGATTCGCGAACCCGTACGTCGCAGCCGAACGTGGCTACATAGACGCGGTGATCGACCCTGCCGACACGCGCGCGATGTTGGTGAGGGCGTTCCGGCTGCTCGCCTCAAAGCGCGAGGACCTCCCCAAGCGCAAGCACGGGAACGTACCGCTTTGAGGGAGCCCCCCGGGGCACTTTCGGGCATACCCGCCCCGCCGCTGAGCGCCCCTCCAGAAGTTGTCGAGGCCATTGCCGCGGCCGTGGCGATGTGCTGGCCCACGCCCGGGCCCGCCGTGCCACGTCGTCTTGAGGCTGTACAGCCCCGGGGCGGGGCGGCTCAGGCGTGGCGGTTCTCGGGGCGCTGGTGGCGGCCCGAGCGCTCCGCGCGACAAGATCGACCGTGGCCGAACAGAGGAGAGCGGTGAGCGCCATCGGTGAGGTGTGGGATCTGACGACCGTCGCCGACGACGAGGTCGTCTTCCATCTCCACTCCCCCGGCCCGGACACGACCGCCGGCGAGCCCGGCGAGTGGTCCGGCACGGGCTACGAGGTCATAACGGGCCTCAAGCCCGGAGCCACGCTGCTGCGCCACGGCATAGAGACGCGCACGCTCGCCCGTCCGCCGGGAGAGCTGTTGTGCAGGTTCGCCACCGTCAACGACGTCCACTTCGGCGAGACCGAGTGCGGCAGCCTCGCGAACGCCTCCGATGCCATCGGCTATCTCGCCGCGGCAGGGACGGACCTCGACGAGGCGCGCGAGAAGCTGCAGTCGTTCCTGGCACAGCTGGGCCCGCTCCCTGTGAACCGCGCGCCCGAGGGGGCGACGCCGTACCCGGAGATGATGAGCCACGCCGCTGTGACAGAGATCGTCGGCTACGACCCGGCAGCAGTCGTGGTGAAGGGCGACCTCACCGCCTCGGGGCTCGTGGACGAGTACGACGCGTTCTTGCAGTGCTACCTGGGCACTTTCGGCGACCGGCTCCTGCACGTGCGCGGCAACCACGACGCCTACACCGGACGACGTTTTGCCTGCGAGCCATGCCAGGAGATGGAGCTGCCGGGCGTCACTCTCACCTTGCTGGACACCGTCATCGAGGGCCGTGACTCGGGCCAGCTCAGCGACGAGCAGCTGGACTGGCTTGACGAGCTCGCGGCCCGCGCGGATCGCCCCGTGCTCGTCTTCGGCCATCATCACCCGTGGAGGCCGGGCTCGTCGCAGCGGCTCGGGGAGTATTTCGGGATCAACCCGGAGGACTCCGAGCGCCTCGTCGAGCTGATCGCGAGAAGGCCGGCAATCACCGGCTACTTCGCCGGGCACACGCACCGCAACCGCGTGCGCCGCTTCCCCGAGACAGGTGACGTGCCCTATGTAGAGGTCGCCTGCTTGAAGGACTTCCCGGGCAGCTGGGCAGAATACAGGGTCTTCGAGGGCGGCATCTTGCAGGTCCACCGCCGCCTCGCATCTCCGACAGCGCTCGCATGGTCGGAGAAGTGCCGCTCTTTGTACTGGGGCATGTACCCCTCCTACGCCCTCGGCAGGCTCGAGGACCGCTGTTTTGCGATCATGTCCCGGGGCGCCGCTTCCTGAGGCCGGGCCGGCGTATCACGCCGCGAGCGGCGTCCCCGGCTCCCCGGCGGCCCCGGCCAGGTTGGCAGGGAGCTTCTCCCACTGCTCCTTACGGCTGAGCAGGTAGGCCGCCGCCAGGAGGATGGTCCCCGCCATGATGAACAGGAGCACTTTGTAGTCGACGATCCCGACCAGCCAGGCGCCCATCGCGATCGACACCGTCTGGGGGGTGGACAGGATCGTGTCGGCCGCGGCCGACACCCTGCCCTGGAGCTCGAGGGGCGTGCGCCGCTGCAGCATGGTGTAGGCGCCGACGATGATCCAGGGAAGGCCGATCCCAAACAGGACCGCGGCAGGCATGACGCCCGCCATGGCCGGGACCGCGAACAGGGCGGCACCTCCGGCGAGCACCACGAGCCCGAGACCCATGAGCGGCCCCTCGCCGAGGCGCCGCGCGATCGGCGCCGCGCTCGGGCCACCGATGACTGCCCCGATCCCCTGCACCGCGATGACGACGCCTAGGAACGTCGGCGGCCGGTGCAGGCCCTGGCTCACGACAGCGAAGCAGATCGACTCGGAGAAGCCGACGACGAGCAATGTGATCCCGCCTGCGATGACCATCTGGCGCAGCACGACCGCGTTCCAGATGTGGCGGATGCCGGCCGTCATCTCGACGAACCAGTGGACATGCTCGGGCTCGGCCCTGGTCTCGTCGACGCTGACGAAGAGGAGGCTGCCGGCCGCGATAACAAAGGTTGCCGCGTCGACGACTGCGACGACGCCCCCGCCGGCGAGTGCGTAGAGCCCTGCGCCTGTCAACGGCCCGAAGAGCCTGAGCCCCTCCCGGACTGTGCTGAGCATGCCCCTCGCGTCCCCGATCAGCTCGTCGGGCAGCATCGCCTTCAAGAGCGCGGACTGACCGGCGCTCAAGAACGTGTAGACAAGCCCGTAGAAAAAAAGCCACGGCGTAGATGAGCCAGAGCTCGCCCTCGCCGTGCACGAACAGCAGCAACAGCACGACGGCCGCGCCGGCGAGGTTGCTCCAAAACAGAAGCGGTCGCCGCGCCAGGCGGTCGACGACCATCCCCGCCACGGGGGACAGGACCGCCGCGACGGCGATCGCGAAGAAGACGAGCCCGGCGTCGCCGTTGCTGCCGGTGAGCACCTTGACCCAGATGCCCATGGCGAGGAACATCGCCGTGTCACCGAAGAGCGAGAAGGACTGGCCGACGAGGTAGCGCCGTGCGTTGCGGTTCTTGAGCAGGCTCCGCATCAGGCCTTGTTCTCAGGCTCGGAGCCGGCGATCCCCAGCGGGTCGGCGCCGCCATGTCCGAACTCCACCGGGTAGGCGGCCGCGATGACCTCGACAAGGCGCGAGCCGGGCGGCCTGAGGCTCGGTTCGACGAGGCGTTCGGCGTAGCGGGTCAACAGGGCACGGACCTCCGATACGAGCTCGCCGAGCTCGGCCGCAGTCACGTACATCGCCGACTCTGTCGTCTCGGAGACCTCCTGCCACTCCGCGGGGTAGGAGTGCCGGACGCGGCGCCAATGCTCGAAGCGATCGAAGACCCGGCTGAAGAACAGCCCCGAGAGGGCTTCCGCGGCGATCGTCGTCTCTGGGTCCTGGCCGGACTCAGGGAACGACATCCCGAGGTGCACCCTTCTCCAGGGGCGGTTGCGGCCGGACCCGCCTCCGGCCTCCTCGACGAAGCCGTACTTCGCGAGCTGGCGGAAGTGGAACGAGCACGTCGTCGGCGACTCGCCGATCAGCTCGGCTGCCTGGGTGGCGGTGAGGGCTCCTTCGACGGCGAGCACCTCCAGTAGGGCGAGGCGGACAGGGTGCGTGAGCGCCCGCAGTTCGCGCGGGTCGGTGATCTTTCTCGTCTCCAACGAGGGCCGTTCCGCTCCGGCATGCTCCTTCTTCGCCATGCGATGGTCCCTTCATTCGAGAGTTTTCTATTGAAAGATAACTATCGATAGATCTCTCTGCAAGAGGCAAAGGTGCTGCGCTGGTGCTCCGGCCCTCCGGCCGAGCTGATTTCGGAGGCGTTCGGGAGTAAAATTCGTCTCGGAAGGGGCAGCCATGTTGTGTGTCCGGGACGTGATGCACACAGACTTCTGCCGGGTCGAGCGGGGCGAGACCATCGCAGAAGTTGCCAAGATGCTCATGTTCCACAACGCGGAGTGCGCCCTTGTCGTCGACGGCGAAGAGCTCCTCGGGATCGTCACCGAGCGCGACCTGCTCGGGATCGTCACCGAGCGCGACCTGCTCAAAGCAGTGCTCCCCACCGCCGCCGAGCTCAGCGAGGCGGACAGCTTCCGGGCCTTCACCGATCTCGTCACGGTGGCGCGGGACCACTTCTCGGCCTCGGTCGACTCGGTGATGACAAGGCCGGTCCGCACGATCGAGTCCGGTGCCTCGTTGATCCGGGCCCTCGGGACGATGCTCTCGGGGCGGTTCCACCGGATGCCCGTCGTCGGGCCCGAAGGCGAGGTCGTGGGGATGGTGACCCAGCCCGACCTCCTCCGAGCGGTCTTCATGGAATGGCAGCACGGGGCGACGGCCCACTAGGACAGCGCAGGCGCCCGGCGACGGGCCGCCGCCCCGGGTGACGTGAGGTCAGTGCCTGGCGCGACATGCGAAGTCGAGACAAGTCAGCTCCGCGCGCATGCCTTTCGCAGCAGTTCAGCCAGCCAGGGTGAGGGCGCCGTCCAGGTCGTGCAGCAGGTCCCCTATGTCCTCGAGGCCGACCGAGAGGCGGATCAGGGACGGGTCGACCTCGAGTTCGGACCCGGCCACCGAGGAATGGGTCATCCTCGCCGGTAGCTCGATGAGCGATTCGACCGCTCCGAGCGACTCGGCCAGGGTGAAGATGCTCGTGCCGGCGGCGACCTTTAACGCCGCTGCCTCGCCGCCTTTGAGGGTGAAGGACACCATTGCCCCGAAGTCGCGCATCTGGCGCCGGGCGAGGTCATGGCCCGGGTGGCTGGCGAGGCCCGGGTAGTAGACCTCCGCCACCGCGGGATTGGCGACGAGGTGGTCCGCGATGGTGCGGGCGTTCGAGCACTGCCGGGCGAGGCGCACTTCCAGTGTCTTAAGGCCGCGCTGGACGAGGTAGCAGTCGAACGGGCTCGGCACCGCGCCGGCCGAGTTCTGGACGAAGCCGAGATGGACGGCCAGCTCCTCGTCGTTGGTGACGACGAGCCCGCCCACCACATCGGAGTGGCCTCCCAGGTACTTGGTCGACGAGTGCACGACGGCGTCAGCGCCGAGGTCGATTGGCAGCTGCAGGTAGGGCGTGGCGAAGGTGTTGTCGACGATGCAACGCCCCCCGTGCTCACGGGCAAAGCGCGAGACGGCCTCGATGTCGATGACATGGAGCTTCGGGTTGCTAGGCGTCTCCAGCCAGACCAGGCGAGTCTCGTCGCGCCAGGCCGCTCGGAGCGCTTCGGGGCTACGCAGCTCCACCGGCGAGAAACTGACCCCCGCCCCCGCATAGACGCTGGCGACGAGGCGGTAAGTACCGCCGTAGGCGTCGTTCGGGATGATGAGATGGTCACCGGGGTGCAAGAGGCGCAGGACGGCGTCGACGGCCGCCATCCCGCTCGAGAAGCCGAAGCCGTGGTTCGCCCCTTCGAGGGCAGCGATCGTCGTCTCGAGCGAGACCCGCGTCGGGTTGCGGGTGCGCGAGTAGTCGAATCCCCTGTGCTCGCCGACTGCCTGCTGGGCGTAGGTCGAGGCGAGGTGGATCGGGGTCACGACCGCGCCGGTGAGCGGATCCGGTTCCTGGCCCGCATGGATGGCGCGCGTGGAGAAGCCCTGCGCGTGCGAGCGGCCGTCTCCCTCGTGCCCGCGTGCATCCTGATCGTGCGTGCTCATCGACCCTCTCTCGAGCTGGCCTGGGCCAAGAACGCTAGGGCGTCCGACCGGGTGATCACGCCAACCGGGTGACCATTGTCGAGCACGGTCACCGCAGGCGAGTCCTCGAGCCGCAACAGGGCGGTGTCGACCGTCTCGCCGCTGCCGACCGACGGGAGCGGCGGCCCCATCACCTCTGCCACCGATCGGTCGAGGACCTCCGGGTCCCGCACCGCTCTTTGCATGAGATCGCGCTCGTGCACGGCACCGACTACCTCGGCCGCTGCGAGAGGGGGCTCGGCCTGTATGACCGGTATCTGCGAGACGTCGAATTCGGCCATGACGGCTATCGCCTGGCGGGCGGTCTCGCTGGGATGGACATGGATCATCCCGGTGAGCCGGGCCCCCTTGCGCTCGAGGAGATCGGCCACGGTGTGTCCGCTCGTGCGCAGGAAGCCGTGGTCCGCCATCCACTCGTCGTTGTAGAGCTTGGACAGGTAGCCCCGGCCCGAGTCCGGGACGAGGACGACGACGACGTCGTCGCGGCGAAGCTCAGGGCCGAGCTGGAGCGCTGCCCAGACCGCCGTGCCGGTCGAGCCTCCGGCGAGGATGCCCTCATCGACCGAGAGGCGCCGCGCGGTGAGGAACGAGTCGGTGTCGTTCACCATGACGACGCGGTCGACCACCTTCGGGTCATAGGTCGTCGGCCAGAAGTCCTCGCCGATGCCTTCGACGAGATACGGCCTTCCCGATCCACCCGAGTAGACCGAGCCTTCCGGGTCGGCGCCGACAATCTGAACCTCGGGGTTCTGAGACTTGAGATAGCGGCCGATGCCGCAGATCGTCCCGCCGGTGCCGATGCCGGCGACGAAGTGGCTGACCCGGCCCGCGCTCTGCCGCCAGATCTCCGGCCCGGTGGTCCGCTCGTGCACGGCCGGGTTCTCGGGGTTGTGGTACTGGTCAGGGTGGAAGGCGCCCGGAATCTCCTCGGCGAGGCGGGTCGTCACCGAGTAGTACGACTCGGGATGCTCAGGTGCCACCGCCGTCGGGCACAGGACCACCTCCGCCCCGTAGGCACGCAGCAGCGCCACCTTCTCGGGAGCCATCTTGTCGGGCATGACGAACACGCAGCGATAGCGGCGCCGGGCGGCGACGATCGCGAGCCCGATGCCGGTGTTGCCGGAAGTGCCCTCGACGATGGTCGAGCCGGGTCCGAGGAGCCCAGCGCGCTCGGCTGCCTCGATCATCGCCGCGGCCGGGCGGTCCTTGACGCTCCCACCCGGGTTGAGGATCTCGAGCTTGGCTACGAGCGGGCAGGGAAGGTCGCGACCCACACGGTCGAGGCGCACCATGGGCGTGTTGCCGACGAGGTCCAAGAGCGAATCGGCGACCTCCATCTTCGGCCCGCGGTCCGTGAGCGGGACCACCTCTACGCCGGTGAGGTCGCTGCGCCCGGACAGGTCCTCGTCGCTGTGCAGCTCGATCGGGAGCCCCGCAGCGCGCAGCTTCTTCGCCACCTCGACCGCCCCTTGGCCGACGACCCCGACGCTGCGGGGGATCCGGGCGCGTATCTCGGCGATGAGCGCAGGTGTCACCTCGGCGGATGCCAAGGCGAGACTGTGGTGCGCCCGGGCAGCGAGGCGGTCGGGCGGAGGGTCCGTTCCTACGACGACGAGCAGGTCCATGGCGGACATGTTGACCCACCGGCGCACTGCTTGCCCAGCGCTCGGTACCGAAGAGGCCCTCAGAGCTCGAGTCGCATCGCAATCCGCGCTCCGAGCGCGTCGTCACCGATGTCGCGCTCGTGCTGGCGGATGGCCGCCAGGCCCGGCGTCAGCTCTTGCAGCTCAAAGAAACCGAGCTTGTTGTAGAAGGGCCCGTTCCACGGGACGTCGCGAAAGGTGGTCAAGCTCACCGCCCTGTAGCCCTGCGCACGTGCCCAGTCGCACGCGGCGGCCACGAGAGCCCGTCCGATCCCGCGCCGTTGCATCGGGGGCAGGACGGACAGTTGCCTGATGTGCGCGGAGCCGTCGAGGACCTCGACGGAGACGAAACCCACGGGAGGCTCACCGGCGGCGAAGACGACAGCCGCCGTCGCGAGACTCTCGAGGCTGCCGTCGTCCTGGAACGGACCGATGCCGATGCCGGCGAACATCTTGTCGCTCTCGAGCTCGATTTCCCTAAGGCGCTGGTATTGCTCGGGGGTCGCGACGCGAATCAACGAGTCGGCTCTCGTCGTGGACATGGGACAAGCCTTCCACGTGCGGCCGGCCGATCAGCGAGCCGCACCGATGCGGACGAGCCTAGGAGCGTTTGGGAACCTCGCAGGCGGTGGGACTCCAGGTCGCCGAGGCGCACGATCGCGAGGTCATTTGCCCGTCACATCCGAACAGGTGTTCGGATAAGATCCCGCCCCGTGCAGGCTTTGAGGGGGACCGGGGTGGGCCGCGCAGACAACGGGGTGCTGTCGGGGTTCCATCCCGCCGTCGCGGAGTGGTTCAAGAGGCGCTATCCGGGCGGGCCGACCGAGGCGCAGGCGGAAGGCTGGACGGCGATCGCCTCCGGGGCCGACACCTTGATCGCGGCGCCAACCGGGTCCGGCAAGACCCTGGCGGCGTTCCTCGTGGCGATAGACCGGTGCTACCGGGCCGCCGCGGCCGGGGGCGAGCGGCGTGGGACCGATGTCGTCTACGTCTCGCCGCTGCGGGCCCTCACAGTCGATGTGAGCGAGAACCTTCGCAAGCCCCTGGCCGAGATCGCGCAAGTGGCCAAGGAGATCGGCCTCGAGCCGCCGAGGGTGCAGGTCGCGGTCCGCAACGGTGACACACCCCGGGCGGAGCGCTCGGCGATGTTGCGCAACCGGCCCGAGATCGTCGTCACGACACCCGAGTCGCTCTACCTCCTCCTCACCTCGACACGGGGCCGGGAGATGCTCGCCAGCGTCAGGACGGTGATCGTCGACGAGATCCACGCCCTCGCCCGGGACAAGCGGGGCTCGCACCTCGCGCTCAGCCTCGAGCGCCTGGACCGCCTCGTCGCGACCGGCGCCCCGGGCGCGCCAGCTGTAAGGCCGGTGCGGATCGGTCTCTCGGCGACCCAGCGTCCGATCGCGACCATCGCCAGGCTCCTCGTCGGGGCGGGAGCCGAGCGGACCGGGCCGGATGGCGAGCCGCGTTGCACCGTCGTCGACGTCGGTCACAGACGGCGCCTCGATGTCGCGATCGAGCTGCCCGACGACGAGCTCGGCGCCGTCTCGACCCTCGAGCAGATGTCGTCTGTGCTCGGGCGGATTGCCGGGCACATCGAGGAGCACACGACGACGCTGGTGTTCGTCAACACGCGCAGGATGGCCGAACGGGTCGCCCACCAGCTCGCCGACCGTCTCGGTGACGACTGCGTCCAGGCGCATCACGGCAGCTTGTCCATGGACCGCCGACTGAGGGTCGAGGCGCGGCTACGGGCCGGCGAGCTGCGGGCCGTGGTCGCGACGGCCTCCCTCGAGCTCGGGATCGACGTCGGCCCGGTGGAGCTCGTCTGCCAGCTGGGCTCCCCGCGCAGCATCGCCACGTTCCTGCAGCGGGTCGGGCGGGCCCAGCACCATGTCGGGGGCGTGCCCGTCGGGCGCCTCTACCCGCTCACGCGCGACGAGCTGGTCGAGTGCACGGCGCTTCTCGCCTCGGTCCGCTCCGGTGACCTCGACGCCGTCCTGCCGCCGGTGGCGCCGCTCGACGTGCTCGCCCAGCAACTTGTCGCCGAGTGCGCCGCCTCCGACCCGGACGGGTGCACCGAGTCCGAGCTGCTCGGGCTCGTCCGCCGCTCCGCCCCGTACAGCTCGCTGTCGGAGGAGGACTTCGAGTCGGTCGTGGGCCTGGTGACCGACGGCGTCGTGACAGGGCGCGGCCGGCGCGGCGCCCACCTGCACCGCGACCGCGTCAACGGGGTCCTGCGGCCGAGGCGCGGCGCCCGCCTCACGGCGGTCACCTCCGGCGGGGCCATCCCGGACGTCGCCGATTTCCGTGTCGTCCTAGAGCCCGAGGAGACGCTCGTCGGCACCGTCAACGAGGACTGGGCGATCGAGTCGATGGCGGGTGACGTGTTCCTGCTCGGGAGTGCCACCTGGCGCATCCGCAAGATCGAGCCGGGAACGGTCCGTGTCGTCGACGCCGAAGGGGCTTCGCCGACGGTCCCGTTCTGGCTCGGCGAGGCGCCGGCGCGCACGGCGGAGCTCTCTTGGGCGGTCTCAGAGCTGCGTAGGGCGGTCGAGAACGCCCTCGCCGCCGACGCTGGCACCGAGGCCGTCGTCGCGCTTGTCGGCGAGCTCGCGGGTGTCGGGCCCGATGTCGCCGCTCAGGTCGTGGCATACCTGGCGGCCGGCTACGCGGAGCTCGGCGCGCTCCCCACGGCCGACCGTTTCGTGATCGAGCGTTTCTTCGACGACACGGGCGGGATGCAGCTTGTCGTCCACTCACCGAGGGGGGCGCGGCTGAACCGCGCCCTTGGCCTGGCCCTGCGCAAGCGCTTTTGCAGGACCTTCGATTTCGAGCTGCAGGCGGCCGCCAGCGATGACGCCGTGGTGCTCTCGCTCGGCCCTCAGCATTCCTTCCCCCTCGAGGAGGTCCTCGGCTTCCTCTCTCCGGCGACGGTGCGCGACACACTCGTCCAGGCGGTCCTGCCCACCCCGATGTTCGGGTCCCGCTGGCGGTGGAACCTCTCGCGTTCGCTCGTGGCGCCGCGCTATCGCGGAAGCCGGCGCGTCCCGCTCGCCATCCAGCGCATGGAGGCCGACGACCTCATGGCGGCGATCTTCCCGGCGCTGGCGGCGTGCCAGGAGAACGTCTCGGGGCCGATCGAGATCCCCGATCACCCTGTTGTGCGCCAGACCCTCGACGACTGCTGCACCGAGGCGATGGATCTCGAGAGCCTGACCAGCGTGCTTGTCGCGATCCGCTCGGGCGAGGTGCAGGCCCATTGTGTCGACACGGTCGTGCCCTCGGTGCTGGCCGAAGAGATCCTGAACGGGCGCCCCTACACCTTCTTGGACGACGCCCCCTTGGAGGAACGAAGGACGAGGGCGGTTACGACGCGGCGCGGCCTGCCGCTAGAGGCACACGACCTCGCCGCCTTGGACCCTGTCGTCGTGGCGTCGATCACCGAGCAGGCCCGCCCCGAGCTGCGCAACGCCGAGGAGCTGCACGACCTGCTCTGCTCGCTCGTGCTCGCCCCGCCGATGCCGGAGCGGGTCGCGTGGATGGAGGCGCTCACAAGCTCCGGGCGCGCCATGACCGTCGAGCTCTCGGGCGCCGGGGCGCGCTGGGTGGCTGTCGAATGCCGCGAGCTCGCCGCCGCGCTCTGCGAAGGGACCCCGTTCGTCCCAGACCACAGCCTCGAGACCAGTCCCCCGCAGGCTCTCTTGGCGCGCGACGACGCCCTTGTCGTGGCGGCCCGCGGCCACCTCGAGATGCTCGGTCCGGTAACGCCCGAGGAGCTCTCGGCCTCGATCGGCACAGGGACGAGCGGGGAGATCCGGTCGGCTCTCGCGCGGCTCGTGGCGGAAGGCTCAGTGCTCGCCTGTCGGATCGCGGGCGGGATTCTCGGAGCGGCCCCGGGTGAATGCTTCTGTGCCCGCCACTTGCTCGCCCGCATCCACTCTGCAACGCGCAACGGATCTCGGCGCTCTGTCGAGGCGGTCAGCGCGCAGCAGTTCATGCGCTTCTTGCTCGCCTGGCAGCACGTCGGCCCCGGGCACCGCCTGCTGGGCTCCGGCGGCGTGGCCGACGTCGTCGAACAGCTTCAGGGCTATGAGGCAGCCGTCGAGAGCTGGGAGACATCGATCCTGCCGGCGCGCGTCGCGGGTTACCACGCGGCTCTGCTCGACGACTGGTGCGCGAGGGGCGAGGTCTCCTTCGGCCGGCTCACGCTCCGGGTCGCCGACCGAGCAGGCGCACCGGCCCGGCGTGGCGGGGCGACGCCGTCACCGGCCACACCGATCAGCCTGTTCCGCCGAGACGACCTCGCCTGGCTCCTCGCCGGGACCCGTGCCGGGTCGAGCCCGGACCTGCCCACCGTCGGCGCCGCCCTCGAGGTCGTCGAGGCCCTACGCGACCGCGGCGCCCTGTTCGTGACGGACCTCTGTCAGATGACGGGTCGCATGCCGGGCGAGGTGGCAGAGGCCCTCTGGGACGGGATGGCCCGGGGCCTTCTCACAGCGGACGGTTTCGCTGCGGTGCGGGCGCTGCTCGCCGGGCGGGGACGCTGGGCGCGCACGAGCACCTTCGCAGGTCGTCAGGCGCCCTCGCTGAGAGCTCCGGGGCGCCCGAGGCCGGGGCTGCCCCGGCCGGGTCGCACCCGGCCCCGCGTGCGGCCCGCCATATCGGGAGGCCGCTGGTCACTGCTGGGCACCGCCACCGACGCGGACCTGGACCCCGACGAGCTCGCGGAGGCTTTCGCCGGCCAGCTGCTCGCCCGATGGGGGGTCGTGTTCAGGGACCTTCTCTTCGGTGAGTCGCTCGCGATCGCATGGCGCGAAGTCCTTTGGGCCCTGCGCCGCCTGGAGGCGCGCGGCGTCGTGCTCGGGGCACGCTATGTCGCAGGTTTTACCGGCGAGCAGTTCGCGCTTCCCGAGGCGGCCGAGCAGCTGCGCAGTGTCGCCAGGCGACCGGCCGACGGTGTCGTCGTGCAGCTGTCGGCGGCGGACCCTCTCAATCTGACCGGCGTCATCCTGCCCGGGCCGCGTGTCCCGGCCCAGCGGGCGAAGACGATCACACTCAGAGACGGTGTCATCGAACCTAGATGCGCCGAGCCCGACGCACAGCCCGGAGCCCTCCCCGGCTGAGGCGCTCAGCGCGCTGAGCAGGCCGCCTGGCGCTCTGTCGGGCCGGGCGAGAGCGTGGCGAGGACCGGCGGAGTGCTGGGCGGGTAGAGCACGGCGACGTCCGCCGGCGTGAGCAAGCTCAACAGTGCCGAGGCGCTCGGCGTGCCGGAGAGGGCGGCCTTCAAGAAAGCGGCCGTGACGTTCTCGACGATCCCCGCCGCGCGGCCCTTGCCGATGTATGGCCCGAAATGGCTGGCTTCTAGGAGCTTGAGGAAAATGCCACCGCCGGCGGCGTGGAAGAGCGTGCCGGCGTCCTCGGGCACGTTGCACTCATCGACGGCACTCTGCACGAACAGCAACGCCGGCGGGCTGGCCGGCGGGGCGTAGCTGCCGGACAGCTCGGAGCCGGACAGGATGATCACCGCGAACGGGTGCGTCGCGAGGTCACCGTATGTCGTGGCGTACTCCTGCCCGCTCGCCTGCGCGTATACGAGGGCGGCGACCGCCTGGGCGCCGTCGGAGTGACCGGCCAGGGCGTACTTGCCCGGCTCCACGAGCCCCTTCAGCCATGCCGCGCCGCTCGATGGCGCGCCAGTCGCCCCGGACTCGACCTCGCTTACGACATCGGCGATGTCGTAGGGCTCGTTGATCACGTCCGACTCGGCGATCTCGAGCTGGGAAGTGGTGGCGTTGCCGAGGGAGCTGATCTCGTCCGCGTTCTCGTCGGGGAAGCGGGGCGCCGCGACGACGAAGCCGGCCTTCACCCAGGCGGAGAGGAGGGGCGTGTAGGTGGAGGGCAGCGTGTCGAAACCGTGCGCGAAGACGACGACGGGATACGGCCCGTCGCGGTAGTCGGGCTTGGCCCCCGCCACCGGTCCCGCCTTGGACTTGTGCGTCGAGGGGTACCAGATTTCCGTGACGAAGGTGCGTGGGCTGGAGTGGCCCCCCACCGCCGGGCTCACGACCTGTGCGGCACTGGAGTTGGTGTCGGTCCAGGTGACGGTCTTGACGCCTATCCCGGAGGGCCCTGCCGTCGGCGTCGTGGCCGTCGTCGTCGTGTGCGGGCGGGTCGTCGTGGTCGTGCCGCGCTTTGCCGAGTTGCCCCCTGATGTCAAGGTGACGAGCCCGACGATGAGCGCAATGAACAGGGCCACCGTCAAGATGACGGCGAGACGGCGGCGGAAGTAGACCTCCGGCGGATACCGACTCGGCGGCGAATGCCGGGGCGACTGCCGGATGGGACCGCTGGCACCGCTCACCTGCGGGAATCTACCGTGCCGCCGCCGTGATTGCTCCCCGGCCCGACCGAGCCGGCGCGCAGGTCGTACCATTCGGCCCTGGGGAGACTTCGGGCCTTTGCTCCTGGCGCTCGGCGCGCGGCGGGACCGGCGCGGAGCGGCCGCGGGCCGAGAACCCAATCCGTGAGGGCGTCTCGGACGTATCTGTTGTGATGAGACGTACGCGCGAGCCGGCGGACGGGCCCTCGGACGAGTCCCTGCTTGGCGGGATGGCCCAAGGCGACGAGCGCGCCGGGCTCGTGTTCGTGAGGAGGTACCAGGCGAGGGTCTTCGGACTCGCCTTCGGCATGGTCGCCGATGCAGGCCTTGCGGAGGACATCGCCCAGGAGGCCCTCATGAGGGCGTGGCGCCATGCCCCCGTTTACGACCCCCGCCGCGGGGCCGTCTCTACCTGGGTGCTCACGATCGCCCGCAACCTGACCATCGACGCACTGCGCATGCGCCGCGCCGTCCCGACCGACCCGGACGAGCTCATGAATCTGGGCCTCGTCAGCCACGAGGCCTCACCCGAGGCCGCCGCGGAGGGCGCCGACTCCGCGCGCTCGGTGCGAGCGGCGCTCGCCGGGCTCGGTCCCGAGCAGCGCCGCGCCCTCGTGCTTGCCTACTTCTACGGGATGACAGCGCTGGAGATCAGCGAGGCCGAGTCGATCCCTCTCGGGACCGCGAAGACGCGGATCCGGGCAGGCCTCACCAAGCTTCGCGAGACGATGACGACCGAATGGAGCCCTCGATGAGCGGCTACGAGACCGGTGCCGGGCCCGAGTGCGGCCCGTACGCGAACGAGCTCGCGGAGCTCGCCCTCGGGGTATCGACGGGACGCGAGAGAGCAGAGGCGCTCGCGCATGTGGCGAGCTGCTCGAGCTGCCAGGCGGAGATGGAGCGGCTCTCGCTCGCGGCCGACTCGATGCTCGAGGCGATTGGCGGCGTCGAGCCTCCGCTCGGTTTCGAGGTGCGCCTCGCCGAGAGGCTTCGCGCCGGCCGCTCCACCCGCAGTCTCGCAGGCGCGAGGTGGAGGTACCGCCGGCTCTCTTTGATCGCGGCGTGCCTGCTCGCCGTGATAGCCCTCGGCGCAGGCGCGGGTGCCGGATGGTTCGTCCGCGGCTCTGGTGGCGCGCGGTCCTCGTTCGGCACTGCGGCGGGCGGGGACGTCTCCACCCGGTCGTTGGTCGCAAACGGCCGTGTGCTCGGCTATGTCACCGTCTACTCGAACCGTGCCACCACGGGTGGCGAAGGCCGAGCGGGGTGGCTGTTCATGAGCCTGGAGGTCGGGTCGTGGTCCGGCGAGGCGACCTGCGAGATACGCCTCGCCGACGGCAAGGACGTGTCGCTAGGCACCTTCTGGCTCGACGGCGGCTACGGGGCCTGGGCCGTGAGCTTGGCACCGGGCACCGGCCCCATCCGCACTGCCTGGGTGGCGACGGACAAGGGCATCCTCGCGAGCGCGGACTTCACCTCGGACGCGCCCGCAGCGGTGCCTGGCGCGAGCCCGTACTCCGGGCCGACAGGAATCTGACGCCGGCGGAATCTGACACCGGCAACGGGCCTTTGGCCGGTCGTAGCTCAACGGGCCGTTTAGGCGCCGGATCAGGCTTCGTCCGGCTCCTCGTCGCTGATCGCCTCCGGGTCGTCTAACAGCACGCCTGCCTCTATCGCCTCGACGACGTCCAAGGGGGCCTGGTCGTCGTCCTGTTCGTCGTCGTAGTCGATCTCGCTGTCGAGCGACACTTCATCCGCGGCGTCAGGAGCGACGAAGGGCTCGGGCTTCTCAGCCACGGGCGGACCGTCGTCGTATACGTCGCTCATAGTGACAGTTTCGCAGATCGATGCCGCGGACAAGGAACGACATGGCCTCGTGTTGTCGGCTTTCTCGCCTCGCGCAGCGTTGCCTCAAGCTGGCTTGGTGGACCCGATCTTGTTCGGTGCCTGCTTCGCCTTCTTGGCGGCGCGCTTTTCCTTCAGGGATTTCCCGGCCTTTTTCGCCGAGTCCTTCTGTGGCGACTTGTTTGCCACGTCGAGCTCCTTCTAGCTGCGATTCACGCCCGCAGCCTTGCGGCTGCGGGCGTGTGGACTTCAGATCGCGCGGACGCTGCTGGCTTGCATGCCCTTTTTGCCCTGCGTGACTTCGAATTCGACCCGCTGGCCTTCGAGCAACTCGCGGTAGCCCTGCGCTTGAATCTCGGACTGGTGGACAAAGAGGTCCTCGCCACCGCCGTCGGGTGCAATGAACCCGAAGCCTTTGGTGGCGTTGAACCACTTCACAGTACCTACTGCCATCTCTGGAACTCCTCTTGCTCCAC
>JBEKMZ010000071.1:0-21820 GCA_049523315.1 Acidimicrobiales bacterium | reverse complement strand
TGACGGCCGGCAGACGCGCAGCCTGTGCTACCAGAGTGACCTCATTACCGGGCTCGTTGCGATGCTCGATGCTCGGGACGTCACCGGGCCGGTGAATCTCGGGAACCCGACGGAGCTGACCGTCCTTGAGCTGGCGAGCCTAGTGCTCGACGCGACGAACTCGTCGTCCGAAGTGGTCCACCTCGAGGCACTGGAGGACGACCCGACGCGGCGAAAGCCAGACATCACCCGAGCGGGAGACTTGCTCGGCTGGGCACCAAAGGTGACCTTGGCGGACGGTCTGCTGAGCACGATCAGCTGGTTCGCCGACCGCCTCGACCTCTAGTGACGCTGCTGAAGTAGCGCCCACATTGGGCCCGATGGTTCACTGTGAGCCGACAGCATAACGGAGCCGGTTTCCCTTAGGTGGTCGGAGGACCGGGCCGCCAAGACAGGTGGTCCCCCGCTCGATACGCTCGGGCGATCGAGATCCTCGTCGTCTGCACCGCAAACATCTGTCGCTCGCCGATGGCCGAGGCCCTACTCGGGACACGTATCGCTGAGCGCGAGTTGCCCGCCGTCGTCGTTTCAGCTGGTCTTTTAGAAGGGGGTCGTGAGAGGCCGCCCGAAGTGACCGCCGTCCTCGCGAAGAGAGGCATCGCGCTCCCAGACCAGCTGAGCCGGCAGCTCGTGCAGGACGACTTGCAGCGCGCCGATCTGGTGCTCGTCATGGAGCGGGCGCACGTTCGCCAATCGGTGCTTCTCGTGCCCGAAACCTGGGCTCGGACGTTCACCTTGAAAGAGCTGGTCCGTCGCGGAGAAGAATTCGGGCCAAGGCCAACGGAAGAGTCGCCCGGCGGGTGGCTGGCGAGAGCCCAGGAAGGCCGGGACCACCCTGACCTGCTCGGGGACTCCCCGCTCGATGATGTCGCCGATCCGTACGGGGGCCCAAGCTCAGCCTACGAGGCGGCCGTAACCGAGATCGAAGACCTAGTCGATCGCCTCGTACACCTCCTCTGGCCATAAGCGGAGGTCCGCACCGGCTACCGGGACACCTGGCGCTCAGGCAGTGCCCTCATGACGTTGTCCACCGACAATGCTGACATCGAAGCGTCCACGACCGACGAGAACCTGGCGGACCGCACTGACGACCTGAGCAGGTTGCCACATCCAGCATGAGCCGATCAGCCCTAGCCCACGACACATAGCCGCATAGCCGCATAGGGTCGTTCCTATCGTTCATACAGCACCGCCATGGGCAGGTACCTGCCTCCTCTAGCAAGTTGCACGCGGTGGCGAGCCTTGTTGTGCTTGGTTTCCTTGGCAAAGAGCAAGTCGAGCTGGTGATGGCCGAGTACCGGCGACGCCTCGCAGACGCGGTCACGTGCTAGAGAGACCGGTGCATGAATGAGGAGGAGCTCAGCGACGAGTCGTCCCGCGACGCGCACCGCAGCGGTCGATGCCGAAGCGGGCTTGGTTGGGCGGACATCGGAATGTCCGCGCTCCTGATACTCGTTATCTCGGTCCCTACCATGGCGGTTGAAGAGGACTGGCATGGCCGTCCGATGATCGACGAGCCGACTCACCTCTGGATCATCGCCACCTGCCTGGTGGCGGCTGCCTTCCTAGTCGGCGGAGTGGTCGCCGGGCACCGCCGGCCGTCCGCGGCGCCTGAGCACGCCACGGCCGCGGCGAGCCTGGCTGTGGCCGTGCTGTTGGTGGCCGCCATATTGCGCAGGCTTTGGCTGGCCCACGAGGGTGTGCCCGTCGGCGTGGTGGGGCTGTGGTGCCTAGGCGTTGCAGCGGCCCTCTTCTTGAGTGCGGCGGGATCACTGCTCGGCCGTCGGCTCACGACCCATACACACTGAGGTTCTCGCCACCCGCGTACGTCGGGTGCCCCTTCACCGTCGATCGCCCAAAGGGGCGCGTGGCACTTCAAGCTCGTCGCCGCTGACTTCTTCCCAATGCGCGTGGATATCGTTGTTCACCCCCCCTTGTTCCGACGCCGACCGTGGAAACTCGCGGGAATGGGATGCCTCCTCTCGCTTGTCTATGCGCCGAAAGTGACACACAGTGCCACGACCCCGAGGAAGATCCCCGACAGCACGGCGTTGCCTCCAGCTGTCGGCTGAACGGTGATGGTCACCGAGCCACCTGCTACGACGCTGATCGGCACGACCACCCATGCCCCTTCGTTGAAGGAGGCGGTGAGGGGGACCGTCTGGGTCGACGAGCCGTTCTTCACCGCGATCGTCTCACGTCGGGAGGTGGAGTCCCAGTCGAGCGCATAGAGCTCGAGGTTCCCGCTGTAGGCGGAGCTGAACGAGAGCTGCAGCTCGAGCTCGGATGGCGAGTACCAACAGGTCGCCTCCCTGGTCGACTTACCCTGCAGCAGGCTCAAGGTGGCGTCGGGTATATAGGTGAGGTCCGAGCTTCCGTTCCAGGCCGCGAGCGCGTAGCCCGAGGCGCCGTAGGTGCCCACCCAGTTGCCCTGGGGTGAAAAGACGTAATCAAATTCATCTAACGAGCCCGTAGCGCTGGTGCCGATAGGAGTGGTCACTGTGACGTTGACTTCGCCGATCGTTCCCGCCGGCGAGGTGGCACTCAGCTGCTCAGGTGAGGACACCGAGACATCGGTCGCCGGCGAGCTACCGAAGTCGACGGTAGTGCTCCCTGCCACGAAGCCAGTTCCGGTCACGGTGACCGCGGTTCCCCCAGTCGACAGCCCCGACGACGGGTTCACGCTCGCGACCGTCGGCGGTGGAGGGTAGTTGATCGGACTGCCTAGACCGGTCACGAGGTCGTAGCCCGTACCGGCCGTGCAGTCGGTGCCACAGTAGCCGTTAGAGCCGCTCGTGATGTCCCTCAGATAAGACGCGTACCCACCGCCATAGATGGCCTTAGCTCCCTGAAGAGCTGTGGCGTTTGCTGCACCGGCAGCGAAGATGCCCGCCCAGTTGGGGCTTCCGACGCTAGTACCGCCGATCGTCCACCAGCCGCTCTGGCCCTCGTACGAGGTGCTGTCGTAGACGGAGACACCAGTGTCCGGATCCGCCTCGAACGAGACGTCGGGGATGGCACGCATGCCTCCGGTGAGAGCGGAGATGCCGCCCGAGGACTCCGAGTAGACGGGTCCGCCGTAGCCGGACTGATACTCCGGGATCTTCTCGTAGGCCGAGACCCCGCCCCCTGAACCTGACCACGCCGTCTCGCTCGAGAAGTCCGCGCAACTCGTGCCGCTACACCCGTTGAGCGTGGTACCGCCCACTGCTATGACATTGGGAGATGCGGCCGGGTATACGGCACCAGAACCACTGTCACCGGCGGAGGCGGTGTAGAGGATGGGCGCACCGGTGCTGGTGCTGTTGGCGTCGAAATACGAGTCGTAGCTGGTCTCGCCGCTCCACTCGCTGCCGGCCCAGCTCATCGACACCTCGGTGGCGCCGTTGCCGTTCGCCCAGCTGACCGCGTTCATGAGGTTGGTGGTACTCTCCGACTCCGCCTCGACGAGCACGATGGTGGCTCCGGGAGCCTCCGCGTGCGCCCACTCGATGTCGAGCGACTCCTCCAGTATCCAACCTGTGGCATCCGAGCCGCTCGAGCCGGGCGTTCCCTCTGGATCAGCCTGATAGAAGCACGCACCAGTCATCGCCGTGAACGGTGGGGCTGCAGAACAGGTAGCGAGAGAGGGGTATCCGTACTCCGCATTGAAGGCATTGAGGTCACTCAACGCGTTCGGGTCGTGGTAGGCGTCCACGATGGCGATGACCTGCCCGGCACCTATTGCTTTCGCAGGCGATGTCAGCCCGGTTTTCAAGTTATAGACGGCCCCGACAGTCGCGGGAGCCAGGCCTGTGGGCGAGTTAGAGGTGACTAGGGGCGTCCCGCCTGGGCTTTGGCCGATGGTCTTTACCTGAAACGGTGGAGTCATGGCAGGCGGTGTCGACGATTGTGCTGCCGCCCCCTTAGCCGGCCAAGCCGAGGCCACCAGCATCGAGAGTGCAACGGCAACCACGGGCACGCACTCCTTAAGAAGAGTGGATTGCCTCCGACGGTTAGAATGTTCAGTAGTCGCCGTCCTCACAACGATGTCCCCCTCGTTCCGGTGTGCACCAGAACGCTCGCAAGTGTTGGTAATGATATGCCGCGCGCGGCGAGCCCGAAAACGAGCCCCTCACCGACTCGCCCAGAGTGCTGCCGAGCCCCACCAGCGACGGGTCGCTGATCGCCGCGCAGGGGCGGGCCCTGAGCAAGTGATGTCATGTGTCTCGAGGGGTCGCTGCCGAGCACAACCCGCCAACCCTTGAGCAGTGGAGCAGACCTCGGTGGCGCGTTGCTCGACTACCCGCTCGCTGCGAGCGCCGTCAGGATCTCAGTGAAGTGCCCGCCGCCGCGAATCGCTAAATGCCACCACGAATCCGATGATGACGTGCACGCCACGGCGTGGCGAGCCTGGCTGTGGCCGTGCTGTCGGCGGCGGCCATATTGCGCAGGCTTTGGCTGGCCCACGAGGTGTGCCCGTGTGAAGCCCTGTGAAGCGATGGCAGAGCTGTTTGCAACGGCCGGCTCAGGCGCCTTGCTAAACTATTTTGTGAGTATGGATGACCGAGCTGAGTTCGACGCGAGCAAGCGCGAATGGGCCCTCGAAATGGCGTTGGACATGGAACTAAAGGCGTCAGCAGTCGACTTGGTCATTCGGGCCGATGTCTACAACTGGAGTTACCAGTGGACGTGGTTAGGGCTTCCGGTGATCCAGATGCCTCCTGACATTCTTGCGGTTCAAGAGATCATCTGGTCGACACGCCCACAGCTCGTGATCGAGACTGGGGTAGCAAGGGGCGGCTCCCTGGTGCTGTCAGCAACTGTGCTCGAGATCCTGGGCGAAGGCCGGGTACTTGGCATCGATGTTGATATTCGTAGCCACAACCGGCTAGCGCTCGAGGAGCATCCCCTTTCGAAGCGCATTGACCTGATCGAAGGATCGTCAACAGATCCCGCAGTCCTCGATGAGGTCGTTCGACGGTGCCATGGGCTGACACGGGTAATGGCAATCCTCGACTCTAACCACACTCATGACCATGTGCTCAGCGAACTGCGTGCGTATGCCCCCCTCGTCACTGTGGGACAGTACCTCGTCGTGGCCGACACGATCGTTGAACACATACCGGTGCAGGAGCATCGACCCCGAGAGTGGGGGCCAGGCAATAATCCAGCTACAGCCTTAGCAGAGTTCCTCCGATCAGAGTCCCGCTTTGAGCCTGACGCTGCTCTAGATGCGAAGCTCCTTCTCACTTCGACACCGGGCGGCTATCTGAGGTGTCGCTCGTGAATGTGTATCTGGTCGGGGCTAAGAACCCGGAAACGAGACGACAGATTGACGTTCAACGGCAGGCGAACCCTGACTTCGTCGTCAAGGGGTTCATAGATAATGATCCCGTCAAGAAGGGTGGTACCTTTTTAGGATACCCGATCATCGGGGGCATTGAGCAGGTTTCATCGTTACTGAAGAGCGACTGCGATGCGAGGTTTGTCAACCTCATCACCGCCAGCACAATAGCCCGCTATGAGACATCACGAGCTCTCGCCGATCTTGGTTGCCAATTCACGAACCTGATCCACCCTTCGGTCGATCTCACTGATGTGGAAATTGGGGTTGGCAACTACATCCAAGATGGCGTCATCATCCAAGCGGCCACACGAATCGGCGACAACAACAGCATCCACATGGCCGCGATCGTCGGCCACGGATCCAGCGTTGGCAACTCGAGTTTCATCGCCCCCGCTGCTAGCGTTTCCGGTGAAGTCGAGATAGGAGATGGGGTCTTTGTAGGCACCAATGCCTCGATCATTCCAAGGCGTACCATTGGCAACTGGGCGACAATAGGAGCTGGCGCTGTCGTGATCAAGGATGTTGTCGATCACGCGATCGTCTTCGGCAATCCTGCCCGGCAGATCGAGTTCTCCGAGCGGCGGTATGTCGACGGAGCCATCTTCGCCTTCCCTGCCTCTCGTTAGTGGTCCGTCTGGGAAGTAGTACAGACGGAGTAGCGAGCGTTGAACCGCACGCTGTTCGACTCCATTGTTGGTGACGGCAAATACTTCAGGCCGACTCGATGAGCTCGACGAGCATCAGATTGGGACGCATGCAAAACGCCACCCGCCGGCCTCCGAACGCGACGGCTGGCTTTGGCGGAGATACCAGCCGGGCCCTCGCTTTGTCGAGTTGCTCGATGGTTGCGTCCAGATCTAACACCTCGAAAGCAAGGTGATAGATCACAAAGCCGCGTTGGAGCCACGGGGCCAGCTGATCGGACCCCGGGAGGGCTTCGACGAGCTCGACGCGACTCTCTCCGTTGGTCAAGAAACAGCCCCGTATACCCTGGAGGGGGTCGGTGAAGGTCTCGCCCTCAGGCTCGTAGCCGAGTGAGCCCGTGTACCACCGCTTCTCATCCTCCAGGCGGCGGCAGGCCACTCCAGCGTGGTGGTAGCGCACGGCTCGCTACGCGAGGAGGCCGACAGCCATCGCTCTCATCCGCTTGAGCCTAGCGGCCACCTCGGGCCAGTTCGCGGTATCTACGGACTGCTCGGTAACGCCGTAGGTAACTCCCGTCAGAATGAGCTCGCGGCTTTCGTCAGTGACCTGAGCCCGCACGATCGGTGAAAGGAGACCACCGCCTTGTTGGCCGAGACGGTGCGGCAGTACACCCGGTAGGGCTGGGCCCTCGAAGCCGATCGCGTAGACCAAGCAGGGCGCTCTCGACAGCAGCGAGCGATCCGCGGCAGGATCGGGGTGCGTGGGGTGGATGTACCGGAAAGCTCCGGGTCGATCCGCAGCGTGTGGAGGAAATCAGCGTCCTCGTCGGCCACTGGCCGGAGCCCGAAGCGTTCCGCCTCCCTTCACAGGACATGCCTACTCATATTCCAGAGCTTCGACGATCGTTTCAAGCGAGCTGAGGGTGTTGAGCTTGTCGGCAGGGAACCGGACCGAGAACTCCTCCTCGAGGGCGAAAAGGACCTCTACCTGTGCAAGAGAGTCCCACTCGGGCACAGTGTCACGTGACGGGTTGTCCAGCTGGGCGGCGGAAGGGCCTAGGACCTCACCGAGGACTGCCCGGACTCGGGCGACGACCATCGTGTCTGAAATCGACATCGGTGTGTCCTCCATCTCAGATGGGTTGCAGTGGTGCGCGTGAGCCGGAAGGTAGTCTCGCCCAGTGTAGGGAGAAAGGAGATCCTGTGCAGGAGTCATCCAACGAGCCACTGTCCCCTGGCGTCCTGCACTCGCTCGATGCCCTTTCCTGGCAGCGCACTGTATTCGCCGATATCTTGCGTCGTCAGGCACTGCGCCGGCTGGAGCCGACCTGGCCCTGCCGTGATGTGCGGTTCCATGTGGTGCGCAATCAGCCCTTCGAGTTCGTCGAAAAGGCCCTCGGGGCATTTCTGTCTTTTGCCGGGATTCAGGCCCGGATTACCTTCGGCTCCTACGATGACTCGGTCGCCCAGCCGACGGCGGGCATGCCGGGGGACGTAGACGCCGTCATTGTTTGGCTCCGCTTCGACCACTACGGGGAACTCAGCCCCGAGGAGCTAGTCGATTGGTTGGCCGACCGAGTGGCTGCGGTCCGGGTGGAGACGGCAGTGCCAATCCTGGTGGCTAACTGGGCTTCGGCGGAGCACTCCCTCCAATTCAACGCACGTTTGAGTGAACGGCTGGCGTCCGAACCGGGCGTGCGAATCTGCGACCTGTGCGGGATCAGCCAGCGGCTTGGGGACGCCTATGAGGACCTGCGGATGGAGCAGGTGAGCGGGTCGCCTCTATCCGATCAGGCGACCCTGGAGGTGGCCCGGATGTTCGGCTTGGTCTGGTTGCCAGCCGTCTTGCTGCCCCCGCTCAAGGCGGTGGTGTGCGATCTCGACAACACGCTGTGGGCGGGGATCCTCACCGAAGACGGCCCGGAGGGGATCGTCGTGTCCGAGGAACACCAGCAGCTTCAGCGGAGCCTGCTTGGCCTGCGGGACCGGGGGGTGTTCTTGGCTCTCGCTTCCAAGAACGATCGCCCGACAGTCGAGCAGCTTTTCGCCAGTCGCGGCGACCTGTTGGTGAGTCTGGCCGACTTCTCCTCCATCAAGATTGGATGGGTGTCCAAAGCGGACTCGGTCGCCGCCATCGCCGACGAACTGCGCATCGGAGCGGACGCTCTACTCTTCGTGGACGACAATCCGGGCGAGCTGGCCGAAGTGGCGATTTCGGTTCCTGGTATCCATCTGTTGCTTGCCGGTGATCCCGCCGAGACCGAACGATGCCTCCGCTATTATCCAGGGCTTGATCCGTGGGCGGCGTCCCCAGTTGCCGCCCAACGCATTAGTGATCTCGCGGCGGCTCGCCGCCGCCAGGAGCATCTGGCGGTGACCAGGTTCGGCGCCACAGGAGACGCGGCTGCGTACCTGGCCCAACTTGGCACCGAGTTACGGGTTGGCGTCAACATTCAGGCAGCCATAAGACGTCTTGCCGACCTATCCGGCCGGGTCAACCAGTTCAATACCGCGTTCCGCCGACTGGGGGAGGCGGAGGTCGCCGCGTACCTGGCAAACGATGCTGCGTGCGCTGTGGCGGTCGACCTACGGGACCGCTTCTCCGACAGCGGTATCGTGGCCGGCGCCTTTGCCCGGCGAGGTGTGGGCGGCGAGCTAGTCGTAGATGAGATCGTTGTTAGTTGCCGCGCCCTCGGACGCGACCTCGAAATGGTGATCCTCGCCGTGCTCCTGCGCGGCGCCCACGAGTGCCTGGGTGGCGACCAGGTGCGGATCGAGTTTGTGACCGGGCCGCGCAACGCGCCGGCCCTTACGAGTCTCGAAGCCTTGGTCGGCCGACCGGTCGATGACGGCACGGCAGTGGAATGGGCGTGGTCCGAGAAACGCGTTGACGCGCTGCTGGCCAGTTTCCCCGTCGAGGTCCTTGCCCTGTAGGGGTTCGTGAAAGCAGCCTCACACCCTGTCGGATGATAGAGGTTCTTCTCGAGGGGTCGCTGCCGGGTACAACCCGCCGACCCTTGAGCAGTGGGAGCGGACCTCGATGGCGCGTTACTCGACTACCTGCTCGCTGCGAGCGCCGTCAGGATCTCAGTGAAGTGCCCGCCGCCGCGAACCGCTAAATGCCACCACGAATCCGATGATGACGAGCACGGCACCGAGAGCGATGCCCGCGTAACCACGCTTCGTGTGCTTGGCGACCACGTGAGCCGCGTACCCGGGGAAGAACGACGGCAGCGAGTGCGACGGCTGCGTGAGGTACAGCACACCGGCCACGATGGCGGCGATTCCGACGATGAGCAGGATTATCGCCAGGACACGTCGCACGGGCTCACTGTACTCATCATTGGCTCACGCGCGCTCGGCACGCACCTTTGGATCGCGCCGCGGTCGGGCGGATATTACGCCGTTTGGTCAGAACGGCCCTGCCGGAGAAGCTCGGGTCGCTGCACCTGCTCCTGGTGTGACGCGGGGTAGATTTATTTATATAATTGTTTAAACTTTTATACGTGGCCTGGGACTCCCGCGGCGGACGTACCTTGTACAGCCAAGTCGCTGAGCAGGTAGAGGCTCTAGCGTTGGCGGGTCCGCTCGGCGAGGAGACGATGCTTCCTCCCGAATGGGAGCTGGCCGAGCGGCTTGGTGTGAGTCGAGGCACCCTTCGAAGAGCGATCGCGGATCTCGAGCGGAGCGGACTGCTGTGGCGGGAGGCGGGGAGAGGCACGTTCGTCAACCCGGCAGCGCGCCTTCGGCGCGTCGTCTGGGACAAGTTGGTGTCAGTGGCAAAACCTGACTCGCGGTTCCACTTCGATTTCTCGAGCTTTATCCCCGACTTCGAAGGAAGCTCGAATTGCGCCGATGCGATCTGCCTCTTGCCTGAGTACCGCTCAGCGCGCACGCTCGTAGTGATGCCGGACAACAACCTCGAAGGATTCCGTCGGCGGGCGCTGGCCGATGGCAAAAAACTCCTCGTCTTCACCCACGGGATGCTCCGCGGCATCGTCATGTTGGACGGGGTTCAGATTCGCCCGGAGGATCGCGACTTGGCGGCGACTCTAGACGGCATGGAGCGCTTCGGCCCTCAACTTTCCTTTTCCCAGCTGCGTTCCGCGGGACCCCTCGACTTGCTCGTGACTGGCGCCGCGGCTGTGAGTCGCGAGGGTGTGCATTTCGGCAAAGGTCACGGTTACCTCGACCTCGAGTGGGGCCTCCTATCGGAACTGGGCCTCGTCAGCCAGGAAACCCCGGTGGTCGTGTCTGTTCACGAGTGCCAGGTCGTGGGCGAGCCGGTGCCCTATGCCGCACACGATGTCACAGTGGACGTGATCGTCACCCCGGACAAGGTCGTGCGCTGCCAGCCGCTGCCAAAGCCCGCTGGCCTCGTCTGGGATCGAATGCCACGTGAGTTCGCCGCTACTCGTCCGTACATCAAAGAGGTGCGGAGACTTCGAAAGCCGCGAAGGCACGTGGCGTGAGCTGATCAGCCCGCAGCTCATGATCGGGGGGCCTCCCGACTCGTTCAGAGGAGGAATCATGGAGCAGGTGCAAGCTGTCGGAGCCAGTTCCGAGAGTGAGGCGGCGCGGGCGGCGGTACGGGAGAAAGTGTGGGAACGCCTACGAGGCGTGGCACTCCCCGATACCCGCTTCGTCTACGACCTGACCTGGTTCATACCCGACTTTGCCGGTAGTGAAAAGCTGTACGGGCGACTTCAGGAGCTGCCCTGTTATGCCGGCGACGGTCCCGTGTTCGTCACACCGGACAACTGCTTACCGGACATGAAGCGTGCGCTCATCAATGCCGGCCGGCCGCTCCTGCAGACGATCGCCGTCTCGATGGGCTTCCACTATTTCCCGCCTGGAAGCGTCCTGGAGTCTGAGGCCCGTTTCGCCGGAACCCTCGACGGCGCCCAATTGCTGGCAGAGCAGGTTGATTTGACTTTCGTCCGCAACCTCGGCCGCCTCGACTTCGTGGTTACCGGCGCCTGTGCAGTGGATCCGCGTACCGGTGTTCGTTTCGGCAAAGGACACGGGTTCTTCGACCTCGAGTGGGCGATCCTCTCCGAGCTCGGAGTGGTAGATGGCAACACGCCCGTAGTTATCTGTGTGCACGACTGTCAGGTAGTCGAAACCGGGCTTACGCCCTCGAGTCACGACACCGCCGGCGACTGGATACTCACGCCAACCCGAACGATCCGTGTAGCGGAACGACACCCCAACCCTTCGGGGATCCGTTGGGAGCTCGTGGACGAAGCCCGGCTGGCAGAGATCGAACCCTTGCGTCAGCTGAGCTCGGAGCGGGCCTTGGATGAGAGTTCCACGACCGCAAGCGCTAAGGATCCCGCAGTCACGTTGTCAATCTCGACCACTTCGGATTCTCAGCGTTTCGTTCGCGAGAAGGTCTGGACCTCGCTCCGTAGCGTCGCTCGCCCTGACTCGCGCTTTCATTGGGACTTCGGATCGTTCATTGCCGACTTCGAGGGAAGTGAGATCTGCAGCGAGCATCTACGCGAGTTCGAGTCGTGGACCGGTTCGAACCTCGTCTTCATCACGCCTGACAACAGCACCGAAGCGGTCCGGAGAGCCGCCATTTCCGATGGCAAGGCGTTCTTGATGACGACCTATGGAATCCGCCGCGGCTTTCTCGCCCTCGACCCAGGAGACGTACCGGCGAGTGAGCGAGCCTACGCCGCCACTTTAGACGGCATGGACTATTACGGGCGGCCAGTCGACCTGGACGAGATTGCGAAACTAGGCCACATCGGCCTGCTCGTCACCGGTGGTTCTGCTGTCAGCTACAGCGGCCTTCGGATCGGCAAGGGTCACGGCTATTTCGACCTCGAGTGGGCACTTCTATCCGAGGTAGGTTCGACCGACGAGTCAACCGAGATCGTTGACATCGTGCACGACTGCCAGGTCGTCGATCTTGAGCTGGCAGCCTCAGAGCACGACGTCCGGGTCGATTGGATTGTCACGCCGACGCGCACTATCCGGGTCGAGGGCCCCCCTCGGCCGGCCGGCCGAGTTCGTTGGGAGCTGATCGGCGGGACGGAGTTCGAGCTCATTCCCCCGGTCATCGACCTGGCGGTCCGCAAAGGATTAAGCGTAACTGGACAGCCGATCATGGAGGAATCAACAGATAACGGAGGGGTGCGATGAACCAGGAAGTGCAGTCCACGACTGGCCCAACGACCGATGACGAGCTCTTTTCGATCGAACAGAGGGGCATCGATCTTGTCGGGCCAGAGGAGCGCCATGGCAGGCCGATCGACCTGTTCTGGATGTGGATGGGATCAAACCTCAACATCTTCTACCCCGTGAACGGTGCCCTGGTTATCTACTTCGGCCTTTCGTTCTCCCAATCGATCCTCGTCATTCTTCTCGGAAACCTCATCTTCTTCGGTGTCGGCCTAACGAGTCTCCAGGGGCCGAAGACTGGTACGTCCACCTTCGCCATCAGCCGAGCGGCGTACGGCCAGAACGGCGGCAGAGGCCTTTCCCTGTTCAACTGGGCGACCTGTGTCGGGTTCGAGGCTTCCGGACTGGCGTTGATCGTTCTCGCGGGCCTGGCGTTGTTCGGCGAGGCCGGGGTGCATGCAACCACGGGTCTCAAGATCGTGTTGTTGCTAGTCGCGATGGTCCTGCAGACCTTTCTCCCCGTGCTCGGTCATCAAACGATCGTGACAGTGCAGCGCTACCTCGCCTACGTCTTGATCCCTCTGTTCGTGGTGATGGCGATCGCCGTCGCCGGACGTGTCCACCTCTCGTCGTTGAGCCACGGTGCGGGCTGGGCAACGGTCATGGTCACAATTGCCTTGGTCATCTCCGCCGGTGGCCTCTCCTGGGCGAATACGGGGAGCGATTACTCGAGGTACCTTCCAGCCGATGCCGACCAGCGCAGGGTGTTCTGGTGGTCGTCACTCGGCGGCATGATCCCAGCCGTTCTGCTCGAAGTTCTCGGGGCGGCGATCGCGTCGATCGTCTCGACCGCTAGCGACCCGATCTCGGGCTTACCGAAGGCCCTGCCGGGGTGGGTCGTGACGCCTTATCTTTTCGTCGCGATTATCACGTTGTTCGCGGTCAACACCATTGACCTCTACTCTTCGGGCCTCACCCTCCAGGCCATAGGACTCAAGCTGAAGCGGTGGCAGTGCGTGATCGTCGACATGATCATCGCCACCGTCGTCGGCGGGATAACGATCTTCAACTCCGATTTCAATCGTCTGTATTCAGAGTTCCTAAGCCTGCTCATCGTGTGGCTTTCCCCCTGGCTGGCGATCTACCTGGTCGACTGGGCACTTCGCAGGGGCAAATACGAGCCTGTGGACCTGCTCAGAAGCCGCGGCGGAAGGTACTGGCGCCATAACGGATTCAATATTCCGGGTGTTGCCGCTCAGCTCGCGGGGATGGCCGCCTCCTGCCTCTGGATCGACTCGTCAGCCTTTGTGGGCCCGTTCTCCAGCCGAACCTCTGGTTCCGACTTCAGTTTCTTCACCGGACTATTGGTCGGCGGGCTCGTGTACTTCCTGCTGGCCCGTCGATCGGTTAGCGCCGAGACTGCGGCAATTCCCACCGCGAGCGAGGCGCAGTTGGGCGCAGTGGCCACAGACTCCTAACGAACCCACCAGGTCAGTGCCGCCTACGTTGACAGGGCGATCCACCGAATCAGGTTGTCGGCGAAGCATTGCATCTCGGCTCGAGTTAGCGATCGACGCTTGGCCGCGGGCTTTGCCGTGACCACCATGATGGCCCCCTGGCAAGGGAGAACGTGGACGCTTGTGGCACGCCATCTGGTAACTCATGAAGGGCGCGAGAACCGTCTGATTGATAATCCACCTAGGCGTTGCGGCTGAGTCGTAGCGTCGAGAGATCCGACGGGTTGGCTCGCGAACCGTCTGCCGACCGTCTCGGTCTGGCTTTAGATCGAGGTGCCCGCTCGTCGGATCTCGCCGTGGTGTGGCTCGAAAGAGGCGAGTACGCCAGTCGACCCAAAATCAGACATGCCCGCCGCGGTCCTCACCTGTCCGAACGCGAAGGAGGCACGCATGTCTGCAGTGATGATCGGCATCGACCCCCACAAGGGTTCCCATACTGCGGTAGCTCTCGACGGGGTGGAGACAAAGCTCGGCGAGATCCGGGTGAGTTCTTCGGTGATCCAGGTCGAGCGGTTGCTCGAATGGGCCAAGGGGTGGCCCGAGCGCACCTGGGCGATCGAAGGCGCGAAGGGCCTCGGCCGCCTTCTCGCCGAGCAGCTGGTGACCGCCGGCGAGCGAGTGGTCGACATCCAACCGAAGCTGGCCGCCCGGGTCCGGCTGTTGAACACCGGCGCCGTCAACAAGAACGACCCCAACGACGCCCGCTCGGTCGCCGTTGCCGCCCTGCGCTCGCCGAGCCTTAAAGAGATCGGTCCCGAGTCCCACGCCGCGGTGATGAAGATCTGGGCGAGACGACACCGCGATCTCAGCCGCACCCGCAACCGGATCGCCTGCCGACTGCACGCTGTGTTGTGTGAGCTCGTCCCCGGTGGGTTTGCCAAGGAAATCTCGGCAGTTCAGGCCGCCAGAGTCCTCGAGAACATCGAGGTCCATGGGGCATCGGCGGCTGCTCGCATGGAACTCGCCGGAGAGCTCCTCGAGGATCTGCGCCGCATCGATGGCCAGCTTCGCGGCGTCAAGCGACGGTTGGCGAAGATCGTGAAGGAATCGAAGACGACTCTCACCGAGATCTACGGCGTTGGCCCGATCGTGGCCGCAACGGTGATCGGCGACGTCGCCGAGATCTCCCGGTTCTCCTCGAAGGACCGCTTTGCCGCCTACAACGGTACGGCTCCCATCGAGGCGTCCTCGGGCAACAACAAGGTCCATCGGCTCTCGCGGCGCGGCAACCGTCGCATGAACCATGCCATTCACATGGCTGCGGTCACCCAGATCAGCCACCGCGGCACTGAGGGGCGCGCCTACTACGACCGCAAGATCTCAGAGGGCATGGCGCACAAGTCGGCACTCCGGGCACTCAAGCGACGCATCAGCGACGCGCTCTATGGGCGAATGATCGCCGACGCCAGATCGGCTGCTGCAGCAATCGAAGAAGGCCCGGGAGGGCAATTGGGGAACGACTCTATATCCAGCGTGGCCGGCTCACACCCCCAAACGCCGACTCTCCGGAGCGGCCACTCCCGGGCCCGGTCAAACCCTAGATCGCTCCGCTCAGCCGCGAACATCGGCAACCCACCACGCCGAGCAAAGGCAACGCGAAGAGCCTCTTGACAACAAAGAGGCCTCGATCTGGCGCGGAGCATGACAGGGAGAAACCCGAGCGTCCGAAGCGCCGAATGGTGATTCTGCGCCGACTCAGCGGAGCCGACCGCGACCTGAGTTACGCGTTACCTGCTACGAATCAGTGGTCGTTCAGTCGACATCCTGGGGTGACTACAGAGGTCTATGGTCAGTTGGCTATTCGGCGGCGCGCTGGCGGGCGCCGCGTCCGGTGATGATGGCGGCGCCGGCGACGAACACCAGGGCGGCACAGAGGGCGGCGCCGGCGTCCTGTGATGGTGTGGTCGGCCAGATCCACGGGGTTCTCCAGGCGTTCAATATCGCGTCCTCGCTCAGGACTAGGTATGCCATCGGTCCGATCCAGGAGAGCCCTCCGCCGATCACGGCGGCTGAGATGAGGCCGATGCCTGTCATGCCTGCGACGTTGCGCACCACGTCGAGAGTGCCACCTGGCAGGTGTGCTGCTGCGGCTCCGGCGCTCAGCAAGCCGACCGCGATCCCGGTGAGAGCGACAGCGGTGGCCAACCGTAGGTACGGAAGCCAGCGACCGGTGGCGCGTTCAGGCTCGCCGAACGGACTGTACGTGGTTAGCGCGATGACCGATGCCGTTCCAGCCTCCAGCAGCACCGGTAGCTGCTGGGTGAGCGGGCCGCTACTGGGTATCCAGTGCCACTCGAGCGCGGCGCGCAGGACCAAGCTGCAACCAACAAGCGCTCCCAGAGCGACGGGGACGCGCCGGCTGGCGACGTAAAGGCGTACCAGTCGTGAACCGGCTGCTGCACTGGCCCAGCTTGGCAGGTGGTGGAGGATTCTCGACTCTGCTCCCGCGGGTGTTCGTACATGGCTGGGGGTCACGGGATCTGTTCCAGGGCGATGTGGCCTGCCCGAAGGGCCGCTAGGTGAGTAGCCAGCCAGGCACGCTGCACGCTGGGTGCGAGGGCCGCAAACCGATTCGCGGCTTTGGCCGCGGCACCCGGAAGCGAACCGGCGCTGTCGAGCAAGGCGGCTTCGATCGCTGCCTGAGCCGGGTCGCCGATGGTGCCTCCGGCGGGGCCGATGACGGCGTCCACGAAGGCACCGGTGGCCGCGAGGGGTTGTGAGCTGGGTGGCTCCGGCTGGCTCGGCACCTCAGTGAGCGCCAGGTGTAGCACCGGAGGGTTGCCGGTGAGGGTCGCGCTGGCACCGACCAAGGTGCCGAACTCCGTGGGGCTCGAGGCCACCTCGTTCTCCGGGACGGTCGAGGAAGCACTCTGCTCGACACGCACCGGTGCCCCGGGGAGCCCCGCGAACTGGTGTATCAGCGGGTTCAAGGCGGCAACGAGGTCGGGCAGGTAGGCCCGGAAGGCGGGATGGACGCAGACGGGGATCGCTCCTTGCTGGCAGACGGGCGTGTAGGCGATGGGCCGGTCGCTGGCGGCGTCGTGGAGGGCAGGGATGACCACGCCGTTGGCCTCCACGCGGGCGGTCCCGGCGAGGCCGACGCCGGTACAGGCTGCCGCCAGACCAAGCGCGGTAACGACGGCTGCGGTGTGCCACACGATCCGGCTGCCCGATGCGGTTGCAAGTCCGAGCCCGCCGAGGACCGCGACGGCGATCCCGGCGAAGAACATGATCTGGACGATGTAGAGGTCGGGAAAGTAGTGGAAGAACACCCCGGCGTCCCCGTGCGGCACCGAGTTCATCGGCGAGAGGAGCGCGAAGGTGGGGTGCGACTCGTTGAGCACAACCCGCAACGCCACGATGAGCACCAGGAATGTCACAAGCGCAGCTAGCGGGGCAGTGAACCGACCGGGCAGCAACACGCCGGCGGCAAACCCCAGCGCGCAGAAGGCGCACAGCACTCCCGCTCCAGCCGCCACCGGCCACCAAGGCGGCCCACCCCAACTGGCTTGGGTCGCCGTGGCCCCGTAGAGCACGGCGACACAGCCGAGGAACGCGACGAGTGTCCAGATGGTGGTGGCGGCGAACGAGGCGAGTGCGGTTGCCCAGCGCGGCCGGGCCGCCATGGTGACAAGGTCGACCGTTTGGCGCCGTCCCTCGCGCGATCCGGTCCAGGCGGCGACGCCCGCCGCGAACAGCGAGACGTCCGGGACCAACTCGTGAAGGATAATCGAAGAGCGCACGAACCAAAACGGTGGATAGCCCACGGCCTTGTGGAAGGCGTCGAAGTAGAACAGGGCCCCGAGCAGCGGGAGCAGCCAGATCATGATGCTGTGGCGAAGCTCTAGGCGCAGCAACCGCGCGCGACGCGTCGGGCTAACCCGCTCTGACTGGGCGCGGAGCGGGACCGTAACCGAGGTCATGCCCGCCCTCCCACAAGCACGGCGCTGTAGCCGCGTTCCAACGGCGAGTCGCCCAAACCGTGGCCGGCTCCTCGCGCCGTCAGTTCGTCGGGGGTGCCCCGAAATACAATGTTTCCCCGGTCAATGAGCGCCACCTCGGTGCAGGCGGCCCCGACGTCTTCGACGAGGTGCGTGCTCACGACCACCGTGGCCGTCTCGCCCAGCTCGCGCAGCACCGCCCGGAACTGCACGCGCTGTTCGGGGTCGAGCCCTGCGGTGGGCTCGTCCAATAGCAGCAGCTCAGGGTCGTTCACGATGGCCTGGGCGATCCCTACCCGGCGCAACATCCCACCCGAGAGGGTGCGCAGCTTGGACCTTGCCTTTTCCCCGAGCGCGACCCGCTCTACGGCGTCAGCCACCGCAGCGGGTATCCGAGCGGGCGGCATCTCCTTCAAGAGTGCGAAGTACTCAACGAACTCCACGACTGTGAACCCTGGGTAGTAGCCGAGGTTCTGAGGCAGGTAGCCCAGTCGGCGGCGGATCTCACGACGCTGGCCGTAGTTGTGAGGGTCGCGGCCCAAAAGCCTCAGGCTTCCCGAGGACGGTTGCAGCACGGTGGCCATCATGCGCAGAAGCGAGGTCTTGCCCGCCCCGTTCGGGCCGAGGAGCCCGAACACCCCGGGACCGACTTGCAGATCGACTCCGGCCACCGCTTGGGTACGGCCGAACTTTCTCGCCAGATGGTGGATGTCGATGTTCATGACGCTCCTTTTGGGACACGGGTAACAAGAATCACCACAGCGGCACAGCCAGCAGCGAAGATCAGATAAGGAGGCACTAGGGCCCAGTCGGTGATCGCCGCGCTCCACTGGCCCGAACTTGCTTGGGCCGCCAAGACTGTGATTGCCCAGCCAGCCGTTCCCGCCGCCACGCCCACGTTCGCCGAGCGTGCGACTGTCGCCGTGGCCAAAGCAAGCGCCGACACCGCTGTCATGGGGACAAGCCAGCCGAAGGTGACCGAGGCGGCCAGACCTGACGCGGCAGAGGCCGCTAGGCCCAAGGCGGCATTGACGGCGAAGACCGCCAGTGCCCGCACTAGTAGCACCATCCGGTCGTTGACCGCCATGCTGCACGACAGCTCCCACGCCGGGTCCATTCCCGGCCCGTAGGCGTAGGCGATCCCTGCCCCCGCCACCGCCGGAGCCAAGAGCGCCACGAGCGGCAGGCCTGTACCCACTGTCGCCGCCGCCCCCACCCCGAGCACAACCACAGTCGAGATCAGCCACGCCACCAACAGCGAAGGCGTTGTCAGCAGTGCCCGCGCCAAACCCGGCGAGCCCAACAACCTCGCAGCACGGCGCTCTAGCCAGCTCGGCTGGCGGCGCCACACCTCAGTGGCCACCGCTCTCCACACCCTTCCCAGATCGACATCTGGCGGCGCCCCGTCCCATCCCGGTCCGGTCGTGTTCATGTCGCTCATCACGAATCTCCCTCGACGGCGAGTCGGTCACCAAGTGCCGCCCGCAGCAACCGACGGGCCCGATGTGCCCGACTCTTCACAGTCCCCTCCGGCACGCCCATCAACACGGCCACCTCTGCCACCGACCGGTCCTCGACACACAACAGTTTCCAGGTCTCCCGGTCGGGCCCGCCTGGCGGACCCAACGCGGCCACCGCCTTCTCCAAGTCCACTCGCGACAGCGCGGCCTCGGTCGGATCCCCGACGCCGCCCAGATCGGCTTCCACCACGGCCGGCAGCAGCAGCTCCGCCGGTCCCCGGCGACGCAGGAACATGGCCGCCTGGCGTCGAGCGATCCCCCACAGCCACCCTCCCGCCGTCCCCTCGGGTCGATAGCCGGCCGCCCCCCGCCACACCCCAAGAAAGGTCTCTTGCAACACGTCCTCCACATCGGCGGCCGGCAGCACCACCCGCAGGCGCGCTGCCAGCCAGGGTGCGTGCCGGGAAAACAGTTCCCGAAGCGCCCCGTCATCGCCAGCGGCGACCCGGCCGATCAGCCCGTCGTCATCCATCACCTCTCTATTGCACTACGAGCCCGATCGGTTCACGAAAACTTCCTGAACGGTCAAATCGGCAGGGTGAGCTCAAGCCGCCATCCGGACCGCTAGGAGCGCCAGACCACTTGCCCTCCGGCGAAGGGGACGGGCTCCGTGTTACATAACAGGGCGATCGGCGTGCAGTTGAATAGCTGCCGTTGACGTTCCGCGCAAGCGCGGATTCGGCGATCTCGTGTGCACGCCGAGCCGTCGCTCGGCTCGCTGTAGTGCCCTGTTGGCAATTGGCGCGTTATCCGCCCAGATCAACAATTCGGGGACCCTTGGCAAAGTACGCACGAGCCCGAAGTCTGGTCCGAAGACCATCCCACCGACCCGACGGTAGGGGGGCACCCTCTGGCTCTCCGGTGTGGATTGCTCAATGGAGTTCGTAGATGATCGCCCCGGGGGCCGAGCATATGGAGGCGAAATTTCATCAGCTTGTTGCTGTTCTTCTTACGCCGATCGGTGTAAGACAGAACTGTGAACCACGACCCTGAAAGATCCGATGTTGTCGCGGCAACCAGGGGCGGAGACACCTCGCTGGGCATGGATGACGAGGTTGGAGCGACCATCCAATTGTGGCGAGCCCCGAATCGAATTTGGCCCGCGTTTCCGACCCTGGTTGTGGTCCGGGCCGCATCCCGGCTCGGCCGGGGCCGGGCCCAACGCGGGAGCCCTGCAATCGGTGAGGGTGGTGTTGTCAGCGTCTTCCTCGACGGCTCGAAGGTGGGCGTCATCTCGCCCAACCAGATCAAGCTGTACCAGGTCTCACCTGGGGAACATTCCTTGAGTCTTCACTTCCTCGGGGGCTTGCGGCGATCGAGGAAACTCCAGGTTCCTCTGGCCGAGGGCGAGGAGAAGCAGTTTGTCTGTTTGCTGAACGCGTTCGGGTGGCCCTCCATCCGGCCCGCCACTCCCAACGATGTCGCTGCAATGGAACGCCTGCACTCTGCACCTGTTGACGGCTCGGAGCCCGCCTGAGGCGATTCCGAAGTAGCGCATAATGCCTGCGGGAATCGCTCGGCACGGGAACTCTGGCTGACTGTCCCCATGGTGCCGCGAGGGGCGACCTCGGGCATGCTTGAGATGTCTAGCGTCGAGGCCCTCGCCACACCGGCAAGGTGCGCCAGAACGACGTCCACTCACCGTGTCGAAGGCCTGGAGCAAGCTATACGGAATCGGCAGCGCGCTGGTGGTTCATCCGTCGGGTGGTCGAGTAGGTCCAATGAGTTCGGTCTACGGTGAGCCCCTCATCATCGCTGGGGCCCGGTCGGCCCAGCCCCGGGTCTCAGCTCGACCTGGAGGTGCACCATGACTACCACGATGCTGTCAACTGCCATCGTCGTTTCAGACCCCATGTTCAGCGATGCCGAGCGGATCGCGCTCGGTGGCTATCTAGCTGGCTACAGCGGACTCACCAGAGAGGCGTACGCCCTCGACCTTCGCCAGTTCGCCGCTTGGTGCGAGGAGCACAAGATCCACCTTTTCGAGGCGAGACGCGCGGACATCGAGTGCTTCGGGCGCGACCTCGAAGAGCGCGGCCGGGCTCGCGCGACGGTTGCCCGGCGGCTTTGCACTGTCGCCGGCTTCTACCGCTACGCCGTTGAGGAGGAGCTTCTCGAGCACTCACCAGCGGTCCATGCCCGCCGGCCCGGGCTCGACTACGAGTCTCACGTCACCGGGCTCGACCGCGACGAACTCGGCGCTCTAGTTGTGGCCGCCGGGCTCGGAGCCGCCGTCGAGCACGCCCTCATCGCCTTGCTCGCGCTGAACGGATTGCGGGTCTCAGAGGGGACCGGTGCCAGCATCGAAGCACTAGGCCTCGAACGCGGACATCGAACCCTTACCATCGTGCGCAAGGGCGGCAAGGTCGTCACCATCCCGCTCGCGCCACGGACGGCACGCGCCGTCGACCTTGCAGTCGGCGAGCGCTACGAGGGCCCGATCTTCCTCGGCTTTGACGGCAACCGCCTCGACCGCCACGGCGCCGACCGGATTGTCCGACGTGTCGCGCGGCGTGCAGGGATCACCAAGTCCGTGAGCCCGCACACACTCCGACACGCGTTCATCACCGCCGCACAACTGGGCACTGTTGCAGCAGATGCATCATTCGACAGGGTGAATAACTCAGGTTCTGCAAGGAAGGCGGCTCTTCTCGCTTCTGCGTGAGGTCTGAGCAGGTCGTGTAATACCCCTGCTCCG
>JBEKMZ010000070.1:0-20229 GCA_049523315.1 Acidimicrobiales bacterium | reverse complement strand
TATGAGTGCTACTCCATGCCACCTCCTTGAGTGCAGCAGCCGTTTGTCAGTCACCCACCCCCGTCGTATCGCTGTCGCGCTTTTTCAGGAACTCCTTGAGCGGCATCTGCTGGCGCTCAAGCTCCTGTTCCCGGTAAGCCGCCGTGGCGTTCATCACCGTCGAGATCGTGTAGTTCTCCTCGACGGCGCTGAGAAAGCCCATGCGCTCATAGGTGCGGTTGAGCGCCAGCTTGGTGAACTTGAGAGCGGTCGCTGGGATAGACGCCAGCTCGGCCGCCACCTCCAAGGCGCGCGACTCCAACTGGTCGTCGTCGACCACTTCGGTGAGGAGCCCCAGCTCTAGGGCGCGCTCGGCTCCGATGCGCAGACCGCTCAACATGAGCCACTTGGCGGCCTTCATGCCCACGACCCAGGGGAGCATCGTCGCGCCCGGTCCTCCGCTGTGGCGGATCTCGGGGAGGCCGAACTGGGCACTGCGAGCGGCCACCGTGACATCGGCGAGCAAAGAGAGCTCGAGCGCGCCGCCGAGGTCGTAGCCGCGGACGGCCGCCACGTAGGGTTTGGCGCTCTTCCAGATCCGGAGGAAGACGTTCCAGTCTTCCTGGAAGCGGTCGGCCCACTCCTCGACAGCAATTGACCCCTCGGCCGCCTCGGCCTTCAAGTCGAAACCGGCCGAGAAGGCGCGACCGGCACCTGTGAGGATGACAGCCTTGACGGCCGCGTCGTGCTCGAGTGAGGTCGTCGCCTCTACGAAGTCGTCGAGCAACTCACGGTTGATGGCGTTGAGCACCTGTGGACGGTTGAGCGTGATGCGCCCAACACCCGCAAGGGGATAGTCGATCTCTACTGTGTGCATGGAAGTCCACTCCGCTCGTCAGGGGTGCCCGATCTCACGTGCAGCTTGGCGTCGACCACCGTCACACCCCAGGGTCCGATCACCACTGGGTTTAAGTCCAAGGCGGCGAAGGACTCGGGCATGTCGCGAGCGACCGTCACCGCCTTAAGGGCGATGTCAACGAGAAGCTCGGTGTCTACAAGTCGGCTCCCGAGCGATCCAAGCACCCAGCGGCCGCAGCCGGTCTCGGCCAGGCACGCCTTGACCCGGCGGCGATCCGGGAACCCGATCGTCATGGCGACGTCGCGCTGTGCCTCGAGAGTCGGACCGCCGGCGCCGATCATGAAGACGGGTCCGCAGACACTGTCGTGGTTGATGCCGATGTAGAACTCGAGGCCGGGCTCGGCGAGCGCCTGAGCTACTACGTCACCGCGCTTTGCGAGCCGATCGAATGCCTCGTGGGCCTCCTGCCTAGAGGCGACGATGACGACGTCTTCAGTATGCCGGTGCTCCTCGTTGGCCAGTTTGAGCACCAGGGGCAGCTTCAATTGCGAGATCGCTTCGTCCAAGGCCTCTTCATGCCAGATCTCGACCAGAGGCAGGACCGGGATTCCCGCAGCGGAGAGTTTTTCCTGGGCCGAGACAGCCGGGACAAGCCGGCCGTCGGGCTTTCGGTCGACCTGCTGGGTAGGCAGTTCCCTCGTCGCGGCGAGTGCGTAAATCAACGAGGAGATCCCCTTTGTGTACGCGCCGCCCCGCTCGGTCCAGACCTGCCAGACGTGCTCGTACTGGCCGCTGCACTCCGAGCAGAGCTGCAGCCTGGACCTTTCTCTCTCATCCAGTCCGCTCAACGAGGAGACGAGGCATTCCAAACCCGGCTTGTCGTTGAGCACGACCACGACGCCGCCTGTTGTCTCGTCGGCAAGCAATTGCTGGATGGCCTTGACGATCTGAACGTTTGTCATTGGCACGGCGTCGAGGTCGAGGGGGTTGCCGTGTCCGTGCAATTGGTGGCCGGGAGGGAAGACCCCGAGCCCTGGATCGGGAAGCGGAAGCTCGAGTCCGGACTCGGCCGCCAGGTCCGCCGTGATGGCAGCCAATCCACCGGACACGGTCGCGAAATACCAGCTTTTGCCGGAGATCGTGCAGGCCTGCAGGCAGTCGAGCAGCTCTATGGGTTGCTCGACAACGAGGACTCCGAGTTCGCGGGCCAGCGCCTTGAAGGCGCTGCCGTCCCCTATCAGCGCACCCGAGTGGCCCGCTGCCGCGATGCCGCCCGACGCGGTGAGACCGCCCTTTAAGACGACCAGCTTGCGACCGACGCGGGCGAAGGATGCCGCGGCGGCCGTGAACAAGGCGATGTCGATGTCCTCGATGTGTGCGCCGACCGCGAGATAGTCGTCGTCGTCGCTGAGGGCGGCCAAGAAGTGCTCCACGCGAACCTGCAACTGGCTGCCTGTCGCCACGCACAGCCCGAGGCCGACACCTTGCTCCATCGCTCTGGCGTGGAGAACGCCCATCAAAGCGCCGCTCTGGGCCACGAGAGCCAACGGCCCGCGACGCGTCCCGAGGTCCAGGCTGACCGAGCTCGACAGCACGACTGAGTCATTCGCGTTGATCAGCCCGAGGCTGCCCGGGCCGAGCATTGTCATACCCGCCTTGGCGACCATCGCCGCGATCTCAGGCCTTGTTTCCGCAGGCACTTGTGACAGCACGACGAGGGCCCTTGCCCCGACCTCGGCCGACGCGGCCACGAGATCCCGCACGGTCCCAGCCGGAGTCGCCAGTACCACAACTTGCGGAGCGGCGGGTAGCGCGCTCAGCCGGGGGGCAACTGGCGCTCCTTTGAGCGCGTCCGGCCGTATGTTGACCGCCATCCTCTCTACCTGGGAGTACTTGCTCAGGTAGTTCCAGATGCGACCTCCGAAGGTGTCGCCGTCGTCGTTCGCCCCGACGACGGCGACGGAGGTGGGTCGCAGAAGGGAGGCAAGATCCAACATGGATCAGTTGCCCAGTTCGCTGCGAAGCAGGGCGCGCATGCGCTCGATCCAGCTGGTTTCGGGAACGTAGACGAGCTCGATGGCGCGTGCGGGAACCTGGCTCTGGGACTCCAGGGTCTGTCTGGCGAGGGTACCGTACACGATGCAGTCGATCGACGACATCAGTCCGGGCAGTTGGTGCTTGTCGAGGCAGGAGAGCGCTCCGACGATATTGACTCCGGGATTCGTCGTGGAGACGCAGGAGATCATGCCGTCGACGAAGTCCGGCACACTAGCGAGGATCCCAACCCGGCAGCTCGACTCCAGCTCGACGAGCCGCTGCCTGACGTCCTCGCGGGGCATCGCCAGAATCGGAATGACGGGTACGCCGTGGCGGACCAGCAAGGGCTGGATGTGGCTGAGGTCGAAGACCAGCCCCATCACGTGACTCGCCTTGTGCAGGCGCGGCAGCCAGCCCTCGAGGTCTTCGATCACGTCTTCCAGTACGACCGGCACGACCTCGACCCGCATGTCGCTGAGCGACTGGCGCAACCGCTCGGCGAGTTCGTCGATGCGGCCGTCGCGCTTGCACACGAGTATCACCTCGAGGTGAGCGAGTTTCGCACGCATCTCAGTGATCTCGGCCAGCAGGATCTGCAGGACCTGATCGACCGAGACTCCGTCCGCCACGGCATCCGCGATGAGCCGAGAGGCTCGGCTGCGAATCTTCGCGTGCGGTCCGGTTTGGCTTTCCGCGATAGAGAGCACGAAGAAGCCGACCCCCGGATGCGACACGGCGAGACTTGCGAGTTCGAGGTCGCGATATGCCCGGGTGACCGTCACCGGGCTCACACCGAGGGCGGTAGCGACCTCCCGGACCGATGGCAATTTTGAACCCGGCGCTAGGCGACCGGTACAGATTTCGTACTCGAATTGGCTCTTGATCTGCACGTACGGCTTGACGGGGGAATCGCGGCGCAGGTGAAAGCGTTCCAACATGGGGTTGGCCGTCACAGTTTGTACTATAACGACCTAGTACAGCTCTGTACAGGACGACATCTTCCGCGGGACGGGTGCATCGGGCGACATGCCTCGAGTGCTCCCAGGCGGGAGAGTCGCCTCGTCTTTAGCCATCTGGCCGGCGTAGCAAGTTCGGGACCTGGAGCTGGCCGCGCTCGTGTCTAGTCTCGAGCACGTGCTGAGTCGCCGCGGGGTCGACGTCTGTAAGACAGAGTGGGGCAAGCAGCTCGGGAAAGGTCTCTTCGGGCTCCGCATCCGCCATACCTCTGCCGAGATCGAGCACATGTTCACCGGCGCAACAGCTAGCCGCCAGGCAGCGAAGCGCGAGAAGGTCCTGCTCCCAGCACCGTTGCTGCCAGATGACTGTCCCCTTTCCCTCGTCGGAAACTTGAGTCGCTCAACTCCTTCGGTGAATTGTCATATCGCGCACGGTCCCGCCGCCACCACCTCGAGGGCTTCATCGAACTTCAACCGATACGGCCCCAGCCGAGTCAGCAGCCAAGTGACGCCGACCTCCGCCCAAGCTCGGTCGTCGTATTCGTCATTAGCCACCACCACGACGTCGAAGTGCTCAAGGTCGGCGCCAGCCTCGCCAAGCTGCTCACGCAGCTTCGCCACGTCGGCGGAATGGGTCATCTGGATGACGACGACCCCCTGGTACCGAGCGGCCCGACGGATCGGCGCCCGGTTGGGCCAGCGCGCCGCGAGCCAGATGGGAATGCCACCCGTTCTCGAGGGCGTGGGCAAGAAACTGACGTCCATAGCACGGTAAACCTCGCCCTGGTGGTGCACCTTCTCGCCCGACAACAGTCCCGTGAGCACTTCGAGGCCCTCGCTCAACGCCCGCCCGCGGGCGACGGCGTCGAGAGTCTCACCGAAAGCGGAGAGTTCGCCTCCGGGACCCCCGTCGTCACCGATGCCAAAGCCCAGCACCAATCGGCCGTGCGAAAGCAGCTCGAGCGTGACGGCCTGGCGGGCGACCACGGCCGGCCGACGTCGCACCAAGGGCGTCACCATCGGACCAAGCATGATGCGCGAGGTTGCTTGCGCGATGGCACCTAGACACACGTATGGGTCGAGGATGTCACGTACCGGTTCCGCGTAGAGGAGGTGGTCCCACAAGAAAAAACCGTCCCAACCCGCGGCCTCGGCCCGTACCGCGAGTTCGACGAGGCGATCGGGATCCGCGAGCCCGTCGAAGGCGGGCAAGAACAGGGCACGGTGCACGTCAGTCCTTTCCGTTGTTGGATTCGCGCCTCACGTAGTGGTCGCTGAGGGCCTGTCTGATCACCTTTGCGCGATGAGAGCGCAACGCCTCCATCACTTCGGTGTGGCGGCCGACGATGTCAACCATGTTGACCCCTTGGTGTTCCAGCGATGAGCGCATCAACGAACCCATCTGGCCGTCGAGCATGTGCCAAAGCTCACGCACCCGGCGTCTGTTCCCGGCCGAGACGATGATTCCATGGAACTCCGTGTCCGCATCGACGATCGCTACCATGTCGCCCACGATCGCGGCGTCTTTCATCCTCTGCACCTGAGCCTCGAGCTCGCCCAGCACCTCGGGGGTGATCCAGTTCAGGTTGTCGCAGGCTGCGCCAGCCTCGAGCAGGAATCGTGCGAAACACGAGTCTTCGACCTCCGAGGCGGTCATGCGCGCGACGAAACAGCCGCGACGTTTGCTGATCTCCACGAGGTTCTCATTCGCCAGGTCGTGCAAGGCCGAACGCAACGTAGTGCGGCTCACGCCGAACTCTTCGGCAAGCTTGGACTCCACCAGGCGCTCGCCGGCCACTAGCTCGTCGTTGAGGATGCGCCGACGCAGTTCGTAGTGAACCACCTCAGGCAGCGAAGCGCGGTCGACAAGACTGCCCTCAACAACAGGGGAGCCTCTCGTCTCAGCCATCCTCCCGGCCCTCCTCCTCCGCCATCGAAATCAGCCGCTTCTCTGAGAGACCCGTATGCGTATCACCCTCGACGCGAATCGAGAAACGCTCCGCTGGGCCGCTCAGCACGATGGTCACACCTGGTCCGTGTCCTGGTTGGGGACTGGCCCCGTGCACCACGATGCCTACGCTCATCCAGTCCCGTCGGTACCCGGCGTTGGCGCGAGCGTCAAGGTCACTGATGGCAACTAGATCGCCAAGGCGCAGGGACCGTGTCGCTTCCGCGTCCGCGTCGACTTGCAGATCGACGTCCCACATGATCATTGGCCGACCGATCCCATTGCCCACAAAGGGGCTCGGTAGCATTGCCCGCACGCCTACCTCTAGGTGGCCACCTCGCACCGTGACTCCTAGCAGCGAAAGCGCCGCGGGGGCGATGTTCATCTGCGTGAGCCCGGGGAGAGGCGCCGCGGCCCCTTGGCCACAGCTAGCCAGGGCCACCTGGTCGCCCGGCCGCAGTCGGGTAAGAACATCTTGTGAGAAAACTGCGATCACCCGCTGGCCACCGCCGCGTTTGCCGAGTACGGCGCCGGCGCGGCCAGCCGCGTCGCCTGTGCGCACGATGACCTGATTGCCAAGGCAAGCCAATCCCACCAGGGCGTGGCACGCCTCCTGGTTTGGATGCACAAGGCAGACGCCGGGCGCGGCGTGGTCCCCGACGTGGTCGAAGACGCTATCGCCCAATCGCAGTCCGAGCACCGTGCCGCCGTCGCCCACAGCCACGTAAGGCCGCCCGTCACGATCCACGCGGTAGGGGTCGGTACCGACCTCGCCCTGGTCTACGTAGCCCAACAGGTTGACGCTGACCACCTTGACCTCACTCACGTGCGCTCCCTTACCTGTTCGAGGTTGAACGAACTCAGATTCGCCGACTCGTCAACAACGACTTTGAAGGCACTGACCGGACCGCTCATGATCGAGGAAGGACCGGGCCCGTGGCCGTAGAGCAAGCAACTCGCCGTCGAGATGACCCCGATGGTCGTCCACCCCTGACGGTACCCCCGGCCGAATCGGTGGTCCTGGTCCGAAAGGGCAACCACGTCACCCACACAGAGCGACTCCAATCCGAGCGAGAGATCCTCGCCCAGCCCTGCATAGGCGCCCATCAGGTCCGTATTGGCGTACTCGGAGGCCATACCGGCGCCGGCACCGATCGCCTCCGGCGGGACAACGGCACTGACGTGTACCTCTAGTTGGCCCGCAGCGGTCGTGCCGCCCGCGAGTGCAGTCAACAGCGCTGGCGAGCAGTTCTTGACGACTACCTCGCGGTGGCCATCAAGGGCCAGGCCCTGCCCCACGGCAAAGACGCTGACCTCGTCACCGACGCTGACTCGGCACATGTCGTCACTGTCCATGTCGACGAGCACGTAGGCGTGCTGACCGATGACGAAACCGGAAGCGCCCTTGGCAGGTCCCGACGTCACCTCGACACGATTACCTATGCAACTCAGGTACTGGAGAGCGTAGTTGGCACCGGGCTCGCGGTGACGTATCGAGAGCCCGGGCTCGACGTGATCGCCGGCATAACCCGTAGCCGGATCGCCGACGTGTACGTCGAGGGTTACGCCTCCCATGCCCGGAAGAAAGAAGGCCCGTCCGTCGGGATCTATCCGATAGGCGTTACGGTCCGCGAGTGGTGGCCAAACCTCGCCGGCGAGCACCTGTGTCAAGAGGTGGTCAACGTTGCTGGTGACTTTCACGAACCCTCCTCGAGTCTTGTGCGAGTGCCAAAACAAAAGCCGCGCACGCGCATCGCCGGAGCTGTGATGCAACTGTTCCACAGGTTTGGAATCGGCTGGCTGTAGCACAGGTTGCTCAGCGCGTCTGTGCGGCGCAGCGCGTGGATAACGCTTTCGTTGAACCTGCCGTTGGCCAGGGCCTTGGTGCGCCTGCCGTCCTCAATGAGAAAGCAGGCGTCGCGGCTAGTGCCTACGACGGTCCCAGCTTCAGCATCGACAAGACGGTTGTACCAAAGGCGCTGAACGTATAGGCCATGCTCGACCCCGGCGATGAGCTCGTCCTCGTTCTTAGTGCTCGGCGCCATGACGAGGTTGGCACAAGCCGGCTCCGGCGATTGCTCTCGGCCGATCGACGCGTGGCCGGTCGACACTCCACCGGTCACCGCGGCGCTCGCCCGGTCGCTCACCGCGTCGCCAACGCGACCGCGATCAATCAGCACAACGCTCTGCTTCGCACTTCCCTCGAAGTCGAAGGGAAATGGCAAACCGACACTGGCGCGCGCGTCATCGGCGATCGTGACAAAGTCCGGAGCCACGAATTTGCCGCGATGCTTGGCCACGAGACCAATCCCTGCTCTAAGCGCCGGGGCGGTGAAGCCGAAGTCAGGCACAAAACCGATCAGTTCCCCTGCCGCGAGCGGTCCGAAGACGACGTCGTGGACCCCGTCGGGCACGGGAACCAACTCACGCACTTGCGCCGTGGCGGCGATCGCGTCGAGGGCGCGCTGCTGGACATTCAAGGTGCTGGCATCTCGCGAGAGATCGCCGATGTAGGACGAGGCCTCTCCGAAACGGATTGTCATGGTGAAGCCGGCCTCGGTGCCATTTCCGTGGGCGCGTACGCCCCGGCTGGTCACGACGGCGAGTTCTGTCGACGCCGTAGTCAACGTACCATTCACCGTGCCGCCAGCCTGACCCGCCTCGGCCATGACCAGTCCAGCCAGACGCGACCGTGCACCTATATCCCACGCGACCGTAGCCTCGACCCACAGACCAGTTGTGTCATCGTCAATCGAGCCCTCGGCAACGTCATAGGGCACTTCCGCGCTGTCGAGCCCATCTCGCGAACGTGCCAGCGCGCTGGCTTCGGCGACGGCGCGCGGCACCTGCTCCAGGGAGTTCACGGCCACACGCGCGCTACCGGTGCCCACCACCGCGCGGACCATGATCTGGCACTCGATGATCGATTGGGCCTGGTGGATCCGCTCACCGGCGAAGCGCGTGTGGTGACCGACCCGACTGGACGCGGAGATCTCCACCTGGTCGGCGCTCGCGCCAACGAGCGCCGCTTCAAGGGTTGTGAGCGACTGTCCGGCCCCGAACCATGTCGCGAGGCTCATGACACTCCAATCTTGACGTTGTGTACCAGAGTCGGAGCGGCGCCGTGGGAGAGAAAGCCCCACTGCTTGGGCTCGCCCTTGCCACACGGCATCCCGAAGGTGCGAAAGGCTTCGGGTCCGGCTGTCGCCTCGACCGAGCCCCAGAACTCCGGGGTCAGCCCACCGTAGGAGAAGTCGCGTACCAGGCGGGTCTTTCTGCCTTTGCGGACCTCCCAGGCGACTTCCGTGCCGAACTGGAAGTTCCATCGCATTGAGTCGATAGACCAGCTGCGGTTGTCGTCGATGTAGTAGCCGTCACCCATGTGCTCGAGGAGCTCGTCGGTCGAACCCTCGCCAGGCTCTAGAAAGACGTTGGTGGCGAAGCACACCGGAAGGTAGGCCCAGCCGTCCGAGCGCGCCGCCCCCGACGAAGTGAGTCCCCGGCGGGCCGCGCTGTCACGGCTCGAAAGGAAGTTGCGCACGACTCCCTCGCCGATCAGTGTCGTCGGGGTCGCACGGGTACCCTCGTCGTCGAACATGAAGCTGCCCCGGGTCCCGCGCGCCGTCGCGTCAGCGATGATGTTCACCGCTGGTGAGCCGTAACGAAGGTTCCCGATGGCATCCGGGCTGATAAAGGAGAGACCCGCGAAGTTCGCCTCGTCGCCAAGAATTCGGTCGAGCTCGATGGCGTGGCCAGTCGACTCGTGGATTTGCAATGCCATTTGGGCCGGACCGATCACGAGAGAGGAGAAGCCCGAGCTCACCACGGGGGCGCTCAGCAGCTGGACTGCCTCGGCGCCAACGCGCTGAGCCTGATTGACAAGGTCGAGGTCCAGCACATACTCCCAGCCAGCAGCAGCGGTGTTGCCATGAAACGAGTTGGGGTAGCTGCGTCGCTGAGCGATGTGGTCATCGGCGGCAACGGCCAACACCATGCCCCCGGACTCCACGAAGTGCTGTTCTTGGAGCGAGCCTTCGGAGTTGGCAAAGAAACGGTGTTGACGCTTGGCGTTGACCCCCGCCTGCACGCGCACGACTCCGCGCTCCTCTCCCGCGGCGCGCAACGTCTCGAGGACGAGGTGCTCTCGTTCGGCGGGATCAACGAGGAACGGGTCGATATCGACGTCAGTCTGGTAAAAACCGATCTCGGCTTCGCGCGGGGGAAGCGTTACGCGAGCGCTGGCGGCCACCGCCGCGGCACGCGCGTTGGCGACCGCGGCGCGCGCGACGTGGCTAGCGTCGTAACTGTCGCGCAATGGTTGGGACGCGAAGCCCCACACGCCGTCGACCAATACGCGTGCTCCCATCCCCGCGTGGCCCTCAATACGTTCGTCGGCCGACTGTTTGGAGACCGCGTAAAGACGCAATTCCTCAGTTTCGGAAAGGCGCACGTCACAGAACCCTGCGCCAGCCGCCTCGGCCTCGGCGACGACACCGCTTAACAGTGCCGTCGCCGAGGCCGTGTTTAACTCGCCCCACTGGTGGGCGGTCAACAGGGTGCTCTCAGGCACCCTCGACCTCGCTGAACTGCACCCAGCGTCGCTGGCGGTACGAGCGCTCAAAAGCGTTGATAGTTCTCTGGACCAGTGCGCCCTGGGCGAAGTCTCCCTGAGTCTCGGCCGCGTCGCCGACGATCTCGTCGACGAAGTTGTGGATCAGGTTGGAATAAAAGAGGGACGGCCACTCTTCCCGACTAGTGCCGTCCTTCGGGAAATAGCGAGCGGGGATTTCGCGCTCAACGAACTCAACCGAGTCCTTCGTAGCGGTCTTGATCGTCTGGCAGATACCGAACTCCTCGACCAGGCGGACTATTACGGCCCCCTCGGAGCCGTATAGGCGCACTTCGATGCCCGGGTAGTTGCCAACTGTGACGTAGGACGACTGCATAGAGGCAATGACGGGGTCCTCGAACTCGCAGACCCACATGTCGCCGTCGTCGATGTTCATGCGCTCCATCTTCCCGGTCGATCGCAGGACGCGCTCGGGAACGAAGTTGCGCATCGTGCCGACCACGTTGGTGATTCGGCTGTTAACCCACCAGTGCATGATGTCGATGGTTGGAGCGCCGTAGCCCTCGATGGAGGACACTACGATCTCGTTCTCGCCGGCTGGAGCGTGTTCAGCCTGGCGCAGCGGCGTCGAGGGATCGATCCACTGACTGTTCTGTTCGTAGCCGTTGAAGATGTAGGGCACTCCGACGAAGCCCTCGTCGATTAGGTCCTTCGCGTATTGGATGGCCGGCGCGTAGCGGAATGTGAAGCCCAGTTTGGTTTTCAGGCCCTTCGCTTTGGCCAGAGCTGCGGCGCGCGAGGTCTCGCGCGCGTCGTGATGCACCGGCTTCTCACAAAGCACGTGCTTGCCGGCCTCGAGCGAAGCCCAGGAGATCTCAAAGTGGGTGTCGTTGCCCGTGGTCACGTCCACTGCGTCGATGGAGGGGTCATCGAGCACCTCGCGGTAGTCGGTCACGGCGCGATCAATGCCGAAACGAGCAGCCGTATCCTTGGCTAGGGCCGCATTGAGTTCGACGATGGCGGCCAGCTCGACACGTTCGTCACGCTGCCATCCAGGGATGTGCGCCCGCTCGGCCCAACGTCCGGCTCCGACGACAGCAACACGAAGTTCTTTCTTGCTCATCTCATTGCTCCTTCCTGCACCACCAACGTGGGCAGATCTGTTCTCGAAGCATCGGCACCCAGGAGGCATCAAGAGGAACCCGGATAGCGGCGCAGGCGCGGTCACTTGCCACGCGTCAACCTCACGCGCGGGTCGATGAAGGTGTAGGTCACGTCGACGATGAAGCTCATGACCACCATGAACACGGCTGCCACCATCACGGTGCCGGTAATCATCGGGATATCGAGGGTGGAAATGGAGTTGTAAGCCAATTGGCCTACCCCCGGGATGCCGAAGATCGACTCGATGATGAGAACTCCGCCGAGGAAGTAACCCAGGTCCATCCCAAGCATCGTGACGACCGGGGTCAAGGCGTGCCGCAACACGTGGCGGAAAAGGATGGTGCGCTCGGGCATGCCCTTCAGGCGGACGAACTCTATGAAGGGCGACCGCAGCACCTGGAGCATGGTGGTACGCACCATACGTGAGTAGAACGCCGCCCCACCGACCCCGAGGGTGAAGCTTGGCAGAATCATGTACCAGACAAGCGGGTGGCCCACACCGTTGAGCGGAAAAACCGAGACCTTGTAAGCCAGGAAGTAGATCAGCATCAGCCCCAGCCAGAACGGTGGGGCGGAGAGCCCAAGCAGCGCGCCCAGTGTGGTCGCGCGATCGATGAGGCTGCGTGGCCTGTAGGCGGCGATAATCCCCGTCGGGACGCCCAGTACGATCTCCCAGATCACTCCGCCAAGCGCCAGGAAGGCCGTGTACGGCAAGGCGCCCCAAATCTCGCTGGCCACCGTACGGTCCTCGAGAACGAAGGAAACCCCGAGGTTTCCGTGGGTCAAGCGGGCAAGAAAACTTAGGTACTGTGACCATACCGGGCGATCGAGACCGAGTTGACGAGCGATTGACGCGACCGCAGCGGCGCTGGCTTGAGGCCCTGCCACCATGCGCGCAGGGTTAGCCGGAACGAGGAAGGCGAAGACGAAGGCAATCGTCACGACGCCGAAGACAACCAGCACCATCTGCAGGAAACGCCGGGCGACCCACCCGGTCATCGCCTGAACTCCGTCATCGAAGTATCCAACACGTCGGTCAGCCAGTCGCCGGCCAGGTTGATCGAAAGCACCGTCAAGATCAACGCGACGCCGGGCGCGATCAACAACCAGGGCGCAGTCTGAAAGTACTGCTGGCCCTCCGAGATCATCCCTCCCCACGAAGGCTGGGGCAGGGGCACCCCGATCCCAAGGAAGGAGAGTGAGGCCTCAATGAGGATCGACGTCGCAACCCCGAGCGTCCCGTAGACGATGATCGTGGGCATCAGGTGGGGCAGGACGTGTTTGCGGATGATCTTGAAGTGCCCAACGCCAAGTGTGCGCGCGGCAGTGACAAATTCCCGTTCTTTGAGTGAGAGCACTTGACCGCGCACGACGCGCGCCAGGTACGTCCAGTAGGCGAACGCGATAACGAGGACCACGTTGCGCGTGCTCGGACCGGTGACCGAGATCAGAGCCACACAGAAGAGCAGAATCGGAAAAGACAGCACCATGTCGGTGAAGCGCATGAGAACTGACTCGGTGACCCCGCCGACGTAGCCGGAGACCGTGCCGATCATGACGCCGATCGACGAGGCCAGAGCCGTCGCGACGACGCCAACCAACAACGAAACCCGCGCGCCGAAGATCAAACGCGAGAGCACGTCGCGACCCGCCTCGTCGGTGCCGAGGAGAAAGTGGCTATTAGGCGCCATCGGTGCGCCGACGTCCGAAAGGCCGTTGGAGAACTCGCGAAGCGGGTTATAGGGCGCGATCCACGGCGCGAAGACGGCCACGACGACGAGCAGCAAGATGAACAGCACCGAGCACAACGCGACCGGGTCGTGCAGCAGGCTCTTGCCGGCGCGCCTCCAGAAGCTAGGCGGACTCAGCACTATCGGCTCGGCACCTACCAGGTCGGGGGCAATCTCGTTCTGGGGCAGGTTGATCACAGCGACCCCCCTGTGCTCGAGCGCGACATGAACACCACATGACACGCCACCGACGCGCCCTCGGGAGTTGCAACCAGCTCGGGGCGCACGCGCCGACACTCTTCGACGGCTTCGGGGCAACGCGGATGGAAGGGACAGCCCGGAGGCGGGTTGCCCGAATCTGGAGGCTCCCCGCTCAGCTTGAGTCTCTGTTGCCCTCGCGAGGTAACGCTCGGGACCGCGGCGATGAGGGCTTTGGTGTAGGGGTGCTTCGGGTTCGCCAAGACATCCTCGGTGGTGCCGTATTCGACGATTCTTCCCACGTACATGATGGCGACGCGGTCGGCCATGAAACGCAGCGTCGACAGGTCGTGGGAGATGAAGAGATAGCCCACACCAGTGGCGCCCTGGATGTCCTTCAAGAGGTTCAGGATCTGCGCACGGATAGAGACGTCGAGCGCAGCAACCGCCTCATCGCAGATGATGATCTCGGGGTTTACGGCAAGCGCGCGGGCGATCGACACGCGCTGGCGTTGGCCACCCGAGAGCTGTCCCGGGTGCCGCGAGGCGATCGAGGCAGGCAAGTTGACACGTCGCAGGAGCCGTTCAACCTCGCCGGGGTGCTGGCTCCTGGCCAACCCACTCACGGAAAGGGCCTCGGCCATGATCTCGAGCACGGTCATTCGAGGGTCGAGCGAGTCATAGGGATCCTGGTAGACCATCTGCATCCGGCTCCGGTAACGCTTGAGACGCTGGCCCCTCAGGCTTGCGACCTCGATGCCGTCAAATGCGATGGTGCCGCCGGTTGGACGGACGATCCGCACGAGCGTGCGCGCGACCGTGCTCTTGCCCGAGCCGGACTCGCCAGCGACACCCAGCGTCTGGCCAGCTTTCAGGTCGAAGGAGACTCCGTCGACCGCCTTCACGGCGCGCGAGGCCGCGAGCCCCCTTCGTACCCGAAAGTGCACGGCAAGATCGCGGACCTCGAGAAATGACGTCCTCGTCTCGCTCACGGGACCACCTCTAGAGCACGCCGTCCCGGCCAGAGAGGTTCGCCCGCGGCGTGACAAGCCACGCGACGTGAAGAATTACCCAACTGACGAAGCTGAGGTTCGACCTCGTAGCACTTGGGCTGAGCCAACTGGCAACGCGGCGCAAAGGGGCAACCGCGCACGTCCACGCCGCCCACGGGCGGACTGCCGGCAATTGAGGCCAGCCGTTCGGGCAATGCCTCCGTCATGGAGGGCACCGATGCCAACAACGCTACGGTGTAGGGGTTTTGCGGACTCTCGAGGAGCTGTTCGGTCGGTCCCGACTCGACGATCCTCCCCGCGTACATCACGAGGATCTCCTCGCAGAAATTGGCCACGACCCCGAGGTCGTGGGTTATCAAGAGGACTGCGCTGTTGTGCTCAGCCGTCATCCGTTCGAGCAGGTCGAGGACCTGAGCCTGGATGGTGACGTCGAGCGCTGTGGTCGGCTCGTCGGCTATCAACAGTCGCGGATTGCAACTGATGGCTATGGCCAGCGCGACGCGCTGGCGCATACCACCCGAAAGCACGTTCGGGAACTGGCGCAGGGTGCGGTGGGGATTGGGGATGCCAACGGCGTTCAGCAACTCGATCGCCCGCTTTCGGGCGTTGGCACGCGACAGGTGGCGGTGATAGCGAAGCATCTCGGTGATCTGAACTCCGATGCGCACGAGTGGGTTGAGACTCGACAACGGATCCTGTGTGATCATGGCCACTGTGGTGCCACGCCAACGCTTGGCGCTAGCCGCAGTGGCCGGCTTGGGGTCGTCTCCGACACAGATCTCACCATTGCTGATGCGGCCAGGAGCGGGGATGAGTTGCATGATCGCCCGCGCCGTCAACGACTTCCCGCAGCCGGACTCACCAACGAGGCCAACGCGCTGTCCCGCCTTCACCGAGAACGAGACGTCGTGAACAACCTCGCCACTGCTGCTGTTGCTCGGAAAAGCAACGGACAGTCCCTTGACCACGACCACCGCGTCGCGTCGCAGGACCGGTTCAACCGATGAGGTTGACACCACTGCTCCTGACGATGCGAACGCGATGGGCCGTGGCCGCCGGACTTTCTAAGCGGAGGGGTTCTTCAACCAATAACGGTCGATCATGTACTCCCATATTGGGTTTTGAGCGAAACCGCCAACGTTCGAGCCGAACAGGGTGGTCACCGTCCCGAAGTAAAGCGGAACAATCGGGTTGTCCTTGAGCATCATCTTTGTCGCGGCGACGTAGTATCTCGTGGCCTGGTTCGGGTTCGCCAGCCCTTGAGCGACCTGGTTGTCCACTGAGTGGTTGCAGTAGAACGGGTAGTTCTGTCCGCCTGGAATGTCCGCCGCGCACGACAACAGTGCGTTGAAGAAGTCACTGCCGTCTGGGAAGTCGGCCACCCAGAATGTGACCGTCATGGGTGTCTTTCCGGGCGTAGCGGCCAACGTGAAGAACGTGCTCTCTTGGATTGCGTCGATCGACACACGGATGCCCACCGCGGCGAGCTGCTGTTGCAGTGCCGTGTCCAGGTTCGTCCAGGGCTGCGTGTTCCAGCTGTACATGCTTGTCGAAAAGCCGTTCGGGTAACCGGCCTGCTTCAACAATTGCTTGGCTTTCGCCACGTCAAGCGGGTTAACCATGCTCTGCGCGGTGTAGCCCTTGACACCTGGCGGGATGAGGCCGGTGGCGGGCTCGCCTTGGTTGTTGACGAACTTGAGGAGTGACGTCCGGTTGATGGCGTAAGAAACCGCTTCACGCACAAGGGGATTGTTGAAGGGCTTCATCTGCGTGTTCAGCGTCAAGAAGTAGGTGTCCAGCTTCCAAGCCGTAACCGTCTGCTTCTTCAGCGATGGGTTGTCGATGACGCTCAAGTAGTCCGAGTTAGGCAAAGGGTCGCCCATCAGGTCGAGTTGACCCTTCTCGAGTTCGAGAAGCTGCACCTGAGGACTCACTCCCAGTTTCTCGTAGACGCCATCGGTGTAGGGGTACGTCTTATTCCAGTAATGCGGGTTCTTCTGCAAGACGATCGACTGACCTGGGGTGTAGCTAACGAGCTCATATGGTCCTGAACCGAGTGGGTGTTCAGCCTGCTGGGGACCAGTGCCGGTTGGGATGACCGAAGCATGTGGCATCGCCAGGACGTAGGGGAAGGCCGCGTCGGGACTAGTCAGCGTGATCCTCAGCGAGTACTCGGCAAGTGGCTTAATGCCCGAGACATAACCCGTCGGCTTCTTGGCGTAGGCCGCACAACCCACAACCACGTCCCAGAAGCCGACTACTGGCGACTTTGTCGCCGGATTGCAGATCCGCGAGAATGTGTAGGCAAAATCGTATGCCGTCACCGTCTTGCCGTTGGAGAACTCCATCCCCTTGCGGATGGAGATCGTGTACACCCTTCCGCCGTCGGACAACACTGGCATGGCAGCCGCCGCCTGGGGCGCCAGCGTGGTGTTGCTCGTCTCGTAGTCATAGAGACGATTGAAAATCATCTCCATGTTGTCCCAGCACGTGGCGTCGTAACAGACCTGTGGGTCAAAAGTCGTTGGACTGGACTGGAACGCTGTTTGAAAGGTTCCGCCGTATCGGGGCCCGGAGCCCGAGCCCGATGCCGACGACGCACCGGGCTCCAGGGCGACCGCAAGGGTTCCTGCGAGGCACGCGATACCGACCCATACGGCCAATCGGTGAGTCCAATTCCGGTTCTTAACCAAGTTCATGGAGCCCCTCCTTTTGCTGTCGTCGACTGACGACACTCGACTAATGTTATGAGACGACCCCCGCCCCGACAAGGGACGAGGCAAGGCTTTTGCGAAGAAGAACCGTCGAGCTGCTCGGACCCCAGGCACGCTGGTCGAGATTGCGCGGGACGAGACGATCAATTTGCCGAGATCCCTCACCAGACTGTCCGTCGGACGGGCTCCCCAGCCAAGTAGTCGGGAACAAAGGACGTTTATGCCACGTGACCTGAGCTTCGACACCCGGTCAAGAGGCTCCACAACCTTCGTAAGGCCGGTTTGACTGGTGCCGCGGGCCTTACCTTCTAGCGAAAAGAGGTTCGACCATGATTCATACTGAGGCCGAGAACGCCGCCCAGCTTTCACCGGAGGAAGGCGAGCGCGTCTACCAGGCGGATCGTGCTCACGTGTTCCACTCCTGGTCGGCCCAGGCTCTCATCAAGCCGATGGTCATTGCCGGGGCGGCGGGATCTTATGTGTGGGACTACGACGGGAAGCGGTACCTCGATTTTACGAGCCAGCTGGTCAACACCAATATTGGACACCAGCACCCCAAGGTCCTCGCGGGTATCAGGGCACAGCTCGACCGGCTCTGCACAGTGGCCCCTCACTATGCGAACGACGTGCGCGGCGAGGCCGCTCGCCTGATCTGCGACCTGGCACCTGCTGGGATGGAAAAGGTATTTTTCACCAACGCCGGAGCAGAGGCGGTCGAACACGCGGTTCGCATGGCACGACTTCACACTGGCCGCATCAAAGTGATGTCCGCTTATCGGTCCTACCACGGGGCTACGACCACCGCCGCCAACCTGACAGGGGACTCAAGGCGCCTCGGCAGCGATTATGGGAGCGCGGGGGTTGTGCACTTCTTTGGTCCCTTCCTGTACCGATCGGCGTTCCACTCTTCAAACGAGAAGGAGGAGTCAGAAAGGGCGCTCGAACACCTCGAACAGGCTGTCTTGCTCGAGGGACCCACGACGATAGCGGCCATCATCCTTGAATCGGTCCCTGGCTCCGTCGGAATCATGCCGCCGCCCGCGGGCTACCTCGCCGGCGTCCGTGAGATATGTGACCGATATGGAATCGTCTTCATTGCCGACGAGGTCATGGCTGGCTTTGGCCGGACGGGAAAATGGTTCGCCTTCGAACACTATGGTGTCGTGCCCGACCTTGTCACCTTCTCGAAAGGAGTGAACTCGGGTTACGTGCCACTTGGTGGCGTGATCATCTCCGATGAAATCGCCGCAACGTTCGCCGAGCGCGTCTACCCCGGTGGCCTTACCTACTCGGGACACCCCCTCGCTTGTGCCGCCGTCGTGGCAACCATCAATACCATGAAAGAAGAGGGCGTCCTGGAGAATGCCACGTTCATAGGCGAGATCGTGCTTGGACCCGCCCTCGCCGAGCTCGAGCACAAACATGCATCGGTTGGCGAAGTGCGTGGTCTTGGGGTCTTCTGGGCAATCGAGCTGGTCAAGAACAAGGCGACCCGCGAGCCCATGGCTCCCTACGGGGGTTCCAGCCCCGCGATGGCGGACCTCTCGGTGGCCTGCAAAGAGCGGGGGCTTCTGCCGCTCATTGCCGCTAACCGAGTACATGTAGTACCGCCTTGCACTGTGAGCGTCGCTGAGGTCAGAGAGGGGATTTCGATCTTGGACGAAGCTTTGTTGGCCGCAGATGCCTATTGCGAGTCCTAGGCGTCATGCCCATAGACGTTGTTGAGAAGGAGCGTCGCTGGTATTGTGGCCCTGGGAGGTCGCTGCGGAGACTCCATTGCGTCAGGCTTCATTCCGGTTGACAAGTACACATAGGCCTGGACACCGGGTTGACACGTCCATGATTAATGGCCGCCGAGAGAGTGCTGCAACGCCAGCCGAAAAATTAGGAGGCACGATGAGCGTTCCGATCTTCTCTGGTGTCGGGGTTGCCCTGCTGACGCTCTTCGACTCCTCCGGAGCCGTAGACGCGAGGGCCACGGCCGACCATGCGAGGCAACTAGCGGAGCTCGGAATTCAATCCGTGCTCGTCGCTGGGTCTACGGGAGAGTCCGCCTCTCTTGATCCCAAGGAGTGCGCTGTCCTGGTCGGCGCCGTGAGGGCCGCGTTGCCACCGCAGGTGGTGGTGCTAGCAGGCGGCGGGGCTCCCTCCGCGCTCCAAGCCGCTCATCTCACCAAGGTGGTCTTGGACGCGGGCGCCGACGCCGTGCTCGCACTGTCGCCCCCGCGGAGCTCCGATGCGCGGGGGTATTACGACCTCGTGGCCGAGGCCGCGGGGGGCGCAAGCGTGCTTGCCTATCATTTCCCGGCCTTTTCGCCACCTGGACTGCCTGTTTCGGTTCTCCCGGAGCTCCCAGTTGTGGGGCTCAAGGATTCGAGCGGCGATCCCCACAGACTCTTTGAAGAACTCGACGTCTTTCCCGGATGGCTGTACGTTGGGTCCACCAACCTCGTCCTGCTGGCAGGGGCAATGGGATGTGCCGGTGCGATCCTGGCGATTGCCAATCTGGAGCCAGAGTTGTCGATTCGCGCCTTTGCGGGCGACGCCGAGGCCCAACGCCACCTTGTCACGGCCGCCGACAAAGTATCGGGTAGTTGGCCACACGCGCTGAAAGAGGCTGTGGCTGCTCGTTTTGGCACTTCTCCTACAACCCGCATGGGCTAACAAACCCCTGAACGGTTTCCAACAGTCTCGAGCTGAAGGAGCACATCTCCGCGTATAAGGAATTGGTCCCGACAACTCAGGTCAAAGTCTGCATCGCCTAGTCCGCGCCTCGGGGCGCCGCTCGGGAACGAAGCGTCGTCCACTGTCGCCAGCAGGACCCGTAGGTACCGTCCTCAAGCTCCTCAAGCTCCTCAAGCTCCTCAAGCTCCTCAAGCTCCTCAAGCTCCTCAAGCTCCTCAAGCTCCTCAAGCTCCTCAAGCGCCCGGGCGCTCTCACAGGCCCGACTTCGGCGGCTCAACTCCTCGATGGCGACCCCGCACCCGCTCTGACCTGGGCGAGCTGTGGATAAAGTCGGGTTTGCGATGTGAAATGTAGCGACAAATAGATGCTTGATCTA
>JBEKMZ010000069.1:0-28034 GCA_049523315.1 Acidimicrobiales bacterium | reverse complement strand
GCTCGCGAACCGTCTGCCGGCTTTGGTCTGGCTTATTAACGAGGCGCCAACCCGCCAGGATCTCGCCGTGGTGTGGCTCGAAAGAGGCGCGGACGCCAACGATCTGAAATCAGACATGCCCATCGCGGTCCTTCGATTCCAACGACGCGAAGGAGACGCAGGTGGCAGTGATCATCGGCATCGACCCGCACACGGGATCGCACACTGCAGCAGCCCTTGATGAGACCGAAGGCGTGCTGGGCGAACTGCGTGTTCGCTCGAGCGCAACCCAGCTGGAACACCTCTTGGCATGGGCGGTGCGGTGGCCGGAACGGACCTGGGCAATCGAGGGCGCAGGTGGGCTTGGCTATCTGCTCGCGCAGCAGCTCATCGCCGCGGGCGAGCGTGTTGTCGACGTCCAGCCGAAGGGCGGCCAGGGTGCGCTTATTAGCCACCTCGTTCCAAAGAGCCTCTTGACAACAAAGAGGCCTCGCTATGGCGCAGTCGGACCATCCAGACGAGCTGGTGATCGGTGCGATGTTCTGTCTGTCGTGAGACCAGCGCTGCACTTCGAGGACCAAGCTTCGGCATGCTCGCTGCGGTTGAGCACTCGGCGAGGAGAACACTGAGTCGCCGTCGACTACTCACGGCCGCAGTCTCCGTGAGGCGGCGAGTTCGGACCGGTGGCGCTTGCCGCAGCGACTTTCCGTCAGGTCCGCCCCAAATGGCTACGAACTAGATTCGGACCGTGCACGGTGATCGTCGTCAACTAGCCGCCGTGATGCTCACCGACATGGTCGGCTATTCCTTCCTGACCCAGCGGGACGAGAAGCTTGCCCTCGACCTCGCACATGAGCAAGACCAGATCATTCGCACGATCGCCGCGACGTTCGGAGGCCACACGGTGAAGTCGCTCGGTGACGGCGCCCTGGTTGAATTCGCGAGCGCCCTCGACGCCGTGAGATGCGCCCTCCAGATACAAGAGGCGGTGGGCCAGCGCAACTCGGCTGCCGGAGGCGAGCACATCACGCTTCGGATCGGTATCCACCTCGGCGATGTCGTCCACTGGGGTGAGGACGTCTTCGGCGACGCCGTCAATATCGTCGCCCGTATCGAGCCACATGCCGATCACGGCGGAGTGTGCGTCTCCCAACAGGTCTATGACCAAGTCCACAACAAGCTGGAGGCCTCCTTCGAGTCGATCGGTAGCCCGAAGCTGAAGAACATCGAAACCGCTATCCAGCTCTACAAGATCATCCCGACCTCCGCCCACGCTCCGCCTGAGCTCGGAACAGTGGGACCTCCGCCCGACGAGAGTCTCCGTCGCATCGTCGTCCTGCCATTTGCCAACATCAGCCCCGACCCGAACGACGATTACTTCGCCGACGGCATGACCGAGGAACTCATCGAAAAACTCGCTGCAGCGTGCGAAAAGCAGGCAACCAGATACGCATCACCGCCCAGCTCATCGAGACGAGTTCGGAGGAGCACCTCTGGGCAGCGCGCTACGACCGCGAGCTGCACGACATCTTCGCCATCCAGGACGACATCTCCGGCCAGATCGCAGATGCCATGTTCGCCCACGTGACCGGGCTCGGGGCAACGGGTTCTCTCTCGGTCGCTCGTGCGGAGCAGGACACATCAGACATGGAGGCCTACACCGATTTTCTTCAGGGACGGAAGATGTTGCGCGATAAGGTCTCGGAGGACACGATTCGCCAAGCACTCACATTCTTCGATAGGGCGATCGCCCGCGATCCCGCCTTCTCTCGCGCTCGCGTCGGTGCTGCCGAATGCTACCTATGGCTGGGGAGCGAAGGTTCCTTGCCCCTCGCCGATTCGACAAAGAAGGCCAGAGAAGAGCTCACGACGGCACTCGCCAAGAACGACGCTCTCGCAGAGGCCCACTCCGTTCTCGGGGGTTTGATGCTCGGTGAAGACAACCTAGCGGGCGCTGCTCGAGAAGCCCACCGCGCCATCGAACTGAACCCCAGCTTCTCGGATCCCTACCGGTGGCTCGCACAACTCGAAGCGGGAAAGGGCAACATCGACGAGACCGTGCGGCTGCTCGAAGAGGCGTACCAGCTCGATCCGCTTGATGTCAACGTGATCGCCTTCCTCGGGCGTGCCTACTTCTACGCCGGACGTGAAGCCGAGGCTCTCGCTCACTGGGATGAGACGGCATCGCTCGTAGCTTTTCGCACCAGCGCGCACCGGACCGAGTACTACCTCAGCCACCAGGACTACGCCAGGGCAGAAGAAAGCTTCCACGAAATGGAGCGCCTGCGCCCCGACAGCATTTGGGTGCTGACGTACCGTGGGTTTCTCGCGGCACAACAAGGGGACCAAGAGACCGCCCGAAGATGCATCAAGACTCTCGACGAGCTCGGACGGGATGGAGTTCTCACCTGTTTCTTCGCAGGCTTCATCCATTTCGCCCTAAACGATATGGACGAGTTCTTTCAGAGCCTAGAGCGAGCTTTCGAGCTCCATTCGCTACCACTGCTAGAGCTGATGTACTCCCCGCTTTATGAACGCGCCCGAGGCGACCCCCGGTACCACGATCTCCTGCGGAGGCAGCTGAACCAGAATTAGGGTGGGCACCACAGAACGTGCCGCCGATGGGCGTTCCCGGCCCAACTTGGCCGGTGCCGAGTCGGCAGGGCGCACGCCGAGCCGTCGATCCGTGTGCCTTTATCGCGCTGGACGCCCGGGATTCGGTGCGACGATCTGTGTGCGTTCGCGACCCCAAGCCGGAGCGCGTGCGTCATGTGTCGCGTGGGGCGTGAGGTCCTTCATACCTGATCGTTGGTCTCAAGAAATGCGACGGCGAATCCACCAGGCGGAGACCGCGGCCAAAATGGCGGTAAGGGCGAGATAGATCGCCAGCTCGTACCACTGGAAGGCCCAATATCGGCTACCGGGTTGGTACGTGACCAGCTCATGGAACTTGGCCGCGATGTTGGGGATGCAAGTCTGATAGTTGGGTTGGCCGCTTGTGTTGTTGAAAGGGCAGGCACGGCTGAGAAATGCGGCGGTGGGGGCATGACCGGCTGTATCGACGATCTGGGTCGAGTAGATCCAGGCGTTATGCATGACGGCGTCGGCAGAGACGACGATGCCCGTTGACGTCTGATTGAAGGTCAGGCTGGACGCCGATCGAACGTTGAGTCCGATGACCTCGTGAAGTGGTGCGATGAGGTGCGGACGCACCCACAATGAAAGGGCAATGCGGGCGAACACGAACCCGCCGAGCGCGGTTGCCATCGCGGGCAGCGTGCGTCGGATCATCAGTCCGACGGCGACCGCGGGCACGAAAGCAAAGGCGGCGTAGCCAACTGGGGCGATGTTGCGCGCTCCGAAGATCACGGATGAAAACCGTCCCGCAAGTTCGGCATTACCGACCTGCCCGAGCATGTTCACCCGGTCGATGGGGCTCGACCACCAGGTCACTATGACGCTGAGCAGTCCAGCCACGACCATGCTGGCCAGGCCGACGACGGCAAGCTTGATGACGAGCCAACGCGTGCGAGTGACTCCCTGGGTCCATGCGAGACGGAAGGTGCCGGTCTCAAACTCGCGAGCCACAAGCGGCGCTCCCCAGAACATCCCAATGAGGGCCGGAACGACGATGAGGAGGACGTTCCCGAGGATTTGCAGCGCGCTGTCGGTGTTGGTGAACGTGGTGATCGCCGACTGGCAATCGTTGTGCGCCGCGCAGGTCGCGACGGTGGAGTCGTAGAGGTGGACGAGATGCGGGCCGGTCACTCCGAGGATGATGGAAATCACCACCAACGCGACGAAGGCCACGGCAGCCTGGATGCGGAACTGGAGCGAGGCGAACCGGATCATCGGAGGACGCTCAATCGCTGTTGGGACACACGCTCCGCGTCGCGTGCCTGGCTCATATAGGCGAGCACGAGATCGTCCAGCGTGACGGGCTTCACGATCCACGCGGGGTTGTGGATCGGCTCGTCAGTGCGAATGAGGAGGGTGGACTGCTTGTCGGTGTGACTCTCCTCGATGACTTGCTGGCTTGCCGGAAGGCTGCTCGGGTCTCGGCGGGGTCCAGAGAGCCGATGGTGCGACGCCAGCAACGCGCTCACCTCCCCGGCCAGCTGGACGTGCGAAGTGACGAGTACGACGAGGTAGTCACAGACTCGTTCGAGGTCCGCCACCAGATGCGAGGAGAGCACGACGGTGACGCCGTGCTCGGCGACGACTTCCATAAGGCTTTGCAGAAACTCACGCCGAGCCAGCGGGTCCAGACTGGCGACCGGTTCATCGAGGAGGAGAAGATCCGGTCGTTTGGCGATTGCCAGGGTGAGGGCGAGCTGGGCGCGCTGGCCGCCAGACAGGGAGCCTGCCTTCTGTCGTGGGTCCAGGCCGAGCTGCTCGATCCGGCGCTTGGCTAGATCATCGTCCCAGGTCCGATTGAGCCAGGCGCCCATGTGGAGGTGCTGGGCGACCGAGAGTCCTGAGTAGGTCGGCGTGTCCTGCGCGACGAAGCCCACGCGTTCGAGCTGTGCCGGGCCGTCGCCCGGACGCCCGCCGAGAACGGTGACCGTGCCCGCAGTCGGTGCGAGCAGCCCGACTGCAAGATGTAGGAGGGTCGTCTTGCCTGCCCCGTTCGGACCGACGAGCCCAACGACTTTGCCCACAGAGATTGAAAGTGTGCAGTCGTGCAGTGCCCAGCGTCGCCCGTACTGCTTGCCCAGCCCGGTCGACTCCAAAGCTGTGTTCACGCCACGCCCTCCGCGAAGCAGTTGCGTACCGCGGTGCGGTAGATCGCTTCGATGTCGTCAAGGCCAAGCCCTGCGGACCGCGCCGCTTCCAGCCACTTGGTCATCGAGGTGAGAAAGCGTGCTTGTGTCGCGGGGTCTGTGCGGGGGAGCGTGCCGACGATGAAAGTGCCGAGCCCAGGGCGAGGCCGGACCAATCCCTCTCGTTCGAGGTCCCGATAAGCCTTCAGCACCGTGTTCGGGTTGATCGCGAGCTTGGCGACGACCTGCTGCGCCGTCGGCAACTGATCACCGGGTTCGAGCAGGCCGAGTTGGAGGGCTTGATGGACTTGCTGGACCAGCTGCAAATAGGTGGCGACGCCTGAAGCGGTGTCGAGCTGGAACTCGATCATAACTCCTCCACTAATGGGTTAGTGGAAGATTAGATTGAAACCACCAGCAACGCAAGTGGTCAGCTAAGCGGAAGCACTCGCGCCACGAGCCGAGACGCCGGTCAGGCGGCTGGAGCTTCACCACTGCCAGAGTGACGGAATGTCACTCGAAGCCGGGGTCGCGGTGACGCCTACTTCGGTGGTTGGCGAGTGTTGTTCTGCGTCGGCGAGTCCGATACCTACCCGTCGATCTGCATTGGCGGCGCCTACTCAATGAGTGCGAGGTGGCAGCGCAGACGAGATGTTCTGTGCTCGCAGCGCTATGGCTCCCAGACCGCCCCGTCGTGGGCGAAGACAACCCTTCGCGGGTCGAAGGCTTGGAGACGCTCGATCCAGTCGGGTACTGGCGGGAGATCATCAGCGTGACGGTCCTGGACGGCGCGCGCAGCAAGGAGGTCGCTGCCGAAAGCCGTCGCCGTGTCATGGCTCTGGCCGGCGATGATCATCGTCCCGTCACCCCGGCGAACGACGACCGACTGGTGGCCCGCCGTGTGGCCCGGTGTCGGCACGACGAACACGTCGTCCAGAATCTCCGACTCGCCGTCCAAGAGCTCGTAACAGAGCCCCCGCACATCGACGAGTTCTGGGAGCGTGTAGTCGGGCCATCTCGCTGCCTCGAGCTCGATTCGCTGGGTGAAGATCGGCCGTCCAACCAGCTCAGGGTTCCCGCCGCAATGATCGAAATGGAGGTGACAGTTCACGACGTGGCTCACGTCCTCGACCGACACTCCTGCGGTCGCCAGCGCCTCGGTCATCGGTCTGCGGCGCGGTCGGTAACGAGCATCGACGTCCGGGTGCGAGCCCATGCCGGTATCGACCACGACGACGCCATCCGGGTGGAGGATGACGTAACCCAAACAGGGCTCCACTTTCCGCAGCCCCGTCCCGGTCTCCTCGGCAGGCCGCACGAAGTAGCCGAAGTCGACACGGCGCACGGGCAGCTCGACCACCACCGGCACAGGTTACGCGGGCCTGAACGACGGCGGGGCCGGCCCGAGTACGTCCCGAGACCCAGCCCCCGACTGGGCGCTCGGCGCTGTCCGGCCGACCGCGCCCGAAGCCGTAGTTCGGGGCTACCAATCAGCCTAATTCTGCTCCGCCTCCCGCGAGCAGATCGGTCGGTCGGCGCTCGGAGGTCGCGCCTCTCGGAGCCGCGGGGCCTATGGTTGCTCAGTGGCCATCGGCGTTCGTCCGGCGACAGCTGACCGATGGGACGACCTCGTCGCAGTATTCGGCCGGCGCGGCCAAGACCCTTCCTGGTGCTGGTGTCAGCTGTTCCTCCGCTCCGCCGCCGAAGACACCTCGGCTCCCGCAAGCGGCTTGGGCTGGACCCTCGTTCGGGCTCGACATGCCCCTCATCTTCCCATTCCCAAGAGATGGTGGCGTACGAGCGGAGCGCGTTGGGAGCAGAAGATACCTCCACCGGCGCGGCTTGCTCACGGCACAACACCCGACAGATGGTCCGCCGGTGATGGAAGAGACGATTCTGGAGTTGACGCGAGTTTTACTCACAGGGCTTTGGCGATCATGCTGAAGGCGGCCGCTGAAATAGCGCCACCAATGGCGGGGACCAGGTTGACCGATCGAAGATGATTTCGGCGGTGGCGGCACCGGCGGCTAATGGGCGCGGCCTGCCGCGAGGCGTCCTCGCTCCCGAGTCCTCCAACTGTTGAAATGTGCCACTCGCACGACAGCACGTAGGTGCAGTGCTCGAGGGTGGCAAATGAGCAATCAGTGGCGGAGATGGGGGAGTGACCCTAGCTTGACCGGCACTTTCGCTCGTACACGTTTCTCCTGGAAGGCCCGACCCGATGCATCCGGGCTGCCACGAAATTAGGCTGCGGCGCTGCACCAGCTCCGCAGCTGCTGACGAAATGTCCGTCGATCTGCGTGCGCACCGTGCCGATCTCTGTCGTTATTCGGTGCGACAATCTGTCCTTATTGCCGCCACCTCACTTGTCCGGGCAGTGGGCCTGCACGCGCCGACCTCGCGCTGGATTATTCGCGCCGCGGTGGAGAGATGCTGACATGGGTTTCTCCCGGAAGTCGTGGCGTAAGCTCCGAATGTGAACGAGCTGCGGTCGTTTCGCCGCACCCCGATGGCTGCTCTCGCTCCGTTTGTAGCTTCGCTGCTGTATTTCGAGGGCGAGTTTCCCCACGGACGCGAGCGCGCGTTGCCGTCCGGGACGACCCAGCTTCTAGTCAATCTGGATGCTGACCGGCTTACCACTTACGCGGAGGATGGCCTAACGCCCCTTGATGACTGCTGTGGGGCAGCGGCGGCTCATTGCTGCGTGAACGGTTACTGGAATCTCCGACGCCCGAAGATAAGCTACGCGTGCTCGAGGCTGAGTTGCTCGCTCATGTCGTCCGGCCGCTGGTGCGTGAACCGGCACTGGCATATGCCGTCGCTGCGCTGGACCGGGGTGTCTCGGTGTCCGCCATCACGGAACGACTCGGCTTCACTTCGAAGAGGTTTGTTCGATTCTTCACCGAACAGATCGGGCTTACCCCGAAGCGGTTCGCGCGAGTCCGCCGATTGCAGCGGACCCTGTCGTCCATACCACCCGAGCCTTCAGCCGACTGGGCAGAACTCGCCGTCCAGTGTGGCTACTACGACCAGGCGCACCTAATCCACGACTTCCGCGAGCTGGCCGGCATCACGCCCACCCAGTACCACCCGCGTGCGCCCGGCGAGCACAACCACGTCCCGCTGTGAGGATTCTTTTTACAATCTGCCGCCTCAGACCTGATGCAGGATGGCATGAAAGAGGCCCTAAGGAGGAAAAATGTCGCGCGTAGAGCCCGTCCCCGAACATCTGCATACCGTCACGCCAAGACTGGTTGTCCGAAATGCGGCTGATGCCATTGCCTTTTACGCTTCCGCCTTCGCTGCTGAAGAGATAGGAGAGCGGATCACCGGACCCGGGGGCGAGCTAATCCACGCGGAACTGCGCATCGGTGACTCGGTCGTGTTTATTACCGAAGATACCGGGGACCCGGACGCGCTTGCGAAAGCTCCCCCCTTGTTGGGTGGAGCGGTCAGCGCGATCATGGTCACCTACTGGCCAAGTGTTGATTCAGTGTGGGACAGGGCGGTACGCGCGGGTGCCGAAGTCATCTACCCGCTGGCCGACCAGTCTTATGGCGAGCGCGGTGGCCGCCTGCGCGATCTTTACGGCCAACAATGGATGCTCAGCCAACGCATCGACAAGGTACCTCAGGACGAAGTGACCGGTTGAGCCGCGCGGCCCTCCTTGTCAAGCTGACTGTGGCGAGACAGGGACCAACCGGCCTGATCGTGAAGTCGCGAGCTGACTCCGGGCCGCGCCATGAGGGACGGCACGCCGACGCCATCGCGCGTTGAGCAGATACACGATCGCTGCCGGCACCACCCGCAGGCAAGTGCAGTCGTCAATGGCTGTGAACTGGTAGTACTTCTTGCGCGGGGCACCTTTGATCGGCTCGATGAACTTCACGTCGATCTGCACCTGGTGGCCGGGCAGCTGCTTCTCGTAGCGCTTCCAGCGCTTGTCGAGGCGCTTGTAAGGCTGCGAAGCCGGCAGCTTGTTGAGCTCAAGGCGCCCTAGGATCCGCCACACCCCGGAGTGCGAGATGCTCACGTCGTGGTAGCGCTTTAGGTACATGGCGATCTTGGCGAGCCCGAAGTGGTAGTGCTGGCGCAGGTAGAGGATCTTGCCCACGACCTCGACCTGAGTGGCCCTCGGGCTCACCTTGGGCCTCCTCGAGCGGTCCTTTAGACCCTCGGGGCCGAGCTCTTCATAGCGGCGCTTCCAGATGTAAGAAACTCTGGGCGTGATCCCGTAGCACCGACAGGTCATCGCGACGTTGGCGGTGACCTCCTCGGCGTGCTGGAGGACGGCAAGGAGCTTGATCTGCCGATCGGCTTCTTGTCGAGTCATCTGGTCTCCGTAGATTCTGGAGACCCAAAGTGTCAAGTAAGTCCGCCAGTTTTTCACGAGCGGAGGGAGTGGGATTCGAACCCACGGTGCCCTCACGGACACAACGGTTTTCGAGACCGCCCGATTCGGCCACTCTCGCATCCCTCCGGGCGAGGAGGTTAGTCGAGTACAGCCCTACGGTCCTTGAAGAAGTCCCGCAGCAGCGTCCCCGCTGGCTCGGCGCCAACTCCGCGGCTGACCTCGACCTCGTGGTTGAGGCGGGGATCCGCGCACAGGTTGTAAAGGGTCCCGCACGCGCCCGCCTTGGGATCGAAAGCCCCGAAGACCAGGCGGCTGATCCGGGCGAGCACGGCTGCGCCGGCGCACATCGCGCAGGGCTCCAGGGTCACCACGAGCGTGGCCCCGTCGAGTCGCCAAGTGCTGAACCGCTCGGCTGCGTCCCGGAGGACAAGGATCTCGGCATGCGCGGTCGGATCCTTGCGCAGCTCACGCTCATTGTGACGCATGGCGACGACCTCGCCGTCGACGACCAGGACGGCCCCTACCGGGACATCGTCATGGGCAGGGGCTAGCGCTGCCTCCGCAAGGGCGATTGCCATGGCCTCGTCGTCGGTCACTCCGGGAGCGTAGATCGCAGTTCGAGGTCCTTGAGAAAGCGCGGGCGAGCAGGAAGCTCGAGGGCGGCCGTCAGCCTGACCGAGTCGAGGAGCCGACGGTCATATGTGACGAGCAAGAGCGTCCCGCTCCAACTCTCGAGCGCCGCCTCGAGCTGCTCGAGGGCGGGAAGGTCGAGGTGATTGGTCGGCTCGTCCAAGATGAGGCAGTTGGTTGCCCCTCGCCGAAGCGCCGCCTGGACTGGCCGAGCTCGCCGAAGACGAGCTCGGACCAACCCGCCTCTTGGGCGTTCGATTTGCGGGCCTTGCGGGTCTTGGGCATGTCGATCCCCAGTAAGAGTCGGGCTCTTGGGCGGACGGGGATCAGATGCGCACGCCCCAAGGCTATCGTCGGCGCCGGCGCGCCCGTCGCCCGGCTAGCTATGGTCCGCTGCGAGGCAACCGCGACTAGCCCGGCAGCCGCCGCCACAAGGAGCGGGGCAGGACCCTCAAGACGGCGAAGATGTAGCGCAGCACCGGGGGCACCCAGATCACGTCCGCGTCCTTCTCGAGCCCTCGGACGACGGCGTCGGCGACATCGGTGGCCTCGATGCTCAGCGGCGGCTCGCTCAGGCCCATGGTCATCTTCGTCCTCACGAAACCGGGCCTTACCACGATGACCTTCACGCCTGTACCGGCCAGGGCGTCGCCGAGGCCGAGGGCGAAACCGTCGAGACCTGCCTTGGCCGCCCCGTAGACAAGGTTGGCGGCACGCACGCGATAGCCGGCAACCGACGAGAGCACCATGATGCGGCCGTGCCCCTGAGCCCTGAGCACTCTCGCGAAAGCGGTCATCGCCGCGCCTGGGCCTGTGAAGTTCGCCGTGGCCAGAGACGAGAACTGTCGGGCGTCGAGGCCGGCGGGCTCGCTCGTGCCGCGCACACCGGCGGCGACAAGAACCAGGTCGATCGTGCCGAGCCTCTCGACGGCCAGGTCGGCGAAGTGCTCCAGGGCCCCGATGTCGGTGACGTCAAGCAGGGCGACCTCGACCTTGTCGACCCGCAGGCGGTGAAGGTCTTTCACCGCCCCTTCGAGGCTCTCGACACTCCTGCCAGCGAGGAGGACGGAGCTCAGCTGACGCGATGCCAGTGAGCGCAGGATGGCCCGGGACAGCTCGGCGCCGCCGCCGATCACGACCACGTTCCGCGGCATGCCCGCCCCGGCGCTCATCGCCCGGTCCCCAGAGCCCTTTGGCCGTCCCGTCTTGCCCGGAGCGATCTCGAGGGCGGGGATCCCTCCCCCGCCCCAGAACGAAGGTGCCCGGCTCTGGCACCTGCGAAAGGCCTCTGGTGGCCGGTGCGCACGCACAGGCGAACGCCCGCGTTGGCAGTCAAGGGCGGCGACCTGTCAGTTGAACTGGAACGAGCGCTTGGAGAGGTTGAGCCAGAAGCCCTCGACAGCGGTGTCGATGGTGCGCGGCGCGTCGATCACCGCCCCGAGGGCGACGAACAGCGGCACGAGATGATCGACGCTCGGGTGCGCGTACGCGAGGGCGGGTGCCCGGTGCCGGTAGTCCAAGAGGGCGTCGAGATCCCGTCGGGCGATGCAGTCGGCCGCCCAGGCGTCGAACTCGGCCGACCAAGCCGGTGGGTCGTCGTCAGGGCGGAGAGGGTCGATGAAAGGCAGCCCGTGGGTGAGAAAGCCACTTCCGATGATGAGGACGCCCTCGTCACGAAGTGGGGCAAGCTGCCTCCCGGTCTCTAGCAGGACGTCGGCGCTCAGGCTCGGCATCGAGATCTGTAGGACGGGAACGTCAGCGTCCGGCCACATGCACATGAGAGGAATGAAGGCTCCGTGGTCGAGCCCACGACCTGGCAAGTTGGCGACGGGCTGCTGACCGGCGAGCAGCTCGCGCACCCGGCTGGCGAGCGCAGGCGCCCCGGGCGCAGGGTAGGTGAGCTCGTAGAAGCGCTCCGGGAAGCCCCAGAAGTCGTACACGAGGGGGACCGTGGTCGTGGCCGCGATGGCCAACGGCGCGTGCTCCCAGTGGGCCGAGACCATGAGGATCGCCTCGGGGCGCCCTATAGACCCGGCCCAGGAGGCGAGCTGGGCAGGCCAGAGAGGGTCTTCTACAAGTGGCGGGGCACCGTGGCCAAGATAGAGAGCCGGCAGCCGGCCTCTCTTCGCGCTCGGGGTTTGGTCACTCACGATGTCCCATTCTGCCGGAGAGCCCGTCGCGGACCGGCCGCCGGGCTGATTAGGCTCCGACCGTGACGTTTCGCGGGTGGCCGGCAGAAGCGATCGAGTTCTACGAAGGCTTGGAGGCCGACAACTCCAAGACGTACTGGAACGAGAACAAGGCGGTGTACGAGAGCTGCGTGCGCGGGCCGATGACCGAGCTGCTAGCCGAGCTATCGTCAGAATTCGGCGCCTCGAAGCTGTTCCGTCCTTACCGAGACGTGAGGTTTAGCTCCGACAAGGCTCCCTACAAGACAACGATCGCGGCGACCCTCGGGGACGGGAGTTATATACAGCTGTCGGCGGAAGGCCTCGGGGTGGGCTGCGGCATGTGGATGATGGCCCCCGACCAGCTTGAGCGTTACCGTCAGGCCGTGTCCTCCGAGAGGACCGGTCCGGGCTTTGTCAACTTGCTGGTCACGCTGCGCTCAGGCGGAATCGAAGCCGGTGGTCACAATTCTTTGAAGACGGCGCCGAAGGGCTATCCGAAGGACCATCCGCGCATCGAGCTTCTCCGCTATAAGGGCGTGACCGCCTGGCGGCAGTGGCCTCCGGGGCCGTGGCTCGGCAAGGCGGGCGCCAAGGACCGCTTGGTCAAGTTCTTGCGCACCTCGCAGCCCCTCAACGACTGGCTCGACTCGCACGTCGGGCCGTCGACGCTGGAGCACTGGGGCCGTCACTGAGCCTGCCCCGCCTAAGGTTGTTTCGAGCGCGCTCGCCCTCGTCTAGGTAGAGGTCGCCGGGATCACGCGCGATCACGGCAAGAAGCTGGGGGATCCGTGCCTGGGAACCGGCATCCTGAGCCCGAGCTCCGGTTGTCAGAGGCGGGTCTGGTACTCCTCGACGAGCCGTGTGGGTGCGCGCGCGAGCCAGGCTTCGACTACTACCTGCTCGAGATGCTCGATCGATATGCGCTCGAGGTGCACGAGGACGGCGGCGTAGCCGTTGAAGTGTGGCGTCGTGAAGAAGACTCCTGAGGCCTCGGCAAGCAGCGCTTGTTTCTCACCGAGGTCCGCCACCATCGCTCCGAGCACAGGGCCTTCGGGAGCGCGGTCGCCGAGCGCCTCGAGGTCGGGCTTGCGAAGGGGCCGCTCCCAGACGAACAGCTTGTCCTTCACCCGCCATTGGGCATTGCCCCGCGACTCGCGTTCACTCGTCTCGGGCAGGGCAAGGACGAGTCGACGGACGTCATCCCAGTCAGCCACGGTTCTCCGTTCTCATGCGAGCCAGCGCCCGTCTTCCATGATTGTCCGCCCGTCCAGCTCGTTGACTTCCCGCCATGCCTGGACGCGCCGGGGGCGAAACGCGATCCAGACCAACGACGGATCACCTCGAGAATCCCAGCCGGCTTGTGCCGCGTAACGGGCCGTTTCCTCGTCGTCGAGCTCGCCCATGGCCAGAACCTTCGCCGTGCCCTCAAGCAGGACCACGTAACGGGTCGAGCCCAACGCGAGGTGGGCGGACCCCGTCGCGACGATGTTGGGTGCCGTCCGGTTGCGCTCGGCCGTGGCGAGGAGGACCTTTCCTTCAACCCAGGCAAGCGACAGCGGCACGAGGCACGGCTCACCCGAAGGACCCTCGGTCGCGGCCCAGATATCATTCTCGCCGGCGAGCTTGGCCAGCGTGTCCGCCTTTCTCTGCGCAGTCTCTCGCGGAACGGACATCGGCACCTCAGGCGTCGCGCCAGACGAGCAGGACCGCGCCCGGGCGCACGGTGAAGCTGAGGTGATCCACAACAAGCTTCTTGCAGTAGTGCTTGGTCAAGCCGTTGGCAACAATCATCGGAAGACCCACCCATCGCTGTGCCAGATCGGCACCTCCCGGTCACCTTATAGGAGGTAACTGTGACTCGTCTTCGTGTCGGGCGAACGCCTGCCGACCGGCGGTAGCTCCGGGTAGACACCAGGAGCCGAAGCTGATACTATTTACCTATGAGGATAGATAAAGAGGTAGACGGTGCCGAGGAACCGGTTCCCTCGATCGTGTTCCGTCTCGAGCCGCGCTCAGGGGTCCCGACGTACCTCCAGCTCGTCCACCAGGTCGAGCACGCCCTTCGGCTCGGCTACCTGACCCAGGGAGACCAGCTGCCCCGTGTGAAGGATGTCGTTGCCTCGCTCTCCATAAACCCGAACACGGTGCTCAAGGCGTATCGCGACCTCGAGCAGAAAGGCCTCATCGCGGGACGCCCGGGGCAGGGCACCTTCGTCGAGGTCTCCCCTGAGACGGTGGGGCTCCCGGAGCTGACCGAGCTCCGTCGCAGGCTCGTCTCGGGCTGGCTCAAGCAGGCAGCCGCGGCCGGTCTCGACGAGCAGGGGACTGTTGCGCTGTTCATGGCGGCGTTGCGGGATTTTCGTGACCGGCCCATGGAGAGCCGTCCCGCTCAGCGCGCCAGCCCCCAACGAGGAGAAGGGGTGGCATGAACGTTCTCGAGACCTCGGGCCTCGCCAAGCGCTACCGGAACACCTGGGCTCTTCGCGACTGCACCCTCTCAGTCCCTGCCGGTCGCATCGTCGCCCTCGTCGGCCCGAACGGGGCCGGAAAGACGACCCTCCTTCACTGCGGCGTAGGGCTCTGCTCGCCGACCCAAGGGACGGTTACGGTCCTCAACGGCAACGCCGCCGGCTCGCTCGATGCGCTGGAGCGCGTCGCCTTCGTCGCCCAGGATGCTCCGCTCTACAAGAACCTCTCGGTCCGGTCCATGCTGGCCGTGACGGCCAATTTGAACTCCCGCTTCGACCAAGCTCAGGCCATGGGCCGGCTCGGTGATCTCGAGATTTCCCTGGATCGCAAAGTGGGCAAGCTCTCCGGCGGCCAGCAGGCTCAGCTTGCATTGACCTTGGCGCTGGCGCGAGACCCTGACCTGCTCGTGCTCGACGAGCCGCTCGCACGACTCGATCCTCTCGCACGCCACGATTTCATGGGACTCGTAATGGCTGCAGTCGCGACAAGGGGCTTTTCGGTGATCTTCTCCTCCCACGTCGTCTCCGAGCTGGAGCGGTTCTCGGATTACCTCATCGTGCTCGCCCACGGGCGGGTGCAGATGGTCGGGGACATAGACGACCTTCTCGCGAGCCATGCAATCCTGAGCGGGCCGGCCGAGGAAGCCGGTCTCGTGGCGGCGAGATTCGCTGTGGTGCAGACCCGCAGCGCTGCACGGCGCGCCGAGCTTCTGGTGCGTACGAACGAACCGGTGGAGCTCCCGTCCGGCTGGGAGTCCGACGACGTCTCGCTCGAAGAGCTCGTGCTCGCCTACCTGCGCGACCCGTCCGCCTCGATGCTGCCCGGTCCGCCCGGCCTCGAGGAGATCCCGGTGACCAGGGCGACGCGATGACGGCAATCGCCTCTTCCCCGGTGCTCTTGTCCCACCGCCCGGTCCCTTGGAAGTCGATGGCGCGTGCAACCTGGCTGCGGGACCGAAGCGGCCTGATTGGGCTATCGACCCTGTTCGGCCTCTTCGCGTTCGTTATCGTGCTCGAGCGGTTCACCCACCCCGTGAGAGCTGGGTTGGGTTCGGTGAACACCGACGCCTTCACGCCGGTGGTGTTCGCGGTCATGCTTTTTCCCCTCGTGATCGGCGTCTTCGTCGGAGCTCCGCTCTTGTCTCGCGAGATCCAGTCGGGCACGTTCCGCTTCACCTGGACCCAAGGCGTGGGACGGACCCGCTTCCTCGTGACGACCCTCGTGATGTTCCTCGGCGTCACCGCGGTGTCGGCCTGCGCCCTCGGCGCCCTCCTCGGCTGGTACGCGCATCTCTTCGAGCTTGCCGGCGTCGAGAGCCAGTGGCAGTCCGGGCTCTTCGATACGACACCGGTCACACTCGTCGCGTGGGCGTTGTTCGCCCTGGTTCTCGGTACCTTTATCGGCGCCCTTGTCGGCAAGACCGTCACCTCGATGGCCGCGACGACACTTGGCGTCGGCGGCCTGTTCGTGGCGTCGTTCATGGACCTCATACACCGGCTTCTCGCGATCAGTCCCCTTTCCACATCTGAGATCTCGCCGTTCGGTATCGGGCTCGGGACACTCAACACCTACGGGGGCAGGGGCCTCGGACCCTCAGGCAGCTGGCTCGTGCGTGCCTGGTACACGGGACCGGGTGGCCATGTACTCGGCACCGGAGCCGCCCAGAAGCTCCTTTATCAGCTGGCGTCGATGAAGGACAGCAGCGTCCAGCCGACGAGGTGGCTTGCACTCCGCCACTACGCGTTCTGGGTGAGCTACCAACCGGCGAGCCGCTTCTGGATCTTCCAGGGCATCGTTGGGGTGATCCTCGTCGGGCTGAGCACACTCATTCTCCTCGGGACCCTGCGAATCCTCCGGCATCGGGCGTGACCATGCACCAGAACCAGTCCCATGTAAGGGCACGACCTGAGCGGGGTGCGCCATGACGATCGCGATCGCCGAGCACGCGCTTGGCGGCCGACACAAGCACCCGGTCCCCTGGAAGTCGATGGCCCGGGTGACCTGGTTGCAGCGCCGCGCGACGCTTGTCGTGCTGCTCGTTGGCTTCGTCGGCTGCGCCGTCGCGATCGTGCTCGGCGAGCTCGGTACCCACGCCACATACGCCAGCTACATCGCTGGTGGCTGTGTAGCCCACCCCTACGACGCCCCCTGTCAGAGCCTCGCGACCTCCTTGAACGTGGACCCGTTCTCGGCGATGGTCATCGTCCTAGACGTGCTTCCGGTCCTCATCGGGGTCTTCGTAGGGGCACCGCTTCTCGCACGCGAGCTCGAGTCCGGGACCTTCCGCTTCGCCTGGACCCAGGGCGTCGGACGGTCTCGCGCCGTGGTCACGACCTTGGTGTTCCTCGGCGCCTTGCTAGCTGGTGGGGCCTGTGCTCTAGGCCTGCTCCTCAACTGGTTCGCGCACCCCTTCGAGGTCATCAACGTCGAGAGCCAGTGGCAGTCCGGCCTCTTCGACGCGACCGCACCGATGCTCGCCGCTTGGACGCTGCTCGCACTCGCTCTAGGTATCTTTCTCGGGGCGGTGATCAGGCGGACGGTTGCCGCCATGGCCGCCGCCACTGCAGGCGTGGGAGGGCTCCTCCTCGCATCGTTTATCTGGTTGGCCGCTCGGCTGGAATCCGTGGGAGCCCTCGCCACGAATCGCCTCGCAGCCGTGGGGCTGAGCGTCGGCAGGCTCAACCTGCCGGGGTCCCAGTACAACGCCCCAGCGGGCAGCTGGCTGGTGGAATCGTGGTTCAGCACTGCCAACGGTCACCGCCTCACCACGTCGGCTGCGTACAACGTCACAAGCCGTATGTACGCCACGAAGATCGGCAACTCTGACCCTGCTCGGTGGCTCGCGGCGCACCACCTCGTCTACTGGGTGAGCTACCAACCGGCCGCACGGTTCTGGATCTTTCAGCTCGTGGCGCTGGCGATCCTCAGCTCGGTTTCGGTCCTACTGGCTTTCGCGACTGTCCGGCTCATCGCCCGTCGCGCCTGACTCGGCGCTGCCAAGTGACTCGGGCAGTACCGTTAAACTCCCGGTGCCGCTGGTCGCCGCACACATGCCAACGACCAGGCGACGGGAGGAGAGACCATGACAATCGCTGTTGGCGAGCACGTACCCGACGTCGAGATCTGGATGACCGGCAGTGACGGGACGCCGGAGACGATCCGCAGCGGCGAGGTTCTGGGAAAGGGCACTGTCGTACTGTTCGCCGTCCCGGGTGCGTTCACCCCTACCTGCTCGGATTACCATCTTCCCGGTTACCTCGTCCGGTCCGATGATCTGCATGCCAAAGGGGTCGACACCATCGCGTGTGTTTCGGTGAACGACCCGTACGTGATGGAAGCGTGGCGGCGCAACCAGGGCGTCGGCAGGACCATCGTCATGCTTGCTGACGGAAACGGTGTGTTTACGCGGGAGATGGGCCTCGAGAGCGACAAGAGCGGCAGTGGCCTCGGAGTCCGCTCGCAGAGGTACGCGGCCGTGATCAAGGACGGGGTCGTGACAACTCTGTTGGTCGAGCCCGGTAGTGGCCTCAACGTGAGCTCGGCCGATTCGGTGCTCACCAGCCTGTAGCGACGCTCGGTATCGAGGCGCGGAGTCTCGCCGTCTCCGTGCACTGGGTCAATTGAGATCGGGGGGAAATGAAACCACGGCAGTCCCGCTCGCGCAGCCGCGTGCTCGTCACCGCAGCCGTCGCCAGTGCGATCACGCTGGTTGCGGCGGCTGGATCGGTGGCGGCAGCGTCCTCGTCGCCAAAGCTGAAGCTGGCCGGGGCCTCGGCCCGTGTCCAGTTTCACCGCCCCCAAGTCCGTACGACTCCTGCCGCTTCACTCGGGGACCTTTTGACCTACGACTACGAGAACACCCGCTCCGGCCGGGACATAGTGGATCCGACGATAAAGAACCTGTCGCCCGGGCCTGTCTGGGACGACCATTCCCTCGACGGTGCCGTCTACGGAGAGCCCCTCGTGTACGACACGACGGTCTATGTCGCCACCGAGAACGACTCGGTCTATGCGATCGCGGCCGGCAACGGCCAGGTGCTGTGGCACTTGCACGTCGGCACGGCCGTGAGCAAATCGGTCGTCGACTCCGCGCCGACGCTCAATTCAGGCTGCGGGGACATCGACCCCCTGGGAATCACAGGCACACCCGTCATCGACCCCGCCACCGACGAGATCTTCGTCGCCGAGGAGACTGAGATGCCGGGCGACAACGGCTGGCAGGGCATCCGTCACTGGCTCGTGGCGATCAGCCTCGCGACCCACAAGGTGCTCTGGCACCGCGCCATCGACCCCCCATACGGGAACAACCCGAGCCACTACTACATCCCTGCCGAGCAGCAGCGCCCTGCGATCACACTCGCGAACGGGCGCCTGTACGTCGACTTCGGCGGCCTTGAGGGCGACTGCGGCCAGTACCACGGCTACGTCGTCGATCTGCCGATCTCCGGCATTGGCGACCTGATCTACTACCAGGTCCCTACCCAACGCGAAGGTGCCGTCTGGGAGACCAACGGCGCCGTCGTGTCCCCGCAAGGCGATCTGTACGTGGCCACAGGCAACGGGAGTTCGAACTCGGTCGCCCACTTCGACGAGGGGAACTCGGTCGTCGAGCTCGCGCCGAGCCTGAAGCGCATCGCCTTCTTCGCCCCGCTCAACTGGGTCGAGCTCAACGACCAGGACTGGGACCTCGGATCGGCCGGCCCGATCAGCGTGCCGGGAACGTCGCTCCTGTTCGTGGCGGGCAAACCGTCGTCGAACGGCGACTACGGCTATCTCCTACGCGAGGGCAAACTCGCCGGCATCGGCCGCGGTGCCTACACCGGTGCAGTGTGCCCGGGCGGGGGTGCTTTCGGAGCGGACGCCTCCGACGTCGTCGGTTCGCGGCTCTTCATCTACGTCCCGTGCGGAAGCGGGACCGAGGCGATCCAGGTCACGACATCGCCAATGTCGTTCCACCGCGTATGGGCGCCCTCGACGGGCAGCCCGAACGGATCGCCGATCGTCGCGGGCGGCCTCGTGTGGGCGCTGGACTGGAACAACGCCCTCCTTTACGGCATGAACCCGGTCAACGGGCACGTGGTCGTCCGACGGAGCACCGACTCTCTCGAGCACTTCGTGGCCCCCGGTGTCGGGGACAAGATGCTCTTTGTGCCCACCGCCGACGGGGTCGAGGCCTTCCGCACTATCGGGTGAGCGCGCCAGAAGCGGCGCGGCTAGCTCCCTGCGGCGGTCAGTGCCACTGCCGCCTCCGGTGTCGTGACGCGGAAGCTGAAGCTCTCCTCCAGGTAGAGGTGGACGCTCTCGGCGTCGTGGTGGCTGTAGCCGAGGCAGAGGTCCTCACCGGATTCGAAGAGGAAATCACCGCCGCGTGAGCTCAGCACGACGGCGCCTTCGACGCCCGGAGCCCAGACGATCGGCCCGCCGAGGATCTGGCGCAGGTGGTCGAACACCACAAGGCCGCCGTGCTCGGTCGTCTCGACGACGCCGGTGTACTCCTGTGGCCCGAGGGCGAGCCCGTATGGGCCGCTCACGCCGGCCTCGAGCAGTATCTCGACGGCCTTGGCGACGTGGCCAGGGTAGCTGGCGTACCCGCTCCCCAACGAGATGGGGTCATGCGTCGTTGCTCTCGTGATCCCGACGATGCCGGCCTCGGCCCAACCGTGGAAGACGGCGATGTTCTCCGCCACGGCGATACGGCGGGCGGCTCCGTCAAGTGCCGCGAGATCGAGATCAGTGGCCCCCCGATCCGCGTCGAGCAGTTCCGCCCGCGAGATCGCGAACGGGGCGCGGAGCTCGGCCAGCGGCAGCACGCGACGCTGGCGCGCCAGCAGGTTCTCCCCCGGAGCCCTTATCTCCGAGACTCGGCCCAGGTTCGTGGCCGAGTGCTCCCACCCGCGAGACTCGGAGAAGTCCACCAACTTGCGCACCGCGAGCGCCGGCACGAGGCGCTCACGCCCCTCCGCGTCAAGTCGGCTCCACGCAATGTCGGTGATGGGTGCGTGCGAGCGCAGCAGGTGGTTCACAGTGATTCTCCTTTCAGTCCGCCGATCCCGAACGAGCCCGCAGACCCGGGGGTCGCCAGGTCGTCAGAGCCCGAACCGGCCTCGGCCGCCGCCTCGATCTCGGTCACCGGGGTGGTCGTGAACAGATAGGTGCGAAGGTGCTTGTCCAGAACCGGGTCGTGCCGGCGCAGCCACTCGAGCGTCATGGCAGCGTGCTCTTTCTCCTCGTCACGGTTGTGCGCCAGGACCGCGGCTAGCTCAGGATCGTTGGTGGCTGCGACACGCTGGTCGTACCAGTCGATCGCCTCGAGTTCTTCTTGGATCGAGACGATGGCACGATGCTTGTCGACTGTCTCGGGCGTCAGCTTGTCCTCGGGCTCGTGCAGCCCGGGGCTCTGGGTCATGTTGGGCCTCCTAAAGCGCGTGGCGGGTGACTGTCGAGCGAAGCACCAAGGCACCACAAGTCCAGCTCCGAGCGCTTCGAGATACGTCGCGGTCGACCTTAGCGCCCCGTTCTCGCGACACGACGAGCGGATCCGCCCGAGCCCGGCAGGATGGGAGGCAAGGCGGTTCGCCAGTACGGAACCGACTCCGCCGGATCTCGTACCGCTCTGCCCGTGAGATGTCCGAGCATGCGAGCTATCGTGTCCGGAATCGTGTCGTGAACTGCGGTGCTCAAGTGGGCGCTGGGGTTGAGTGGGGGGCACCAGGGCAGGTCACAAAAGGGGGGCAAGTGGCTTCGATCGTCGTAGAGCCTGCGGGTCAGGCGCCGCAGAAGGGACTCAAGTCGGGCGCGCTCGGCTTGATCTCGAGCGTCGTGATCGGCGTCGCCTCGACTGCCCCCGCCTACAGCCTGGCAGCCACGCTCGGGTTCGTCATCGTCGCCATCGGGCTGCAAGCACCGATCGTAACGATCCTCGCCTTCATTCCGATGTATTTCATCTCGATCGGATACCAGGAGATGAACCGGGCCGATCCGGACTGCGGGACGACGTTCACCTGGGCGACAAGGGCGTTCAACCCCCACGTGGGCTGGCTCGGGGGCTGGGGCATCATCGCGGCCGACATCCTCGTGATGGCGAGCCTCGCGCAGATCGCCGGTCAGTACGTGTTCGAGCTGTTCAACGCGAAAGGCATCGGCAACAACCCCACGAGCGGCTGGGTGCTGCTCGTGGGCATCCTCTGGATCGTGGCCATGACCTGGATCTGCTACGTCGGCATAGAGATCTCCGCGAACTTCCAAAAGGCCCTGCTCGGGATCGAGCTCACCATGCTGACGATCATGTCGGTCTGGGCGCTCATCAGAGTCGGCAATGGCACTGCACCGGTCGGCCACCTCGTCCCGACCGGCTCGTGGTTCAACCCCTTCGCTGTGAAGCACTTCAGCGACTTCGTCGTCGGCCTCGCGGACATGCTCTTCATCTACTGGGGATGGGACACCGCGGTGGCATGCAACGAGGAGACGGCGGATGCCGAGACCGTCCCGGGCAAGGCGGCCGTCATCTCGACTTTCGTCCTCCTTGGCATATACGCGCTCGTTATCCTCGCCGTCCAGTCCTACGCCGGGATCGGGTCTACGGGCATCGGACTCGGGAACTCCGCCAACGTCGGTGATGTGCTCTCCATCCTCGGGCCGGCCATCTTCGGGCATTCGACACTGGCCTCGATCCTGGACCACCTCTTGCTGCTGATGGTGCTCTCATCCGCGGCCGCTTCGACCCAGACCACGATCCTGCCGACGGCGCGGACCACCCTCTCCATGGCGGTCTACAGGTCGATCCCGCGATCGTTCGAGAAGATCCACAAGCGCCACCTCACCCCGACGGTCTCGACCGTGGTCATGGGGGCGGTTTCGATCCTGCTCTACGGGGTCATGAACTACCTCTCGGCCGGTCAGGTGATCAAGGACTCCGTCGACTCGCTAGGTGTGATGATCGCCTTCTACTACGGCCTTACCGGGTTCTCCTGCACGTGGTACTACCGCAAGAACCTCACCAGCAGCGCGCGGAACCTGTTCATGCAGGGGATCTTCCCGACGATCGGTGGCCTGATCCTGTTCTTCATCCTCGGCTGGTCGTTCTGGTACTACTGGCAGCCGGTCAACAGCTACACGCATTTGGGCATCTTCGGCCGTCAGGTCGGAGGCGTCTTCATTCTCGATGTCGGGATGCTGGTGCTCGGCATCATATTGATGTTCCTCATGCAGGCCTTCCGGCCGGCGTTCTTCCGGGGCGAGACGCTGAATCGGGACTCCGCCACGCTCGTCACAGAGGACTTCCTCGCCAAGCAGGCAAAGCCGCAATAGCTGGCCAATAGCCGGCCCGCTGCGGGAACAGGCCCGGCTCAGTGCTCCTTGCGGACCACCAGCACCGGGCAGTGCGAGTGGTGCACGCACTGGCTGGACACCGAGCCCATCAACAGCCCCATGAAACCTCCGCGGCCCCTCGAGCCGACCACCAACAGGTTGGCTCCTTGGCTCGCCTCGATCAGGACCTCAGCTGGGTTGCCAGGGACGCCCAGCCATTCGACCTCAAGGCCCTCTGTCGGCGATGCCGCGGCCGCGGCCTTTTCCAGGACGTCGTGCGCCTCGTGCTCGGTCTGCTCGTAGTAGTCGTGGCCTGTGGAGCCGGTCAATGGCGCGCCCAGCGCCGGGTAGGCGTAGGTGACGTGCAGGCGGGCGTGGCGAAGGCGGGCTTCCTCGATCGCGATCTCGAGCGCGGTTGCGGCTTCGGGTGAACCGTCGACACCTACGACGACCAGTGACGATGTTGGAGTGTCCGTCATTTTGCTTTCGACTCCTTGGTCGGCAATAGGGGCGAAACGACGAAGATTACGCCCCCTCTAGAAGATACGACGACCGCAAGCTTCCCGCCGGAAAGGTTATCCGGGGGCTGGCACCGCGGCAGAGGACTCGATCCCTACTCGGGGGGAACCGCCGAGATCACGGACCAGTGGACCCCGTCGCTAGTAGCCAGCAACGCCTCTGTCTGCCAGAGCAGCCGGCCATCGGACCCGCCTGCGAAGCTGAACTGGCCGCCTGCAGACCCGTTGCCCGGGAGCATGCTTGCCTGACCGACGGTCATATGCGGGAGCGGCACGAAGAAAACTGCAATGAGCGCGGCCGCAACGAGCACGACCGCGGCACGGTGGCGCCGGAGCGTAAGCGCAGCAGCGCGGTTCGCCCGGGAGAGTGCCTGCTCATCGGGGAACACGGGCGCAGGAGGTGCCGCCCCGACGAGCTCGGACGCGGTGGCACGGATACGCGCGTCGAGGTCGCTACGCGTTGTCATCGAGGCGCTCCTTCAGCTTCGAGCGGGCACGGGCGAGGTGCCTGTGAACCGATCCCTCAGAGATCCCGAGAAGCTGCGCGATCGCTTCGGGTCGCGGTCGGACCAGTAGGTGAGAACGGTGACCGCCCGCTGGCGCAAGCTCAGAGCCATGACGGCTGCGAGGATCTCCGGGCGAACCTCGGGAGGATCGACTTCATCCTCCGAGCCGCGCCAGGCTCGCCTCGGCACCTGCTGTTCGCGTGCCACTCGCCGGGCGCTCGCCCGCCGGAGCTGACGGGCTTGGTTCAATACGGCGCGGAACAGGTAGGCACGAGGGTTCTCGAGCGCCGACCACCCCTTGGAGAACATGCAGGCAAGCACGGCTGCCGAGACGACATCGGGGGCGCCTTGAGGTCCGACGAGGCCTGTGGCGAACCGCGTGAGCTCCTCAGCGTGCTTGCCGTACAGCTCAGCGTCGGACAGGTCCACCACCTCTTAAGATGAAGCAGGCCCGTCTTGCGGGTGACACTGGCCGCAGATCATTTTCGAAGATTCCGGACAGCAGTGCGAGACGGCCCAGGAGCACATCGTGACAGCTCCACGTCGAAGGAGGCAGCCGGGCCTTCGTAGACGGGGAGCTGGCACGGTCAGAGAACTTGGGCCCGCCCGGTCGGTTTTCGACCGGCTCGTAGAGGAGACAGCGTGCTGTACGGATACTTCGATGACGACCGGCGAGAGTACGTGGTCACGCGGCCTGACACCCCGCTTCCATGGATGAACTACCTCGGGACAGAGGACTACTTCGCCCTCGTCTCGAACACCGCGGGCGGCTGTTCGTTCTACCGTGATGCCCGCCTTCGCAGGCTGACCCGGTACCGCCACAACAACGCGCCCTTGGACCTTGGCGGGCGCTACCTGTACCTGCGCGACGACCAGGACGGCGACTACTGGTCGCCCTCCTGGCAGCCGACCCGGAGCGAGCTCGACGCCTACGAGTGCCGCCACGGGCTCTCCTACACCTCGATCTCGTCACAGCGCAAGGGCGTGAGCGCCGGTTTGCTGTACTTCGTCCCACTCGGTGAGTCGCTCGAGATCTGGCGCTTACGCGTGCGCAACAACCGTGAGCAAAGGGCGGACTTCTCGCTGTTCTCCTCTGTGGAGTTCTGTCTTTGGGACGCCCAGGACGACGCCACGAACTTCCAGAGGAACTACAACGTGGGCGAGGTCGAGGTCGCCGACGGCGTTATTTACCACAAGAGCGAGTACAGGGAGCGCCGCAACCACTTCGCCTACTTCGCGTGCTCCGAACCGCTCGTGGGCTACGACACTCAGCGTGACGACTTCCTCGGCCCCTACCGGGGATGGGACTCGCCGCTGGCGGTCGAACGGGGCCGGTCGTTCGACTCTGTCGCAGTCGGTTGGGCACCTATGGGCTCGCACCACGTCAAGCTCTCGCTGGCGCCATCGGAAAGCCGCGAGGTTATTTTCGTCCTCGGATACTCGGAGAACCCCGGCGACGCGAAGTTCGACCCGCCGGGTTCTCAAACCATCGACAAGACGCGGGTCCGGCCCGTAATCGAGCGGTGGTTGCAACCGGCCAAGGTCGAAGAGGCCTTCGGCGAACTCAAGGAGGCCTGGTCGGAACTCCTCTCGGTCCTCCAGGTCGAGACACCCGATCCCGACACCGACCGCATGGTCAACACCTGGAACGCCTACCAGTGCATGGTGACGTTCAACTTGAGCCGGTCCATGTCGTCCTTCGAGTCCGGGATCGGCAGGGGCATGGGTTTCCGTGACTCGAGCCAGGACCTGTTCGGCTGTGTCGCCATGGTCCCCGGTAGGGCGCGCCAACGCATCCTCGACCTCGCCTCTACCCAGCTCCCCTCCGGCGGCGCCTACCACCAGTACCAACCGCTCACCAAGCGCGGCAACAACGCCATCGGCTCCGGCTTCAACGACGACCCACTCTGGCTCGTCCTCGCCGTCGGTGCCTACCTGAAAGAGACCGGGGACTTGAGCCTGCTCGACGAGCCCGTCCCCTACGACAATGCCCCGGGGAGCGAGATGCCCCTCTTAGAGCACCTCCACCGCTGCATGCGGTACACCCTGGACCGGCTGGGCCCACACGGGCTGCCGCTTATCGGCCACGCGGACTGGAACGACTGCCTCAACCTGAACTGCTTCTCGGAGACGCCCGGTGAGTCGTTCCAAACGGCCGAGAACCGCGAAGGCGGAGTGGCGGAGTCGCTGTTCATCGCGGCGCAGTTCGTCATCGCCTGCAACGAGCTCGCCGGCATCGTGAGACTGGTCGGCGACGAGGGGGACGCCTCGGACCTGGAGGCCTGTGCCACCCGCATGGTGTCGGCCATCGAGGAGCATGGCTGGGACGGTGAGTGGTTCCTCCGGGCCTACGACTCGTTCGGCGAGAGGGTCGGCTCGCGGTCGAACGGGGAGGGGCAGATATTCGCCGAGCCACAGGGCATGTGCGTCATGGCAGGAGTCGGCATCTCCGACGGCAGGGCGGCAAGGGCCCTCCGCGCCGTGCGCGAGCGCCTCGCGACCGAGCACGGGATCATGCTCATCCAACCCCCCTACACGCGCTACCACCTCGAACTGGGGGAGATCAGCTCCTATCCTCCCGGTTACAAGGAGAACGGCAGCATCTTCTGCCACGTCAACCCCTGGATCATGATCGCCGCGACGATCCTCGGCGACGGCGAAGCCGCCTTCGACTACTACAAGCGAACCAACCCTTCCGCCCGTGCCCCGATCAGCGAGGTGCACCGGTGCGAACCCTACGTCTACGCCCAGACGATCGCCGGGCGCGACGCCGCCACACCCGGCGAGGCGAAGAACTCGTGGCTGACGGGTTCGGCGGCCTGGCACATGACCGCGATTTCCCAGTGGATCCTCGGCGTGCGCCCGGAGCACGACGGGCTCCGCATTGACCCGGTGCTGCCGGCTTCCTGGGAAGGCTTCACCGCCCGGCGCCAGTGGCGGGGGGCCACCTACGAGATAGTCGTCCAAAAGGCGAAAGGTTCGACGGGCCGCGTGGAGCGACTGGTCGTCGACGGGGAGGAAGTCAAGGGCAACCTCGTAGCTCCGGCGCCGGTCGGATCAACCGTCAAGGTTCAGGCGACTCTCTAGAGCTGCTGGGCGAGGCACAGCCGCGGACGCGCCCGGTATCGGGGCGGGAACACTCTTCGGCACACGGGCCGCCGGGAGGTTGTTAGAGGGCTACTAGTGAAATCTCGTGGAAGGCGACCTCGAACCCGTCGCCCTCGGGGGCGGCGCACATGGCCCCGGCCAGCACTTGCGCCTCCCTGGGCAGGTGGACGAGGGCGGCCAGCTCCAGGGGACCACTCTCGGTGCGGTAGCGGACCTCGAGCGCGTCGCCGCGGCGTGCGAGGGCGAGGCCGAGCTCACCTGTTTGCGGCGGGAGCTCGGCCACGATCCAGCTCGAGTGGTCGTAGGTGACGACGGTGCTCAAGCGCATTCGGCCCTCGAAGTACTCGATGCCGGTCTTTATCCAGTTCCGCGCGTCGATGCGCACCATCGCTCCCGCCTGGTCGTACTGGGTGCAGTAGGAGCCGACAAGGCACATCGAGAGGTCGAACTCGCCGGTCGCCAGCCCACCGTAGAGGTGGCCGTTGTCACGGACGTAGCCGTAGCCGGTGATCCGCCAGAAGTCGGTCCCGCCATCGGCCCTCACGCGCAGGACATTCGGTTCCTCGGACCAGCTCACCGGTTCGTTAAGCCAGTGCATCGCACCCTCCTATTGGTTTGATCTTGCCGACCTCGCCGCGGTTTGGTTTGAGCGGCAACGACGGGCGAGCCCGGGCCGTCGCCTTCAAGCGGAGGGGGTCTCGGTCCTCACCCATTCCGAGATCCTCGTCGGTGCGAGTGCTCCGTGGGCACCCAGGATCGACGCGCCGAGCACGGCTGAACGGTGACCGAGGAACGGTGACCGAGGGCGCTCGTCTCGATCGTCAGGTGTCGGGTCGCGAGGGGTAGGGCCCGCTCGTAGACAACGGCCCGGATCCCCGCCAGGAGGTTGTCCTGCAGGCGTGCAAGCGCGCCCCCGAGGATGATCCGGCTCGGGTTGTAGAAACTGACGAGCGAGGCCAGCACCTCGCCTATGCGCTGACCCGCGACCCGCACGAGCCGCAGTGCGCGGGCGTCGCCCGCCTGGCTCAGGCGCACGACGTCGACGGCACCCTCGGCGTCGAGGCCCTCGGCGGCAAGCTGGCGCGCAAGGGCGGAGCCGGAAGCAACGGCCTCCAGGCAGTTCATGTTGCCGCACGAGCAGAGGACGTCTTCTTCGACCGCCACCCGGACGTGTCCGATATCACCGGCCGCGCCATCGGCACCGCGGTGCACCTCACCGTTGGTGATGA
>JBEKMZ010000068.1:0-20465 GCA_049523315.1 Acidimicrobiales bacterium | reverse complement strand
AGCTTCGGCCAAGAGCACGCGCATGTTCCCTCGGGCTTTTTGAAGTGGGTCACCTCTACCGACCACAAGGTGATCGGCAAGAACTACACCGTTACCGCGGTCATCTTCTTCCTCCTCGCCGGCGCCATGGCGATGCTGATACGCGCTCAGCTCGCGAGCCCCGACAGCACCTTCTTGTCGCAGCACACCTACAACGAGATGTTCACCATGCACGGAAGCCTGATGATCTACCTGTTCGTCGGGCCCGTCGCCTTCGGAGGCCTCGCCAACTACATCGTGCCCCTCCAGATCGGCGCGCCGGACATGGCCTTCCCGCGGCTCAACGCCCTCTCGTACTGGCTTTATTTGGGCGGCGGCACGCTGATGATGATGGGCTTTTTGACCACGGGCTCAGCAGCCGACTTCGGCTGGGTCGCGTACGCCCCGCTCTCCAACTCGATCAACACCCCGGGTGCGGGGCCCGACCTGTGGATCGTGGCCCTCATCCTCACGGGCTTCTCGGCCATCTTCACGGGCGTCAACCTCGTCAGCACGATCTATTACCTGCGCGCCCCCGGCATGACGATGTTCAGGATGCCTATCTTCACTTGGAACATGTTGGTGACCGGCATCCTGATCCTGATCGCGTTCCCGGTGTTCACGAGCGCCCTGGTCCTGTTGTGGTGCGACCGGCATCTCGGAGCCCACATCTTCGAGGTCTCCGGCGGTGGTGTCCCGGTGCTCTGGCAGGACCTGTTCTGGTTCTTCGGCCACCCCGAGGTCTACATCCTCGCCCTGCCGTTCTTCGGGATCGTGACCGACGTGATCGCGGTGTTCTCCCGCAAGCCCATCTTCGGCTACCGCGGCATGGTGTTCGCGACGATCTCCATCGCGGCGCTCTCGACGAGCGTGTGGGCGCACCACATGTTCACGACCGGAGTTGTGCTCCTGCCATTTTTCAGCCTGATGTCCTACCTGATCGCCGTCCCGACCGGGATCAAGTTCTTCAACTGGATCGGCACGATGTGGCGGGGCTCGGTGAAGTTCGACACGCCGATGCTGTTCTGCATCGGTTTCCTCGGGACCTTCCTCGTCGGCGGCGTGACGGGCATACTGCTGGCCTCGCCCCCGATCGACTTCGCCACGCACGACACCTACTTCGTCGTCGCCCACTTCCACAGTGTGGTCATGGCGCTCGTAATGGGGGCCTTCGCGGGCTTTTTCTACTGGTACCCGAAGATGACCGGCAGGATGCTGCGAGAAGGGCTCGGCAAGTGGACCTTCTGGCTCATGTTCATCGGCACCAACGTCACCTTCGACCCGCAGTATCTGCTCGGGTTGCGGGGGATGCCGAGGCGGATCGCCGAGTACGCCGCCTCTGACGGATACACGTTCTTGAACCGGGTCTCGAGTGTAGGCGCGGCGCTCTTGTTCATCTCGGTGGCGCTGTTCGTCGTCAACCTGATCGTGTCGTGGTGGGTCCCCATCCCTGCGGGTGACAACCCGTGGGACGCGACGACCTTGGAGTGGGCGACGAGCTCGCCGCCGCCGCACCACAATTTCTTGAAGCTTCCGCCGATCCGCTCCCGCCGTCCCGTGTGGGACAAGAACCATCCCGAGCATCGGATCATCGAGCACAGCAAGCCGCACCTCGGGGGCATGCTGGCGGCACCTGGTGGCAACGCCGTGCTGCTCGAAGAAATCGTCGGGGACGGCGAGGACTCCCAGACATGGAACGGGGACCGATGAAGAACGAGGCCTACGTCTTCCTCTTTGTCGGCATCTTCTTTGGCTGCGTCGGGCTCGCCTACTGGTTGCTCAGCTACGAGGACGCCGGCAGCGTCATGCTGCTCGGGACGTTCCTGCTCGGATGCGTGCCGGGTGCCTACTACCTGTGGTGGTCGCGCCGGATGCCGAAGAGGCCACAGGACGATCCTGCGGCCTCCCTTGAGGACGGTGCCGGGGCCGTAGGCGCCTTCCCCGGGAGCAGCATCTGGCCGTTCGTGCTCGGCGCGGGAGCGACTTTCGTGGCAGCGGCACTCGTCTTTGGCGCATGGACACTCGGCGTCGGCCTTTTTCTTGCCGTCGCCGCTCTCGTCGGGGTCATCTACGAGAGCCGCCGCGGAGGCCTCGTCTAGCTCCCGTCCGCTTCGGGCGGCTGACCGTGCGTCGGCGAGTCGCCTGATGATGGCAGGCGCCGGCCCTGTTTGATCACAAAGCGCACCACGGCGACAAAAAGGCCCGCCATCAGCACCAAGAAGACGGCGAAACCGATCACGAAGCCCACGGTCACGGCCGGGCCGCCTCAGTACTCTCTCGAGGCGCGCCCAGAGTGCGTACGCGGATGAGGCCCTCTTGAACCAGGCTCACGACGAGGCGACCCTGCTCGTCGAACATCAAACCTCTTGCCAGGCCGCGCGCCCCGTAGGCGTTCGGCGAGTCCTGGTCGAACAGCAGCCACCTGTCGGCGCGCAGCGGACGGTGGAACCACATGCAGTGATCCAGGCTCACCACCATGGTCGCTCCCTGCTCCCAGGCGATCTCGTGTGGCTTGAGGATCGAGTCGATGATCGACATGTCCGAGGCGTAGGTAACCACAGCGGCGTGCAACAGAGCGTCGTCGGGGAGCTCACCGTCGGCGCGCACCCACAGTCGCTGGCGGGTCTCCTCGCTCGCCGTCGGCAGCCACGGGATGTCGCCGACGTACCGCTGGTCGATCGGACGCGGTCTGTCCAGGCGGAACCAGTCCGGCAGCTGTTCGCGGTAGGGGTCGAGCCGCTCGCGAAGGGTCGCCAGCTCACCCGGCGGGGGAACCTCGGGCATCTCCGCTTGATGGACGAGTCCGGGGCCCTCGTCTATGTGAAACGAGCACTGGAGGTTGAAGATCGCCCGACCGTGCTGGATCGCGACGACACGCCGGGTCGTGAACGAGCGGCCGTCGCGGATTCGGTCGACCTCGTAGAGGATGGGCACCGTCGGGTCTCCCGGTCGAAGGAAGTACGAGTGCAGGGAGTGGACGCGACCATGTTCGACGGTCCGTCCGGCGGCGACGAGCGACTGTGCGGCGACCTGGCCACCAAATACGCGAAGGCGCGTCTCGTCGAGGTTCTTGCCCCGGAAGATGTTCACCTCGATCGCCTCGAGATCGAGCAATTCGATGAGCTGGCGCAGGGCCTCGGTCACAGGTCAGACGATAGACTCCACCCATGGCCCCCTCTGTGAGCCATCCCCGCGCGTTCCTACGCACGGAGCACTTCAGGCGGCTGTGGAAGTACGCCTCGGTCTCGGTCATTTCGACTTTGGTGACCCAGGCCGTGCTGTTCTTGACCTACCACGTCTGGAACGTCGGCCCAGCAGTGGAGTGCAACGTGATCGCGACGGTCGTCTCCGCCGTCCCGGCCTACTTCTTGAACCGCCGTTGGACATGGGGCAAGAAGGGCCGCTCGGACATCTGGGGTGAGATCGTCCCCTTCTGGGCAATCGCGCTCATAGCCATGGTCCTATCGACCGTCGCCGTGGGCGTGGCCGCCCACAACGCCGACCGGATCGCGCACGGGTCTCTCGAGCGCGCCCTCGTCGTCAATGGCGCCAATCTGTTCACCTACGGCGTGTTGTGGACCGCCCGATACTTCATCCTCAACCGTTTCTTGTTCGGCACCCGCGCTGCTACCTCGCCGAATTCGGCGGTGGTCGAACAGGCGGGCCGCGACAGCGGGCCTGGCGTCGTCACGGGACCGGCCACAGCGACGACCGACGTTGCCGGAGAGGGCGCCGTCGTGCAGCTGTCGGAGCCCGCAGGGACCGAGACCGTCGACCCTGCCGTTTGACCTCGCCTCATTCGCGCCGGGCTGGGCGGGCTCCGAGGCGCCGCCGCCGCACGGCGAGCGCCCAGCCCGCCAAAACTGCGCCCAGCGCCAGTGCCAAGACAGGAGCATCGCCAAAGCGCGTGTAGAGGGTCGTCCCGTCGCGTAGCGCCACGGTGGCCGTGAGCACGCTCGAGGCGGACAGGAGCGTGCTTCGGAGAACGTCGCCGCGATTGTCGATGACGGCCGAGTATCCCGTCGGCGCCGCCTGCAAGAGGTCGCGGCCCTCTTCGATCGCCTGTAGTCGCGAGGCGGCGATCTCCTGTGCCGGCGCCTGTTCGCTCGAATAAGAGGACGTGTTCGTGGGCACGAGGATGAGCTGGCCACCTGCTCTCACACCGGAGCGTCCGCGGGCGGGGAAGAACACCTCGTAGGAGACAAGCACCGCTATCTTGCCCACCGGCGTGGCCATCATCCCGCTCCCGTGACCGGCGATGGCGTCGCGGGGTATCGCCTGGAGGTTCGCCAGATGGGAGAAGAAGGACCGCCACGGGACGTACTCGCCGAAGGGCACCCGGTGCACCTTCTCGAAGACGGCGACGATGGCTCCGGAAGGGGAGTAGGCGACGATCTCGTTGCGGAACCGTGTGGCGCCCACCGTCTCGGTGACACCGACGAGAAGCGTCGTGCGAAGGCTGCGGGCGATCTCGGAGAGTTGCGCGGACTCGGGCGAGCCGCGCAGCGGTCCGCTGAGCGCGACCGTGTCCTCCGGCCACAAGACGAGGTCTACCGGCGGCCGGACCCGCATCGTGGTGCGCAGCGCAGCGGCGTACACGGTCGAAGCCGGGACCTCGAGATCGGACAGACCACGTCGGCCGCCGCCCTGGACGAGGGCCACCCGTAGGGCTCGTGTCGGCGGTCCGCCGTCCGGGGCGAGCACGCCCCAGACGCAGAGCGCGACCACAAGGACCAAGCTCATCATGGCGAGGGAGCGCCCGCCGCCGCCCCCGCCGCCGCCGCTGCGCCGTCGCCGGTACGAGCCGATGGCGATATCGCCGAGCGCCACCCCGGCGAGATAGGTCACAGCCACGAGGCCGATGGTGCCGCCGAGGCGGGCAGTGCCGGCCAAGGGGCCGCCGACTTGGCCGAAGGCGATCCCGCCCGGTGGCACGCCCCCGAAGGGCCAAGTGTCGCGGGCCCATTCCGCTAGGGTCAGCGCGCCGGCGAGTGCAGGGACTCGGGCCGGCCCGCCCGGTGCGAGAGCACAGGCGAGGGCGAACATCGCCGACTGCAGCACGACGAGGGCGGCGTAACCGAGGAGCGTGAACTTGTCCGCCCAGGCGAGACCGATCACGAGCTGCCCGGCCCCGGCCAATAGGCCTGCCAGCGCTCGGCCTGCGAGGCGCTGGTCGGCCAGCGCCCATCCGAGGCATCCCACTCCCGCGATCGCAAGGGGCCAGAAGTCGAACGGCGGTAGCGAGAGCGCCACGAGAACGCCCCCGGCGAGGGCGGCGAGAGCGCGGAGAACCCTGCTCCGGCCGGTCATGCGCCTAGGCGATCGAGAACCTCCGCCGCTGCCCGTTCGCCCGTGGTCAGGCAGGCCGGGATCCCGATCCCTCCGAGTGACGGCCCGGCGAGCGCGATCGCAGGCAGCTCGCGCAGCGCGGCTTGCGCCCGCTCGATTTTGCGCAGGTGCCCCGGCAGGTACTGCGGGAAGGCCCTCGGCCAGCGCTGGACGAGGCTCTCGAGTGGAGGAGCAGTTATCCCGAGAAGCTCCCGCAGCTCGCCGACTACTGCCGCGGCGAGCTCGTCGTCGGTCATGGACGAGGGCCGTTCGTCCCCGTATCGGCCGGTCGAGGCGCGTATGACGGTCTCGCCCGGCGCGCCCGTCGCGGGCCACTTGGCGGACAGGAAAGTGCAGCCGGTGACGATCCGTCCCTCGCATCGCGGAGTGAGGAAGCCACTGCCGTGCAGGGGCCGGCCGATCGCGCCAGAAGCCCAAGCGAAGGTGACGAGGGCGACGCTCGAATGCGGGATCGAGCCGAGCTCCGCGGCGGCCAGTGGGGCGTCGTCTACGAGCAGGCGGGCGCTCTCGAAGCCGGGTGCGGCGAGCACGATCGCGTCGGCGAGGACCGTTCCGTCCGTCGTCTCGAGGTTCCAACGCTCGCCGCTCTCCTTAAGCGCCGTGACGGCCGTGGCGCTCTGGAGCTTGACTCCGCGATCTTGAAGGTCGGCGACGAGCGCGTCGACCATGCGACCGAGGCCGCCCCTAAGGCCCATGAAAAAGGGCCTCTTTCGCGGCGCTCCTGGCGCTGGTACGGGCATGCCCCGGGTCATGTGCCGAAGGGCCCGGGTCACGCTGCGGTGCCCTACCAGCGCCAGGGCAACCTGTGGGGCCACGACGTTGAGGGAGAGATTGTCGAGGCCACCGGCGTTGATGCCACCGAGCAGGGGGTCGACGAGGCGCTCGACGAGCTCTCGGCCGAGCCGGCGCTGGAGGATCGACGCCGCGCTCCACTCAGGCCCTCCCGAGTCACTGGTACCCCAGGGCTCTGATGAAAGGCCCAGGCTCGAAGCGGAGATCGGCCCGCCGATGGGCAGGAGGTCTAGTGCCGCCCGGGCGAGTCCCGGCCAGCTGACGATCCTGGACCGGGCGAGCGCTACAAGGTCTGGAGGAAGGCCGAGGATGAGTCCGGCCGGCATCGGGTGCAGCCGTCCCCGCGCGACGACCGAGGCCGAGCTCGTCGCCGGTGCCATGAGGTCATCGCCGATCCCGAGCTGCGAGCACATCTCCGCCGCGCTCGGGTTCCGGGTCAAGAAGTTGTCCGGTCCGAAATCGATCGGTCGTCCTCGGAACTCGCCGGAGAGGACCTTGCCCCCGAAACGGTCATCGGACTCCAGGACGAGGACCTCGACTTCCGGCGCGTTCGTCGTGCGGCCAGCTGGAAGTCCGCTTGTGACGGGATCTGCCCCAGCCAGGACGCGGGCGGCGCCGAGCCCGCTTATGCCACCGCCAACCACAGCGACCACACGGCTCATCGACCTAGAGCCTCTCCGCGCACCCGATGACAAGATCGGCCAGGGCCGCGCACATCCTCGGCTCGGCGTTGAGCGATTCGGTGCGGGAAAAGGCGACCCCCGCTTGCGCGGCGACCCGGCGTGCATCGACGTCGAGGTCGTAGAGGACCTCGAGGTGATCGGACGTGAAGCCTGCCGGGCAGACGACGACGGCGCACACGCCCTCAGAGGCCAGCGCCCGCAACCTCTCGAGGATGTCCGGGCCTAGCCAGGGCTCTGATGTACGGCCGGCGCTCTGCCAGCCGACCTCCCAGCGCTCGAGGCCCGAGGCAGCGGCCACGAGCGCGCCCGTCTCCCGCAGCTGGTCGGCGTAGGGGTCGCCGTCGGCGACGATCCGCACCGGCAGGCTATGCGCGGTCACCAGCAGGAGAAGCTCGCCCCGGGCCCGGGCGGCCGCCCCGGCAGGCCCGAGCGAGTCGAAGGCACGGCCGACGCGCTCGGCAAGGAGCTCGATCAGGGCCGGGTTGTCGTGCCAGTGCTCCACAAAGCCGGCGGACATGCCGAGCGGACCGGCGGCCTGCCTTACGCGGATCACGTACTCGCCGACGCTGCCGCGCGAGTAGTGCGGCGCAAGGACTAGCCCGACGAGGTGGTGCACCTCTCTTTCGGCCAGCTCGCCGACGGCGTCTTCGATTCGCGGGTCCGAGTGCTTGTTCCCGAGCACGCACAAGAACCGACCCGGTGAGCGGAGATCGAGCTCGTGCTGGATCCCGGCCACCTGCTCATGCGTGCGACTCGTGAGGGGGGAGACCCCGCCTATGGCGTCGTAACGCCTGACGAGGTCCTCCAGCTGCTCGGTGCTGGGCGGGCGCCCGTGGCGGACGTCAGTGTAGAAGGCCTCCACGTTTTGCGTTGAGCCGGGCGTCCCATAGGCCATCACGAGCACACCGACTTGTCCCGTGGCGGGCCTCACGCGGAGGCTTCTCCGGCGGAAGGCCCGCTTGGCTGCCAGCTGTGAACCGTCTCGACCACCTGGGCGAGCACCTCCGGGTCCGTCTCGGGCAGGACGCCATGACCGAGGTTGAAGATGTGGCCGAGCCCGGCGCCGTCACGCAGGACCTTGGCCGTCTCCTCCACAACGATGCCGACAGGAGCAAGGCACACCGCCGGGTCGAGATTGCCCTGGACGGCCTTGTCGGAACCGATGCGCCGGCGGGCCTCACAAAGCGTCACGCGCCAGTCGACGCCGACGACGTCCGCCCCGGCCTCGGACATGAGCCCGAGAAGCTCGCCCGTGCCGACGCCGAAGTGGATCCTCGGGACGCCGAGTTCGGCTGCACCTTCGAGGACCTTTCGCGCGCCGGGCATGGCGAAGGTCGCATAATCGGCCGCAGACAGCGCTCCCGCCCAGCTGTCGAAGAGCTGGATCGCCGAGGCGCCGGCGGCGACCTGGGCCTGCAGCGACGCAAGGGCGATGCCGGCGAGACGATCGGCGAGCTCGTGCCAGATCGCGGGCTCGGCGTGCATGAGCGCTTTCGTGCGGGTGAAGTGCTTGGAAGGGCCACCTTCTACGAGGTAACTCGCGAGCGTGAACGGCGCACCGGCAAAGCCGATGAGGGGCACCTGGCACTGGTCCACAACTGTGCGCACAGTCTCGAGGACATGGGCGAGATCTGCCTCGGGCTCGAGCGGCCGGAGGCGCTTTAGATCCTCCGGCGCACGAATTGGCTGTCCGATGACCGGACCGCGTCCTGGTACGACCTCGACCTCGATCCCGATCGCCACCAGGGGCACGACAATGTCGGAGAACAAGATCGCCGCATCGACGCCGTAGCGGCGGACCGGTTGCAATGTCAGCTCGGCGGCGAGGTCGGGTTTCGCGATCGCGTCGAGGATGTCTCCGTCGCCGCGCAGGCGCCGGTACTCGGGCAGGGACCTGCCTGCCTGGCGCATGAACCACACCGGTGTATGCGCCGCGGGCAGGCAGCGACATGCCCGCAGGAAAGGCGAATCGGCGGCCAGCACGGAAAGACAGTATCCCGGCCCTGGCACGAGCCACATTCGTGGCGTGCAAGGCTGGCACAACCGGTCCGGTTCGGGTAGAAAGTACGCCGTGAGTGACGCAGCAGTAATGCCGCGCCCGCACAGCCGATTGCAGCCGGGGGGGCCTCAGATGCTCGCCGTTGGCGTCGTCGTCTGGCTTGGCTCGGAGTTCATGTTCTTCAGCGGCCTTTTCGCGGCCTTTTTCACCATCCGCGCCCACAACATGCCGCACTGGCCTCCGGGGGGGACTTTCCCTGCCGGGACGAAGCTCGACACGATCCAGGCGCTCGTGTTCACCTTCGTCCTCCTCGCCTCCAGCCCGACCTTCCAGCTCGGCGTTTGGGCGCAGGAGCGGGGCGAGTATAAAAAGGCCCGCAACTGGATCATCGCGAGCTTCGTCCTCGGTGCCGGGTTCCTTGGCAATCAGATGTACGAGTGGAAGACCCTCCCTTTTCGGCCGCACACCAACGCCTATGGCTCGCTGTTTTACATAATGAGCGGCCTGCACGGGTTGCACGTCCTCTTGGGGCTGGTTGCGATGATCGCGCTCCTCGGGCGTCTCGCCGGCTCGATCAAAGGTGGTGACCCGGGCGAGACGGCCGTCTTCCAGGCTGTGAGCTACTACTGGCACTTCGTCGACTTCGTGTGGATAGGGCTCTTCAGTGCCCTGTTCCTGCTCTCGTGAGCCCGCAGCGCTTCTGGCGCGGGGCGCTGTTGAGCCTGGTGCTGATCGTCTCGGCGAGTTTCGTCGGCGTTTTCGTGCTCGGCTGGCGAGCCGACTCGTCCCGCTCGGCCTCGAGCTCGGTGAGTAGTGCCAGCCTCACGAGCCAGGACACCGAGACGGACGCGGGCCAGCTGGCCGCCGGGCGCACTTTGTTCGTGGAGAACTGCTCCAGCTGTCACGGTATCGGCGCGGAGGGAGGCACGCGGGCCCCGCCGCTGCTCGGCGTCGGGAGTGCCACGGTTGACCTCTGGCTCTCGAGCGGCTGGATGCCGCTCGCTGAGCCGACCGTCCAGCCTGAGCGCAAGCCGGCAAAGTTCGACCGCGCGCAGGTTCTCGAGATAGTGAAATACGTCACGTCTCTTGCTCCGACGACGCCCGGCAACGCCTCGATCCCCTTCGGTCTCAACATTTCCAAAGCGGACGTCGCCGAGGGCTTCAGCCTTTTCGCTCTCAACTGTGCGCCGTGCCACACGATCACCGGTGCCGGGGATGCCCTCGCCGACGGGGTCAGCGCGCCACCGCTGCACGGTGTCACCAAGACGATGGTCTGGGAGGCGATCCGGACCGGGCCGGGCAACATGCCGCGTTTCGGGCCGGGGACGATATCGCCCACCCAGGTCGTCGACATCGTCGGCTACGTAGTGAAGGACATCCAACATCCCACGAGTCCCGGTGGCCTGTCCCTCGGAGGTGTTGGCCCGGTCGCGGAAGGTTTCATCGGCCTGTTCGTCGGGGTGGGCCTCTCGTTGCTGGCGGCGTTGTGGGTCGGTGACCGTAACGAGCCCGAAGAAGACGACGCCCACGGCGAAAGCGAACGGACCGAAGGCGGAGACGACCACGGTGGCTTCGAGCCCGGGGAGCTGGCACATGCCTGAGGAGGCCGAGGGAACCGCAGGCTCAGCAGAGGCGGGGGACCCGGCTGGCCGGATCAGGATCCCGGTCAGCTCGGCGCGCCCCGATGCTCCCCAGTTCCAGGTGGCCGCCAAGAACCCGCGCCGCGCCGAGCTCGTAGCGGTCTCGGGCTTCTTGATGTCGGCGGCAGGCTTTGCAGGCTTCGGCGCGTGCTACTGGCAGAACTACTCGAACTTCTGGCTAGCGATCACCTTCACCGTCGGCTTCGCCGGCCTCGGATATGGGCTCGTGATCTGGGGCAAGTACTTGATGCCGCAGGGTCCCTTCGAAGAGGCCCGCCACAGCCTCGAGCCGACGCCGACCCAAAGGGAGGTCTTCGTAGAGGACTTCGCGAGTCGCGGCAACGTGGCAGTCGAGCGCCGGGGCCTTCTCGTAAAGACGATGGGTCTGGCCTCGGGCGTCCTTGGCGTGGTGCTCGCCTTCCCGCTTCTGCGATCGCTTGGCCCACTCCCGAAGACGACCTTGCGCCAGACGGCCTGGCGCAAGGGTTCGTACGTGGTTGACGTCACCGGCCGCAAGGTCAAGCCGACCGACATCGAGGTGGGCGGTTTCATCACGGTGTTCCCACCCGACGACGTCGGCGGGGCATATTCCCAGACGATGCTGATCCACGTCGACGAACGGACCGGCTATCTGCCGCCTCCGCCCCAGTTCGCCAAGCAGCGGGCGACCTGGGCGCCTCTGGGCTTCATCGCGTTTTCGAAGGTGTGCACGCACGCCGGTTGTCCCGTGGGACTCTACGAGGAGCTCACCGAGCGGATGCTCTGTCCTTGTCACCAGTCCGTATTCGTCGTCCGGGACGCGGCTATCCCGGTTTTCGGCCCGGCTCCGCGGCCGCTGCCACAGCTCCCCCTCTACATCGACGAGGACGGTTTCTTCCGCGCCCAGGACGGTTACAACGAGCCCGTGGGACCGGGCTACTGGGAGCGGGGCAATGATTGACGCCCTTTTCAACTGGTTCGACGTCCGGCTCGGCATCTCGGGCTCGGGCCGGAAGATGGTCAACAAGATCTTCCCTGACCACTGGTCGTTCATGATCGGCGAGATAGCCCTGTACTCGTTCATCGTGCTGTTGGGAACGGGCGTTTTCCTCACCTTGTACTTCATCCCGTCCAGCAAGGACATCATCTACCACGGCTCCTACGGGCCTCTTCGTGGCCAGCCCGTCTCGGAGGCGTTCGCGTCGACTCTCAATTTGAGCTTCGCCGTGCGCGGCGGCCTCCTCATGCGCCAGATGCACCACTGGTCGGCGAACATCTTCGTCGGCTCGATCGTGGTCCACATGCTCCGCGTCTTTTTCACCGGGGCGTTCCGCAAGCCTCGTGAACTCAACTGGATCATCGGTTCGACGATGCTCATCCTCGCCATCTTCAACGGTTTCCTCGGCTACTCGCTTCCCGACGACCTCGTGTCTGGGACGGGCATCCGCATCTCGTTCTCGATCGTGGAGTCGATCCCGCTCATCGGCAGCTACATGGCCTTCTTCCTCTTCGGTGGTAACTTCCCGGGTAACGCCATCATCCCGAGGTTCTTCATCCTCCATGTGCTGATCCTGCCGGCGGTGATCGTCGGGCTCCTCTCGGCCCATCTCGGAATGCTGGTCCGCCAGAAGCACACCCAGTTCCCAGGGCGCGGCAAGACAAAGCGCAATGTGGTCGGGGCGCCTCTGTGGCCCAATTTCGCAGCCAAGACGGGCGGCTTCATGATGCTGACAGTCGCCGTGACCGGCTTTTTGAGCGCGGTGTTCCAGATCAACCCGATCTGGCTCTATGGCCCGTACATCCCCTATCACGTGAGCTACGCCGTCCAGCCCGACTGGTACATGGGCTGGCTCGACGGAGCACTGCGCATAATGCCGAGCTGGGAGATAGTCGGGTTCGGGCACATGATCCCGAACGCCTTCTTCCCTGCCATCTTGCTTCCTGGCATCACCTTCGGCGTGCTGCAGATGTGGCCCTTCATCGAGGCCAAGCTCACCCACGACTACGACGACCACCAGCTGCTGGACCGGCCGCGGGACCGTCCGAAGCGCACTGCGTTCGGGGCGGCGGTTTTCGCGTTCTACTTCGTTCTCTTCGGGGCGAGCGCCACCGACGTCCTCGCGAACTACTTGTCGATCTCGCTGAACGTCGTGCTGACCTCGTTCCGCTACCTGGCGGTCATCGTGCCGCTGATCGTGTACCCGGTCGCCTACCAGATCTGCAAGGAGCTGCAGCGCGTGCCGAGCGCAGGCCAACGCAAGCGCGCCAACATCGTCCTGCGCTCGTCGGAGGGCGGTTACACGACCGTCCCATCAGAGCCGCGGCCTGGCGACACAGTCGTTTGGATCGATCCGCTCCCCCTCGACGAGGACATCGAGCTGGTTCAGGTCGCGGCGGGCCTGCTCGTCATGGCCGACGGCTCAACAGTCAAGTTCGGAGCGGGTAGCGGGACCGGAGCGGACGGCTCGCCACAGACGGAGAGCGCGGGGGACGGGGACGGTGCGCCCCGGCGGGGCATCTTCCGGATCCCGCGCGACTACCGCTGAGGGATCACGGCTCGCGAACGAGGAGGAAACCCCTTTCCGAGCGAGATCTGTTGTCTGGGCTGCGGAGCTCTCGTGTCCGATGTCGCCTGCCCGGTTCACGCGTAGATGTCGGCCGCGCCAGGGTGCTGCGAGACGTACGGGATGCTGCTCGCCGCCCGGGATGCCCTCTTCGACCCGACGGGACCGCAGTGGTCCGGCGACTGCCACGCCGCCCAGCACGCCACCAACGAGGACCGTCGCAACAGGCAGTCCGTCGTGTTCACCTGATGAGCCTGCGTGCTTCGCTCGACCACGGCGTGCCAGGATCGCGCCTTCGTGAGTTCCTCAGAGCGCGGGCGGGCGCGCGGGCGGGCTCACTGGCCTCGAAGCTCGCCAGCGCGAGTTCCAAGTGACGACCGCCGAACTGGCCACGGCCGACGGCGAGGGCCTCTGCAAAGCTCTGGCCCGGGGCACAAGGAGACCTGATCCGATCACCGCGGTCAGGTTCGCATTTGGCTCAGGGAGGCTCGGTGTGGCCCTTGACATGCGCTTTTTCGAGCCGGTGGTGGGACTCGAACCCACGACCTGACGATTACAAGTCGCCTGCGCTTCCAGCTGCGCCACACCGGCGTTGTCGTGAGCTTGGCACCGAGCCGCGCCGATAGCCAGGTCGGGCTCAGCCCCGGCCCGTCCCAGCGCCGGATCCCGCTCCGGTCTCCTCGGGCGGGATGATGCGGACACCACCCGTCTCTTCGAGCGGAAGGATGCTATCGGCACCTGACGGCTCCGGGGGCAGGATGCGGACCGGGCTGGCCTGCCCGCCCGGCCGCACGCGACGGGTGCTGACCTCCTCCTGCGAGAGGATGCGGACCGCACCGCTCTCGCCGACGAGCTTGGGACGGGCGGCCGGCCCCGCACCTACCGACCCGCCGTGGTGGCCACCTCCGACCAGGAACTTGAACGGTGAGCGGGCGAGGCCGTGCGCCAGGTCCCGGAGTGATCCGATAACGAAGGGGTAGAGCGCCAGGCAGACGAATACTCCGAGGAGGAGGCCGGCGAGTGCGTCGCCAGGGTACGCCGTGCCGGCATAGACGACAGCGAACGCGATGACGACCGCCAAGAGCGTCGCGACCGAGGCCACGAGCCGAGCCCGGCTCAGCCATAGTCCGGCGGCTACCGCTCCGGCTATGACGGCATGCTCGTTGGGGAAGCTGAACCCGCTCGGCCTGCTGATCAGCACCGCTGCCTGCGGTATCACGACGAAGGGCCGGGCGCGCCCGACCAGATGCACGACCGGCACCGACACGGCGTAGGCAACTGCGGTGCCGATACCAGCCCACACAAGGGCCGCGATCTGGTCGATGTCGGAGCCCCCGAAACCGGTCACCCGGGCGCGGACCAGGGCGACGACAACGAGGGCCACGAGGACCGCGAGCGCATACGGGCGGGCAAAGAAGGCGAGCACGCTGTGGGCCCACGCCGTCCGTGCGGCGAAACGGTTGACATCGAGATATATGCGTCTGTCCACTTGCTGGACTCCCGAAGCCCGACCTGACGGCTCGCCGGATTGGCGAGATGACCAAGGGTATCCATCGGAGAGTCGCATGCGCGGTAGCTGGTTCGATAAACTTTGCGCCGGGCTTCCTCTGGGGGTCGCGTCTCGGCAACCCGTGAGTCCGGCAAGTCTCTCGGGGGGCCCTTTGTCGCGGCCAATAGGCAGGAAGGTCCAGTCATTACGCGAACTGGGTAGCGTAACGACCCGCGATCGACAAGGAGAAGAAAAGACCGATGAGGATCCTCGTACTCGGCGGCGACGGTTACCTTGGCTGGCCGACCGCGCTGCACCTGTCCGCACACAACCATGACGTCGGCGTCGTCGACAACTTCGCGCGGCGCAGCTACGACAACGAGATGGGCGTCGACAGCCTGGTGCCAATCCGACAGTTGCAAAGACGGATCACGACATGGAAGGAAGTCTCGGGCCACGTGATCCAACCGTTCATCGGCGACCTGACCGACAGCGTTTTCGTCGAGCGGACGGTGCGTGAGTTCGCCCCCGAGGCGATCGTCCACTTCGCGGAGCAGCGCTCTGCTCCGTACTCGATGATCGACCGTCAACACGCCGTCTACACCCAGGTGAACAACGTCGTGGGCACCTTGAACCTGCTCTACGCGATCGCCGAGATCGACCCCAGCATCCATCTCGTCAAGCTCGGGACGATGGGCGAGTACGGGACCCCGAACATCGACATCGAGGAAGGCTTCATCGAGATCACCCACAAGGGCCGCACCGACGTGCTTCCCTACCCGAAGCAGCCGGGCTCCTTCTACCACTTGTCGAAGGTCCACGACAGCCACAACATTCAGTTCGCGTGCCGCATCTGGGGCCTTCGTTCGACCGACTTGAACCAAGGGATCGTCTACGGCCAGGTGACGCCCGAGACGGCGATGCACAAGGACCTGCAGACCCGGTTCGACTACGACGGCGTCTTCGGCACCGTGCTCAACCGTTTCGCGGTCCAAGCGGCGGTCGGCTACCCGCTCACCGTCTACGGAAAAGGCGGCCAGACGCGAGGCATGCTGGATATCCGCGACACGCTCGCGTGCGTCGAGTTGGCCTGTGTCAACCCAGCCGAGCCCGGTGAGTTCCGCGTGTTCAACCAGTTCACCGAGTCCTTCTCGGTGAACCAGCTCGCCGAGTGGACGGCAAAGGTCGCGGGCGGCGATGTCGTCATTGACAGCGTCCCGGACCCGCGCGTCGAGAAGGAAGAGCACTACTACCATGCCGTGGCCACCCAGCTGCCGGCACTTGGGCTCAAGCCTCACTTCCTCGAGGACGCCACCATCGAGGTGCTCATAGAGACCGCCAAGCGGCACAGGGACCGGGTGGAGTTCGACGCCATCCGGCCCACGGTCAGCTGGCGGTCGACCAAGAGCGAAGTGAGCGTCGCCAGGGGCGCAGCCGGATAGTAATCAGGCCCGAGCGCCGAAGCCGAGCCGCGTTCCCCAGCCGCCGGGAGTTGAGTTCCTCGCCGGCAGGACGGATCCGGCCGAGCCTTCCGGGTTGTCCCCGGTTCAAGGGCTAGCTTTTCGGCGATGACTGCAGGCTGGCGACGGGGAGCTTTTCAGCCCGCGCGTCGCTCCACCGGACGCACGGTCGCCATCGTCATCGCGATCGTCGTGCTGGCAATCGTGATCGCACAGGTCGCAGACGACGTGGTCAACTCCGGGCGAGTCGCCGGTCGCGTTGAGGCCAAGACCTATGTGGCCGAGGTCATGCCCGTCATCGACGAGTCCACGACGCTCGCGGCGGAGATGCATCTCGTGCGCAATGATTCGGGCACGCTCACGAGGTCGGGACTCGAGCGCACCCTTGGCGATCTCGTCGAAGGCACCTCTGACGATCTCGTCCAGCTCGCGAGCCTGGGCGTCCCGCCACCCAGCGCCCGCTCCGGGCAGCTCCTTGAAGCGACGCTCGAGGCTCGAGCCCGCGGCTCGAGCGATCTCGCCGGGGCAATCGCACTCGCGATCGGTCCTTCCTCGGACGGCCACGTCATCGCCACGGACTCCGCACTCATCGTCAAGGCGGGCAACGAGCTGATGGCCGCGGACAAGGACTACCGCGCGTTCGTCCTCTCCCTGCCGCGATCGAGCAGTCGGGGACGTCTCCCGGCTTCGAGATGGGTCGTGGACCCGGCATCGTGGGCGATAACGCCGGCGACCAACTGGATGGACCAGCTCTCGGGCTCGGCCAAGCTGCAGGTCCACGCTGACCTCGTGATTGTCGCCGTCACCGTCCAGCCGCCGGTGGTACGCATCGACGGCCTGCCAACGACGACGACCGCGCCACCCACAACCACCACCACGACGACTTCCACCACCACGACGACGTCCACGACGCTCCCCGGGGCCACGAGCACCTCGACTACGACCTCAACTCCGACCACCACGACGTCGACGACGACGACGACCATGCAACTCCCACCCCCCGGCTCGACCTCCGTGCTGCCGCCTGCCCAGCGTGTCTCTGTCGTCCTCGTCGTCGCGAACACCGGCAACTCACAGTTAGCGGACATCTGGGCGGCTGCGTCGCTCGTTCCCGTTGCCGCGACCGGCCGTGACCGCGGCGGCTCAACGCGCTCTAGTTCCCTGCGGATCGGCCGGCTCGCCTCGGGTGCCTCGATCGTCGTGACGCTGCCGGCGCTCGCCGTCTCATCGGGGCGGTCGTACACGCTCTGGGCATCCACCGGCACGGGCAGCCTCCCCGTGGGCCCGGTGACGTCGTCGCCGAACGGCCTTGGGCAGACCGATCAGGTGGACATCAGGATCGCATCGGGGTGATCGGGCCCGGTCCCGGCTCGCGCGGCGACGTCGGCTTGGCCGTATCGGCCTGCTCGTTCCAGGCTGCCTCGGCACGCGACGCGACCTCGCGGAGGGGTAGGCCGGTCACCTCGGCGACGCGGGCGGCATCCGCGTGCTCTGCCTTGATGCGCCCTGGGCTCACCTTCACGCGTACCCGGTAGCCCTCCACCTCGACCTCGAGCATCTCGCGTGGCACCGCCCACCGGTCGACGCAATGGGCGCGCACTCCGAGCGTGCCCGTCTCCTGTTCAAGCCGGTGGCGGAGGTCGCCCACGAGGACGGGGTCGCAAAGGACGCTCACGACGTGGCCCGGCCTGCCCTTTTTCATCAGCACGGGAGTGACCCAGGCGTCAAGGGCGCCGTCGTCGAGCAGTGCCTGGACGGCGTGGGCGAGGGTTTCGCCGGTGACATCGTCTAGGTTCGCCTCCAACTGGACGAGCTGCTGGCCCTGGCCCGGAGCCGGGGCACCCGCCGACTGGGCCGGAAGGCCTATCACGACCTGTGTGCAGTTCGGCACGTCGTCAAGCTCGCGCGAGCCGGCCCCGAAGCCGGTCGCCTCGATCGTCATTGGTGGCATCGGCCCGAACGCCGAGCCCCAGGCCGCCAGCATCGCCGCCCCGGTGGGAGTGGTCAGCTCGACGCCGACGTCCCGGCCGTGGCTGGGTATGCCTTCGAGCAGCGCGACCACCGCGGGGCCGGGGTTCGGCAACAGCCCATGGGCGCTGCGGACCATGCCGAGGCCCGTCGCGACAGGGCTGGCCGTGACGGTGTTTACCCCCAAAAGCTCGAGGGCAAGCGCGGTCCCGACGATGTCCACGATCGTGTCGTGACCTCCGAGCTCGTGGAAGTGCACCTGCGAGATGGGTCGCCGGTGGAGGCGTCCTTCGACCTCGGCCAGGAGCGAGAAGGCGGCCGCGGCGCGCTCGCGCGCCCGGTCGGGCAAGCGTGCCTCCTCGAGGATCCCCATCACGTGCGGGAAGGTCCGTACGACGGGGTCGTCGCGGATCTTGACGACCGCCTGTGTGGCGGCGATGCCATTGCGAAGCACTGGTTCGAAGCGGAGCGACCATCCGTCGATGGGCAGGCGCGCGAGAAGGCGCACGAGCTCGGAGGGGTCGGCTCCGGCGTCGACGAGGCTGCCGAGCGCCATGTCCCCGGCGATGCCGGAAAAGCAGTGGAACCAGGCTACGCGCCCGCCAATCCCACTCCCAACCTCCGCCGCGGTCGCTTCCGGCTCCTGCTCGCGCGTGCTGGCCCGCCGGGTCACCGGAGCAGCCTTGCGACGGCGCACGCGGCGCCGAAGCCGTTGTCGATCCCCACGACCGTGATCCCGGCCGCGCACGAAGCGTGCATGGCAAGCAAAGCCGTCACCCCTTCCAGCGAGGCGCCGTAGCCGACGCTCGTCGGCACGGCGATGACAGGTGCCGGTGCGAGCCCACCCACCAGGCTCGCGAGGGCTCCCTCCATGCCAGCCACCACGACGATGGCGTCGGCATTGCTTATCTCCTCGATCGACGCGAACAGTCTGTGTACGCCCGCCACCCCGCAGTCGCCCAGAAGCGAGGGGCGCAAGCCGAACGCGCGCAGCACGGCCATGCACTCCTCGGCCACGGGCAGGTCACCCGTCCCCGCCGTGCAGACGAGAACTCGCCCGGGCCGGTCCGGTTTCTGACGCCAGACAACCGTGCTCAGCCGTCCCGCCTCCGGCTCGAGGGGTGTGCGGAGCCCGCCCGGGGACCTCTCGAGTGAGGCCGTCACCTGAGCTGGGTCCGCACGGGTCAAAAGGACCGGGCCCGAACCGCTCGAGGCGAGCAACTCGGCGACGATGGCGGCGCACTGCGAGGGCGTCTTGCCAGGTGCGAAGACGGCTTCTGGCAGGCCCTGGCGCAGGGCCCTGTGGTGGTCCACCTTTGCGAAACCCAGCTCTGCGAACGGCAGCCGCCGTAGCTTCATGACGGCCTCGTCGGGGCTCAACGCGCCGGATCGCAGGTCGTCGATCAGACTTCTGATTTCGAGCTCGTCCATTGGTGTCACTATCCTGCCCTCATGGCCACACCGGCGCAGGCTTGGCGTTCGATCGCGTTCTTGGGGCCTGAGGGCACCTTCAGCGAGGAGGCACTCCGGTCGATCCCCTCCCTCGCCGACGCGAAGCCGATCGCGATGTCGACGATCGCGGACGCTCTGGATGCTGCGAACCAAGGCGAGGTAGACGCCGCCTTCGTCCCGATCGAGAACTCGATCGAGGGCACCGTCAGTGCTTCCCTCGACCACCTTGTCTTCGACGTCGAGCTGTTCATCCAACTTGAGTGCGTGCTCGACGTCCACCTCGACCTACTCGCACCGCCAGGCACCCGTATCGACGATATCCACCGCGTCGTCTCGATCCCGGTTGCACTCGCCCAGTGCCGACGGTTCCTACAGGAGCGACTACACGGCGCCGGGCTTCAGCACGCCTCTTCCACAGCCGAGGCCGCCCGCCTCGTCGGGGAGGCCGGGCCGGACGGGACCGCCGCGATTGCGCCCGCGTTGGCCGGGCGGATCTACGGTCTCGACACGCTCGCGCAGGCGGTGGAGGACCACGCCGGCAACCAGACTCGTTTCGTGCTCGTGGCACCCGGGGTGCTGCCCGCGCCTACCGGCCACGACCGCACGAGCCTGGTCTGCTTCCAGCAGGCGGACCGCCCCGGCAACCTCCACCAGATCCTCGGCCAGTTCGCGGCCCGGAACCTAAACCTCACCAAGATCGAGTCCCGTCCCACCAAGCTCGGTCTCGGCGACTACTGCTTTGTGATCGAGCTCGAGGGGCACCTGGGCGACGAGGTCGTCGGCGACTGCCTGAAGGAGCTGCACAGCAAGCTCGCCGCCGTGAAATTCCTCGGCTCATACCCGGCGTTCGGGGAGCGCGGCCCGAAAGAGCGCGAGCAGAGAGCCGCCGCACGGGCGGAAGCCGACGCCTGGCTGAGGGCCCTCCGGGCCCACGTTCAGTCCGAGGTGAACTAGTGACCTGAGTCAATAAATCTTGGCCGATTAGGAATTTTCCTCTACCCCAGCACGTTCCCACCGTCATCCGCGACGATGGGAGACAGCCATGGCACACCCGGGCCGGTCCACAAACCAG
>JBEKMZ010000067.1:0-20570 GCA_049523315.1 Acidimicrobiales bacterium | reverse complement strand
GAGCTGTGGGCAGCCACCGACCTCGGGCCGAAGTTCGAGGCCCAGACCGGTGACGGTTTCCAGGGCCGAGCTGCGGGCTCGGGCACACTCGCGTCGGAGATCCTCGCCGACGAGATCAACCCCGGCGTGTTCATGTCGGTCGGCAAGAAGAACATCAAGCGACTCTGGACAACGGGCCGTTCCAAGTTCGTCATCCAGCTCTCGACCGACCCGCTCGTAGTGGCCTACAACCCGAACGGCAGGTTCGCGAAGGAGTTCAACGCCATCGCCGACCACAAGGCCTCGCTGTCGTCGCTGTTCACGCTCATGAGCTCACCTGGAATCCGTATCGGGCGCACCGACCCGAACGCGGACCCGCAGGGCGTCTACTTCATCTTGATGATGGAACTGGCCCAGTCGACGCTGCACCTGTCGTTCAACCCTGCGGAGACGGTCCTCGGCGTCACCAAGTCCACGCCGTTCGGGCTCCCGGCGCAGATGGTCGACGAGGACTCGCTCATCACCGACCTCCAGGCCGGTGAATTCGACGCGACGAGTGCCTACTTGACCCAGGCGATCCAGTACCACCTGCACTACATCACGCTCCCACCGAGCTTGAACTTCGCGGTCTCCTCCGAGAACGCTCACTACGGGACCGTCAAGGTCACCCTCACGGGCGGGACCGTCGACCAGGGTGACCTCATCACGCTGAACATCACGCTCGTGATAGCGACGAACGCCAAAAGCGCCCCCTCAGCCGCCAACCAGGCCGCAGACGACGCATTCGTGGCCTGGACGGTCTCTGCGGCTGGGCGTGCCCAGCTCAAAAAGGGCGGCTACCCGCTCACGCCTCCGGTCTACATCGGCGCCGCGCCCGCGGACACGCCGGCGGCCACCTTGCCGGCAGACGTGTTGAGCGCCTTTCGCGCTTCGGGTGGTACAACCTCGTCCTGATGAAGACCACCATCCCGGCAGGCAGTCTGGCCTCGACTGGGGTGGTGCCGGGGTTCCCCACAGCCGGGCGCATCGTCGCTCGCGGGTCCACGTTGCTGGCTCTGCTCGGAGCAGTGGTGATCTGGCTGGCGCTGCTCGGCCCGTTCGCCGTGCTGATCCAGCACTTGTCTTTCCACTCCATCCGGGCGGCCCTCGGGCCGCCCGGAGCGTTGGGACCGCTGTGGATCTCACTTGGGGCGAGTGCGATCGCTCTCGGCGCCATGGTGCTGTTCGGCACCCCGCTCGCCTACTTGCTCGCGAGGGGCCGCCTGCCGCTGGCACGCGTAGTCGAGCTCGGCATCATGCTCCCGCTCATGATGCCGCCGCTCGTGATCGGCCTGTTGCTCATCTTCCTCATCGGGCCTGAGGGAACGCTCGGCAACCTGCTCGCCGACATCCACCTGACCGGGGTTAACACCTTCTTCGCTCTCGTCGTCGCCGAGTTCTACGAGGCTGCGCCGTTCTATGTCCTCGGCGCCCATGCCGCCTTCGCGTCGGTCGACCCGCGCATCGAACAGGACGCCACCCTCCTCGGTGACCGCCCCCTGCAGGCGTTCCGGCGCATCACGCTTCCCCTCGCAGCTCCGGGACTGGCGACCGGCCTCGCGACCGCCTGGGCCCGCGCGATGGGCGCCTTCGGGGCCGTCATCATCGTCGCGTACTACCCCCGCGGCCTTCCGAACCAGATCTTCATCGCCTTCCAGGAATTCGGCCTGTCCGGCGCGCTCCCCTTCGCTCTGCTGCTGGTCGTCGCCGCGCTCCCCCTCCCGGTCCTCGCCTACTTGTGGAGCGCCCGGACACGCGCCCGCGTCGCCGGGCTCGAGGCACCGTGAGCCGCACCCCTTATCGCCTACTCGAGGTGGACCTCGAGGTGGAACGCAGGCAGGTCACCGTCCAGGCGGACTTCAGCCTCGAGGCGGGCGAGCGCATGGCCATCTTCGGGACCTCAGGAGCGGGCAAGACCACGATCCTCGAGTCGATCGCGGGCCTCACCAGATTGAGCCGCGGCGTCGTCAGGGTCGATGGCAGCCTCGTCGCCGGCAAACTCAAGGGCGAAGCTACGTTGCAGCCGCGCGACAGGCGGGTCGCGCTCGTGCGCCAACCGACGACGTTGTTCCCGCACCTGACCGTCGAGCAGAACATCGCCTACGGGATGCGCCGGTCCCCCGGCCGGGGCCGTGTGGCCGAGCTTCTCGAGCGACTCGGGCTCAGCTTTCTCGCCCAGGCCCGGGGTGCCGCTCTCTCCGGCGGGCAGCGCCAGCGCGTCGCTCTCGGGCGGGCGCTCGCGAGCCCGTTCCGCGTGCTGCTGTTGGACGAGCCGCTGTCGGCCGTCGACGTCGCCGCGCGCGAAGCCTTGCGCCTTCTAACGATCGAGACTTCGGAGACCCACGACGCGGCCGGCATCCTCGTCACCCACGACCTCGCCGAGGCCCAGGCCTTCAGCGACCGGCTCGGCATCATCGACGACGGCAGACTGCTGCAGATGGGGGGTTCGCACGAAGTGGTGCTGGCGCCGGCGACGCGTCGCGTCGCCGAGCTCGTCGGTTACGGCGGCTTCGTCCCCGAGAGCGCCTCAGGCGGTCGCTGGTACGCCATCCACCCTGATCGCGTCGTTGGCGGCGCCTTGCCCGAGCGCGGCGTCGTGCTGAAAGGCACCGTACGGTCGACGCGCCCGTTCGGGCCGCGATACGAATGCACCGTGGCCGACGCTTCGGGAGAGCAATTCACCGTCCACCTAGACGAGCCGCCCGCGGGCGGTACCGAGTGCACCCTCACCGCGCTCGACCCGCCCCTGGTCGAGAGCTGAGGCGGAGCACCATGACCGCCAGCAGCGAGAGGATTGATGACCGCTTCCGCCTTGCCCGTCTCGCCCGGGGGCTGTCGCAAGGAGCCCTCGCCGACATCGCGGGGGTGACGCGCCAGTCGATCTCGGGGATCGAGTCCGGCAGATGGTCCCCCTCCTTAGATGTCGCGCTCGCGCTTGCTTCCGCCCTGGGCACGAGCGTGGAGGAGCTCTTCGGAGCCGGACCCGAGCTGCCTGTGCGCGCCGCCCGGCTCGTCGCTCCCGTTCTAGGTTCCGCCCGCTTTTTGCTCTCGGAGGTCGACGGTTCCCAGGTGGCTTTCCCTCTCGTCGGCGACTTCGGGTTCGCGCCGGGCTTTCGGCCAGCGCTCGCCCACGCGTCGACAACCGTGGCCGCGCCGGCAGGCTCGCTCATCGACCTCCAGCCGATCGCCACTTCTGGCCCGACCCTGGCGGTCGCCGGCTGCGACCCCGCCCTCGCCCTTTTGGCAGGGCCGCTCGGACGCCACCGGCCGCCGACGAACCTCGTGTGGTGGTCGTGCAACAACACCGCCGCCAGACAGCTCCTCGAGGCCGGCACGGTGCATGCGGCTGCCGTCCACCGTCGCGCCGACGAGGAACCGAGGCGCCCGGCCGGCCACGAGGTCGTCGGTTTCGCCGCCTGGCGAGAGGGCCTTGTCATCTCCCCCAAGTACACAGAGGCCGTGGGGTCCCTGGGCCAAGCGCTCGAGCTCGGCCTCCGCCTCGCCAACCGCGAGCCCGGCTCGGAGGCGCGCAGGCTCCTCGACGAGGCGCTCGCGGAGCTCGGGGAGGCGCCCGCTGGGCTGCCCGGCTACGACAGCGCGTGCAGCGCGCATCTGCTCGTCGCCTCCTCGATCGCAGCCGGACTGGCCGACGTCGGGGTCGCGAGCGAGCCGGTCGCCTTGGCCTACGGGCTCGGATTCGTCCCATGGCAAGAGGAGATCTGCGAGCTCCACCTCCCGCGCTCGCTACTTGGCACCGCCGAGGTGCGCGCCCTCCTCGACGTGCTCGCCGGCAGGGAGCTCACCGCCCAGCTGACCGCAATAGCCGGCTATGACGCCGACCCGTGCGGGCGTGTGCTCGAGGCCTAGCGTGCAGGACATGTCTCCGCACGCGGACGAGAACGCGCCCGCAACCAAGGCCACGCCCGCGCCCTCGCGCCGCAGGGTCAACGTCATGCCGCACACCCACTGGGACAGGGAGTGGTACTCGCCGTTCCGCACCTTCCAGCTGCGTCTCGTCGACCTCGTGGACAAGCTCCTCGATCTCATGGAGTCCGACCCGTCCTACGCCCGCTTCCTCTTCGACGGTCACATGGCGGCCGTCGACGACTACCTCGAGGTCCGCCCGGAGAACGCGGGACGCCTGCAGAGGCTCGCCGCCTCCGGACGGATCAGCTTCGGACCCTGGTACATCCTCATGGACGAGTTCCTCGTCTCGGGCGAGACGATCGTGCGCAACCTGCAGCTCGGCCTCGAACGGTCTGCGGCCTTCGGCGGTGCAATGGAGGTCGGTTACCTCCCGGACATGTTCGGCCATATCGGCCAGATGCCTCAGATCTTGCGCGCGGCGGGCTTCTCTGACGCCGTCGTGTGGCGGGGCGTGCCCTCGGCGGTCGACAAGACGGCCTTTTCCTGGGAGTCCCCCGACGGTTCGCTCGTGCGTGCCGAATACCTCATCGCGGGCTACTCGGCCGGTGCGTCGGTCGGCGATGACGCCAAAGCCTTCGTGAGGCGCCTCAGGGCTTTCGAAGAGGAGCACGAGGCGTGCTTCATCGGGCGGGACAGCCCGATCCTGTTTCCGAACGGGACCGATCACCAAGAGCCCCAGCCGTGGCTCGGCCGCGTGGTCGCCGAGGCAAACGCGATCCAGGACCGGTTCGACATCGTCATCTGTTCGCTGCCCGAGGCGCTCGGCTCCGCTCCCCGCTCGGGCTTGCCCACCTGGCGGGGCGAACTCCGCTCGGGCGCGCGATCGAACGTCTTGATGGGAGTCGCCTCCAATCGCGTCGACGTCAAGCAGGCAGCCGCCCGTGCCGAGAGGACGCTCGAGCGTCTCGCCGAGCCGGTGGCGGCGCTTCTCATCGCACCTGAGCGCTACCCCGATTCGGCGCTGCGGATCGCATGGCGCGAGCTCGTACGGAACTGCGCCCACGACTCGGTCTGCGCCTGCTCGCACGACGAGGTCGCCGCGGCGGTCCTTTACCGTTACGCCGAGGCGAAGCGGATCGCCGAAGGGGTCGCCGAACGTGCCCTGAGGGAGCTCGCCTCATCGCTCTCGGAACCTTGCCACGTCGCCCTGAACCCCAGTGCGCGCCCGCGCTCCGGCGTCGTCGAGCTGGTCATCGGTGGGCAGGGTCCGATCGAAGGTGCCCAGATCCTCGACGAGCGCGCCGGACTCGGAGCCGACCTCGTCCTCACCACGGCCGAGGTGCGCGGCGTGCTGGCCCAGCTCGGCTCACAGGACCAGATGGGCGACGGTGTCTTCGTCGCCGGGGTGGACGTCGAAGAGGACGACACTGGCATCGACATCACCGTGCGCTTGTTGCCGGAACGCTCCAAGGACCTTCAGGTCGAGCAGATAAAGAGCGATCTCCTCGCCCGCTTCACCCTCCGCCCCGATGCCCAGGTCAGGGTGAAGCTCGACCAGGCCTCCTCCCGGCGACTGCTCGCACGGGTGCAGGATGTCCCGGGATACGGCTGGAAGGCATGGCAGCCTGCCCCACTCTCGGACCCGGTGACAGCCACCGAGGACCCTGATGGCACCTTGACACTCTCCAACTCGCTCGTGAAGGTTGTCCTCTCGCCAACCGACGGCACCTTCTCGGTCAACGGCCTCGGTGGCTTCAACAGGCTCATCGACTCGGGAGACTTCGGGGACACCTACAACTACTCGCCGCCCGAGCACGATCTGGTTGTCGACGTGGCCGAGCACGTCACGCTTTCACTGCTCGAGGCCGGTCCCGTCCGCGCTGTCGCCCTAGCCGAGCGCAGCTACCGCTGGCCCGAGCGGATCGACGAACGCCGTCGTGCCAGAGCGGGCGAACGCGAGGTCGCGGTCATTTCGCGGATCGAGCTTCGCGCGAGTGAGCGGCTCGTCCGGGTCACGACGAGCTTCGACAACACGTGCCGGGACCACCGGCTCAGGGCGTGGTTCCCGCTCCCCGAGGCGACCGATCACTCAAGTGCCGAATGCGCCTTCGACATCGTCGAGCGCGGCCTTTTGGCCGAGGGAGGACCGAGTGAACGTCCCCTCGCGACCTTTCCGTCCAGACGCTTCGTACAAGCCGGAGGACTGAGCGTCTTTCACGAAGGGCTCTGCGAGTACGAACTCGTCGATCTCACCGAGCCCGACGCCGACGGCGCCTTGTGGGCGCGCGGCCTGGCCCTGACCTTGCTGAGGGCGACCGGCATGCTCTCACGCCTCACGATGTTGAACCGGCCTCTGCCCGCAGGCCCGGTCGATACGCTCGAGGGTCCGCAGTTGCAGCGCCCGCTGGCCCTCAACTATGCCGTGGCCCTCGATGTGGACGACCCTTACGCGCTCGCCGACGAAGCCTTTTTCGAGCTCCCGGTTGTATCGAGCCTCGGCGGGGGCAGACTCGGTCTCGAAGCGTCCTTGCTCGGCGTCACCGGCGCGGAAGTGAGCGCGTTGCACCGCGTTGCGGGCGGCGCGCTCGAGATGCGCGTGTTCAATCCGCGCGCGACGACGGTTCGCGTCGAGGTGCGGGGTGGAACCGGAGCCGATGCAGATCCGGACGCACGCTCGACGCCCGTGCGCGGCCAGCTCGTCGACCTTCGCGGCCGCCACCTCGCCAGCTTCGAGGGCTCCTTCGAGCTCGGCCCTCACCGCATCGCCACGGCGCGCCTCGCCGGGAGGTGACCTCGAGGTGACGGTACGCGCCGTGCTCGTCCCTGTGAAATCGTTCCGTGCCGCAAAGTTGCGCCTAGCAACAGTGCTCGACACGCACGCCCGTGAGGCACTCGCGCGCGAGCTCGCCTCGAGGGTGATCGCTGCCGCCGCCCCGCTCGAGGTCCTCGTTGTCTGCGACGACGAGGAGGTCGCAACTTGGGCGACCGCCCACGGTGCCCGGGTGGCCTGGACGCCGGGGTTGGGTTTGTCGGCGGCGGTAATGGCGGGAGTCGCACAGCTTCAGTCCGAGGGGGTCGATCTTTCGGTCGTAGCGCACGCGGATCTCCCCTTTGCCGCCGGCCTAGCCGCGCTCGGCGAGCCCGGAATGGTCACGCTCGTGCCGGACCGCCGCCGCGACGGCACAAACGTGGCGGTGGTGCCCACCGGCGCGGGTTTCTGTTTCGCCTACGGTGCGGGGAGCTTCGAGCGCCATCGGAGCGAAGCAGCCAGGCTGGGCCTGCCCTGCGAGATCATCTACGACCGCCGGCTCGCGATCGACATCGACCTCCCCGAGGACCTGGCGCTCGCCAACGTGGCATCCTGACCCGGTGGAATCCAACCTACCGGTCCCCGAACGGGCGCTCGCCGTCGGGGCACACCCTGACGACATCGAGTTCGGCTGCGGCGGCACTCTAGCGAAATGGGCCGCGCACGGCTGTCAGATCTTCCACCTCGTCTGCACCGACGGGTCCAAGGGTTCCTGGGACCCCGCAGGCGATCCCGCAGAGCTCGTCTTAACGCGGCGCGACGAGCAACGAGCCGCTTCGGTCGCACTCGGTGGAAAAGGCGATGTGATCTTCCTAGGTTGGCCCGACGGGGAGCTCGAGTCCGGGATCCGCCAGCGCTTCCAGGTCGCGGCCTGTATACGCAAGCTCCGGCCCGAGGTCGTATTGGGTCACGACCCGTGGAAGCGGTACAGGCTCCACCCCGACCACCGCAACGCAGGCTTCCTGGTGACCGACGGCATCGTGGCAGCACGCGACCCGCTCTTTTTCCCCGAGCTCGACGACGCGCCACACCGGCCGAAGACACTGCTCTTGTTCGAGGCGGACGAGCCTGACCATCTCGAAAACGTGACCGGCTTCGTCGATGCAAAGATCGCGGCGCTCTTGAAGCACCGAAGTCAGCTGCGATCGACGATGGGGATCGAACATGCCGACGCCCCTGACGACGGAGAAGACGTGATCGAGTTCAAGCGCCGGGTCACCGAGCGACTTGGCGAGCACCCGGCCGACAGCGGCTTCACTGCCGCCGAGGCGTTCAAACGCATCGACAAGCTCTGAGAGAACCCATTGCAGACGCGACGAGGCCTCGCAACACGATGCGTGCCACGAGGCCTCGTCGAGTAAAGCCTGTTGCGAAATGGCTCCTAGCGAGCAGTCCTCTTTGCAGGTGCCTTTTTCGCAGGTGCCTTTTTCGCAGGTGCCTTCTTGGCCGGAGCCTTCCTCGCAGGTGCGGCCTTCCTCGCAGGTGCAGCCTTCCTCGCAGGTGCAGCCTTCCTCGCAGGTGCAGCCTTCTTCGCAGGGGCCTTCTTGGCTGGGGCCTTCTTGGCCGGAGCGGCCTTGCGGGCTACCGGTGCTTTGGCGGCGTTTGCGGCGGCAGTACCTACGTACTCGGGCTTCTCCAACGCGGTGCGCGTGTTGAGGTCCTTCTTCAACCCGGCGCCCGCAGCAAAGCCGATGCCCTTGGATGCCTTGATCCGCACAGGCGCTCCGGTTTGCGGGTTACGGCCACGGCGCGCGGCACGGTCACGGACCTTGAATGTTCCAAAGCCTGTGATGCGCACGGTGTCGTTGCCCCGCAGTGCCGAGGTGACGACGAACTCGAACGCCTTCAAACCGCTCTCTGCCTGCTTTGTGGTCAGCCCAGTGTGCTTGGACACCTCGCCGATCAGTTCGGTTCTATTCAATTTTGCCTCCTGGCATGTTGTCCGACCCTCACGCAATACAAGGTGATTTTCCCGCGGAAATCAAGCATTCTCCCCCGAGCGACCGTTTACCCCTTTATTCTACGGCCTGTTTCGGATCGAAGATCCGATCGACTTGCATTTCGAGCGGTCAGTTTGACCAATATTAATAAGGCCTTTCTCGCGCTGCGAGACGATTGGTGCCCTTTTCGGGCCCTCCGCGGGAGCTCGCTGGCCGCTCGCTCCCAGAAGCCCGGCAAGGCCAAAGTTTCCTCAATCTTGGCGTCGGGCTCTGTCGGGAGGGCTGCGGCGAGCGAATTCGTGGTCGGGACGCTGTGGCCGTGCGCGGCACGTTCGAGCGCTCGCGCACTGCCGCCAGCGGGTCTCCCCGCGGCCACCGAAAGCTCGTCCGACCACTGTTGTGACAGCCTGCTGTCACGAAGATCTCATGATGACACCGCTGGCTTGGCGAGCTCGCGTGGCTGCCAGCACGTCACCGGTCCGGGCACAATGACTCCGGGTGATGTTCACGGGTAGGTGCCCCGGCTAGGACCAGATTGTGGCAGATGCGAACCTTGATGCTCTCGGGGCGGCGCTAGCGACGTCGCAGCGTTACGGGCATGGCATCTATCTGGGCCGGTCACTCGGACAAAGACGCCTCCCGGTCTTCGCCCGCCCGCAGGACGGCGTCTTGTTGTTAGGCCCTCCGCGGTCAGGGAAGACGGCAGCGGTCGTGATCCCGAACGTGATCGCCGCTTGTGGACCTGTGATCGCAGCCTCGACGAAGGCCGATCTCCTCGCAACTACCTGGGCCGCACGGGCCCGGATCGGACCTGTGCTGCTTTACGACCCGGGCGGTTCGGTGCCCTGCCCCGATGGAGTCGAGCGCGTCGGATGGTCACCGCTCGGGCTCGCCAGCACATGGGACGGCGCGGTCCTCGTCGCCGAGTCCATGGTGCGGGCCGCCAGACCGGGCTCGGACCGCGGCGACGCCTCCCACTGGAGCGAGCGGGCCGGGGCCTTGCTCAGTGTCGTGTTGCACGCGGGTGCCCTCGATGACAGGCCATTCCCGGACGTGCTGGCTAGCGTCGACCGGCACGATCCCGAAGATGCGAGGGCCTCGCTCGCGCGGCATTCGGCCGACAGGGCGCTCGATCTCCTCGAAGGGATCATCGCCACCGACGGGCGTGAGCAGAGCGGGATCTGGTCCACCGCCTCGGGCGTGCTCGCCGGTTACCGCACCGATGCCGCGCTCGGATCGACCACCGGGCGCCTCCTGGATGCCGGCGAGCTGTTGGCCAGCAGCGGGACGCTCTATGTCTGTGCCGGCAGTGACCATCAGCGACAGGCCGCCCCGCTCGTCGCCGGGCTTCTGCGAGAGGTCCGGGATGTCGCCTATCGACGCTCGCTTGCGGCGACCCTTTCCGGCCCCGGCAGCGGTGGCACCTTCCTCCGGACACCAGGGCCTTGTCCCGAGGCACCTCTTTTGCTCGTACTGGACGAGCTGGCGAACATTGCACCGTTGCACGACCTGCCGACCCTCATCGCCGAAGGTGGCAGCCAGGGCGTCGTGACGCTGGCGTGCCTGCAGGACCTCGCCCAGGCCCGCGCGCGGTGGGACCGCGAAGCGGACGGGTTCCTCTCGCTTTTCGGCACCAAGCTCATCTTTCCCGGCATCGGCGACACCCGGACGCTCGAGGCGGTCTCGCTCCTCGCTGGTGAACACGACGTTGCGACCGTCTCAGTCACAGAAGGCCCCCGGCGGCGCGGCCTCGGCGCGTTCGGGCGGAACACGAGCCGGACCGTATCAATGCGAAAGGAGCGAGCCCTTCCTATCGACGCGATCGCCCGCGGGAACCGTGGCCTGATACTTGGCATCGAAGGCGCCGAGCCAGGTCACTTGGAGATGACTCCGTGGTATTCGAGCTCGCCGTGGCGCGAGGCGATTGCAGACGGCCGAGCCATTGCTCGTCAGCGTAATGGGCCCGAGATCTCCCCACCCTCCGGCCGAATCGTCACGGCGCATCGCGGGCGTCCCGGGGGCGGGTTGAATGCGATCGGCAGATGAGCGACGAAGGCACCATCACCAAGTCGCCCGGAGCATTGGCCCAGACGGGCTGCGAGCCCGCCACTGCGGTCGCGGCGGCCCGTACGACGGCTGTGCCATGTCTCAGCGCGCTCTACCCGGGCCTGCCGGCCCGTGCCGAGCAAGCCCCGCCAATGCCCGCTCGCTCGAGCGGAGCGCCCGGTCGAGCTCGAGTGTCGTCGCGGCCAACTCCTCGCGCCCATCGACCTCGAGGGACTGCAGCGCCCTCCGGTCACCGACGGCATGATCACGGTCGGTGATCGACCATCGCCTGCGGAAGGCCTCTATGGCCGCGGCACCCTTGCGCCAAGCCGCGCGCTCGCTCAGAGCCTCCGGGACCGCCCCGAGCTCCGAGACGAGGTACTTCGGCTGCGCCACTTCGGCCGCGCGGCCCACACGGTCGGCCGGGGACACCTGCCGGGGCACAACTGCCACGTGAACGCTGACCTCTGCCTGCTCTGCAGGTACACCCCGAGGCAGGGTCCCGAGCACGACGACACGACTCCCTGGGCCTGGAGATCGCCGGTCGCCCACAAGGGCTCCCGCGAGCCGTCGGGTCTCGACAACCTCGTCCGGCGATCCACCCGCGTCCTGGACGGCATCACGCAGGCGGGCGACGACGGCGTCGTCGCCCGCCGCGACAAGCACCCGCCGCCCCAGGGCATGCTCGCGCTCCCAGGCTCGAACCAGCTCTCTGCGAGCGCTGGCGCCATCGGTGGCTAGGACGACTTCCCGGCCGGCAAAGCGGTACCTTTCCACCTCGCCCGTCATCGCGCCCGAGTCGCTTGCTCTGCTGGCGAAACCCGCCTCGTGAGCACGCTCACGAAGTGCGAACGCATCAAGATGAGGTGCTAGCGCCGAAGCGGTCCCGAAACGGCCCTCGAGCGATGTAGAGGGCGCGAACAGGATCAATCTCTCACAGCGTCGGAGGGCGGACTCGATGGCCGCGGCGAGCTCCCACGGGCCGAGGCGCTGTGCTTCCGCCAGCACGAGGACGCTGCCGCCGGGACTCTGCAGTCTGGCGCGGCTAGCGCCGAGCTGCGCAACGGGCACGGTCTCGATGCCCGTGACCGCCTCGAACGACGCCGCCGCAGCACGAGCAGGCGCGAACGCGGTGACAAGCCTTTCCGGGTCGGACAAAAGGTCGCCCAGCTTGTCGAGCGCATCGAGCCTTTCACCCGGGTCGTAGGTGAGAAGCTCCACCGCTCCGGGACAGGCCCGGACGAGATTGCCGAGCTTCTCGTGCAGTTCCAGGATCGCTGGCGTCGTATAGACAATCTCGGTGATACCGACAGGAATGGGCCGATCAGAGCTCGCCCTTAGGCCCCTGCGGAACGGGCTGGCCGGCCCAGGGAGCGGGACAAGGCGCCCTGCGGAAACGAGCGCGTCCACGTCCCGTTCCACATCCGCCACCTCGGCGCCGACCGGCAGGGATGCACAGCGTGCCCGCACCAGGTCCCCACGCCCGCAGGTGCCGTCGCGGGCCAAAACACCTGCCTCGCCGAGTGCGCGCTCGGCCCATCGATCGGACACCACTGCACCGGGTCGTGGCCGCCGGGCGACCGCGGCAAGCCTGCCCTCGGAGAGCCCGAGCCGGTACGAACGCTCCCTCCAGTCGGCTACGAGTGACTCGTAGGGAGTGCCGAGATCCTTCTCGGGCCTCGTGCGCACCGAGACGATGCGCCTGGCGCGCGGGCCGGACCGGCCGGATTGCTCGAGGGCCGCCTCGATCTCTATCGAACGGCGGGAGAAGGCCCGGCTCAGCTTCGGGTCGATGCCGGCGATGTCGGCCCACGCGCCCTGCAGCTCCCGCCAGGACACGGCCAGACGCCGCGTCAACTCGGAGCGCAGCTGGGTTTCGTAGAGATCGCGGGCCGTCCGGAGCTCGAGGTAAAGGCCACGGCCGTCGAGTGCCGACCAGCGGCCGTCGGGCCCGGTCGACATGTTGGCGATGAGGACGTGGCTATGAAGGTGAGGATCGGGCGCGCGGCTCGTGCGGTGCAAGAAGGCCGCAGCGACAAAGCCCGCTGCGGGGACGGACGAAGCCGGCTCGCCTCGAGCGGGGATGCGGCGTACGCGGGCCCCGCGCCGCTCGAGGTAGCCAAGAGCGGCCCCGGCGGCTTCCTCGTGGCCGGCGCGAACCTGCGCCTGGACCTCCTCGGGCCCGAGGGCGTGCAGAACGCTCACCGACTTCGGTGTCGAGTAGGTGCAGTCGTAGGCGACGACGCGGACGCGGTCGTGGTGCGGCGAGAGCACTTCGCCCGAAGTGGGATCGACACCTGACAACACCGCCCGAAGCGCCGCAGGCTCCACGGTTCCCGACAGCCCCAGAGTCTCGGCCACGCGCCCGAGCCAGCGTCCCTCGGGCTCGATCAGGCCCCCGTTGGCTTCGCGAGCTGATGCCAGTGTCGCCAGGTAGTAGGCCTCCCTGCCCCGCGCCAGCTTGGCGACACTCAGCACGCACCCTGGTTACGCAAAGCACCGACCGCGGGACCTACCGGAACCGCTCAGCATCAGAGACCTCGCGGGCCATTGTCAGGCCAGGGCACTTGTTCCACCTCATGCGGGTGCGGACCAGTGCGGGTTGCGGCGGTGAGGACCCCTCAGATCCTCTCTTTGCCACAACTGCGCCGCGCCTGGCCCGGAGAGTTCGTAGCCCTAGCAGCTGAGCCGCGCGGTGGGCCGCGGGCGGCGGGTGTGGCTATCGCCGGTACCGGTCGAGGGCACGACGAGCTGCCCTAGCACCCGCGTCAGCGAGCTCGGGCGGGTGAACCACCTCTGAGCGTGGTCCGAGCAACAAGAGCAGCCGCCCGAGAAAGCCCTCGGTGTCGCTGACCGGTACGGTCGCCGCGAGCCTGCCGTCGCCAAGTTCCTCGAGAGCACTTGTGACCAAGCCCTCCACCGCGAAACGTGCCTCCTGCGGGAACACCACCCTCGCCATGACGGCCTCGGACGCACCCAGGAAGGCCTCTGGGCGCGAGATTGCCTCACGCTCCGATTCGCTGAGCGGGCTGAGATCGGCGTGCCGACCGGTCGAGCGTACGGCGCGCACGCGATCGACCTGGAAACGGCGCAGGCCGCCCGCCTTGTGGCACCAGGCGTCCAGGTACCACCTGCCCTCACGGACAACGACCTGGTACGGGTCGACAACGCGCGTCGAGGGCTCTGTCGCCGAAGCGCCGAAGTAGTCGATCTCGACCTGCTCGCCCGAGGCGACCGCAGCCTGCAGCGAGGCGAGCGCGGGCGCAGAGTCGACCTCGACGGCCATGCTCGAAGAGCCCAACACCGCCTCAAGCTTCGCGAGCGCGCCTGCGAGGTCACCCTCGTTGTCTGCCCCCGGCACTGCGAGGAGCGCACGGGCTGCGGCGGCGAGGGCGAAACCCTCTTCCGGTGTGAACCGGCGAGGGTGGGCCAGCTCGCGCAGGCCCTCGGCCACGACACGGTCTTCGTCTATCAACAAGTCGATCAACTGGTCGGGCGTGTACGGCGGCACACCGCAACAAGCCGCGAGCTCGAGGTCGTGCAGGAGCTCAGTCGGGCTCACCGAGAACCGGGAGGCGAGTTCGCCGAGCTGGGCCTCCCCGACCCTCGCCAGGTAAACCAAGATGGCGAGCAGGCGGTTGAGACGGTCGCCCGCTGTCGCCTGCGGCGAGGGAAGCGGGCGGCGCGCTTCGAGAGGTTCGTCAGGTTCGTCGGACGCGGTAGTACCCTCGGCCGGGGCCGCCTTGGCGATCGGAAGGCTCGGCGCCAAAGCCGGGCCATCTGAGGGGCTCGGCGTCGCCTGCTGGCGTTCCAGAAAGGCCTCGAGCCGGCGGACGACTGCAGCCCGCATTTCGGGTGGACCGAGCACCTCGGCCGTGTCGCCGAGGCCGACCACCCAGTCGACGAAAGCCGACTGGGTGGGAACGGCGATCCGAAGCCGCGCGGCCCCCGATGGCTCCCAGGACTCCACCGAGCCGGCTCCCACCGTCGCGACGACGCTGCGGGCGAGCCGCGCGTCGACGACCATCGTCACCTCTACCGTCGCAGGCTCGGTGTCCTCCTCGTCGACCCGGGCACTGGCGGCCCTTGCGCCAACACGCCAAGGGAGGAAACGGACCGCCTCGCGTAAGTCGAATCCCTCCGGCAGCTCGAAGGCTCCGGACTCGCGGAGAACCGGGGCGTCCTCGAAACGGTCGACCCGGAAGGTCCGCAGCCCGGCGTCGGACGCGGTTCGGTCCCGCCCGACGAGGTACCAGGCCGTCAGCCTGAAGGCGAGCCCGTAAGGCTCGACCTCTCGATGCCGGCCACGGTAAGCGAAGCTCACGAGAGCCCTGTCGCGAACGGCCTCATGCAACGGGCCGAGGGCGGGCAAAGACGGCAGCACCGCTATCGGGGGCAGGCCTGGCTCGGGGACCTCGCCGGTGGCACCGAGCTTGGCGACGGCGTCGCGTCCCGCCGCACCCCCGAGCTGGACTGCGGCAACAGCGAAGCTGAGCGCGTGCTCCTCGTCCGGATCGAGGCGGAGCTCGGGAAGGTAGTAGCTCTCCGGGTAGATCCGATAGCCGAGCTGTTCCTCGCCCGCCAACGGCTCGACGCTGATCGGGATCCCGAGCTCGCGAAGCGCCCGCTTGTCCCGCTCGAAGGCCTGCCGGCTCGCCTCCTTACCCTCGGGGTAGCCGACCACGCTCGAGGCGATCTCCCGCAACGACAACGGGCGTGGTGTCTCGAGCAGCACCAGGACGAGGTTCGTCATCCGTTCGAGCCTGTCCGGTCTTGTGGCGGGCGCCATCTGCTGCATCGTAGGCCGCGACCGTCCCGGGCTTACCGGCCCACCTCCCGGCCGGCGGCCCGGGTGGCGACGATCCCCTCGGTGAAACGCTCGACGGAGTGCACGAAATGCACCGTACGCGGTGACCAGAAGTTGTCGAAGCCGTGCTGGGCCAAGGGCAGTTCGGCGAAGGCGACGGGCTGAGAGCTGGCGGCGCGAAGCGAGCCGACAAAGGCGCGTGCGGCCTGGACGGGGACGAGGACGTCGTTGCGGCCGTGGACAACAAAGAACGGCGGTGCTGACTCGTGCACCCTCGAGATCGGCGAAGCCGCCGCGAACGCCTCGACGGCGGCCCGCTCGAAGACGTGGCGTTCCAATATCGGAGCAAGATTGGCGTTCCCGATCCTGTCGCTGTCGACGAAGTCGTAGACGCCGTAGAGGGGGATGCAGCCGACCACTTCGCTATCCTCGTCCTCGAAGCCCGGTTGCCATGTCGGGTCGTTGGCGGTGAGCGCCACAAGGGCCGCGAGGTGGCCACCGGCGGAGCACCCGGACACGAAGACAAGGCCGGGATCGCCCCCGTAATCGGCGATGTTGCGCTTGACCCACGCCAGCGCCAGCTTGCAGTCGAGAACGTGCTGAGGCCAGCGCGCCTTCGGGCTCAGGGCGTAGTTGGCGGTGACGCAGACATAGCTCCGCTCGGCGAGGTACTCGAGCATCGGGATGCCCTGCTCCCTTTTGTCCCCCATCACCCAGGCACCGCCGTGGAAGTACAAGAGCACCGGTGCCGGAGCCGTCGTCAAAGGACTGGCCCTGCGATATATGTCGAGGCGATGGGCACGCCCGGCTTCGGCCACGTAGGCGATGTCACGGGTGCGCTCGACATCTCGCGGCCGCAACGGCAGTGCCACCACCACCCGGCGCGTGTCGGCTGCGGTCCAGTTCCACGGCGAGGCGAGCAAGCCGGTCTCGCGAAGAGCGCTCTCGAGGTACCGCCGGGAGCGCAGGCCCGAGGCGAATTGCGCGACGAGGCCAGCGCACGCGATTGCGACCAGCGCCCCGCCTACCCAGCCGGGAGCGCTCGAGAACCCACCCGAGAGCCCGCAGGCGAGCGTCGCTGCGACCACGACCAGCGCGAGGTGCAGGGGCGCCTCGCCAAGGATCCAGCTCGGGACGAACGAGAGAGCCGAGCCCACCGCGCCCCGCAAGGGGACGAGGGCGCTCAGGACACCGATGACGGCGAGGACCCCGATGGCGAGGCACGCCCAGTTCATCTCCCGAATGTTACCGACGAGCACTGGGCGGGGCCCCTAGCCATCGATCAGCTCAGACGCTGAGCCCCGCTTCGGCGGGATCGGCCCCGCCGGAGCGCTCCGCACGAACAGTCCGACGAGGACGGCCGCGAACGAGACGGCGGTGCGCCTCCCAGGAGACTCTTGCCCAGGTCCTGATAGAGCAGGCTGAACGGCAAGCCCTCGCTTCCGTCCTGTTGCTCGCCGCCGAGGCGATCATCGCCGTGGCTGCCTCCAACTTCGAGTTCTGGGTCTACAACTTCGACGAGGTGGAAGCGCTCGCGCCGATCGACGAGACCCTCGCCGCCCTCGCCGGCGGCTTCGGCCTCCGGGCGCGTCCCGACTGGTCCTGAGACACTCGGGACTTTTGGCCCTAGGGTTGCACTCACGCCGCATACAAAATGCGCAGGGAAGGTGGGGACCGTGGGTCACACGATAGGTACCGGGGGAATGAACCTGCTCGCAGCGCTGGTGCACCTCGGTGGCACAGGCAAGTACATCAGTTGGGGGGTCGTGCAGATCTCGCTTGCCAACCTGATCGTCATCGCGGTGATGATCGTCATGTTCGTACTTGCGATCGCATTGCCGTTTCCAAAGCACCAGGCGAGGCGAAAGTGAGTACTCCCCCGAGCGACTTTGCCGTGAGCGCAGACAAGGGGACCTGGACCGGCAGGCTCCGCGAGAGCGCGCTCGAAGCGTTCCCGCCCGAGCGTCTCCTGCCTGACCGCCAGCCGGCCTACGTGGCGTCCTGGGCCTACGTTTTCGGTGCCCTGTCGATTGGTGCCTTCGCCGTCGTGCTGCTGTCGGGCGCCGTCCTGGCCGTCGAGGGCCCGGCCTGGTGGCACGGCTCCAACGTCGGGCTGTTCGTGAACTCGACGCACCTGTGGAGCACCGAGTTCTTCTTCATGTTCATGGTTGTGCACCTTTGGGCCAAGTTCTTCATGGCGGCTTGGCGCGGCCGTCGCAAGGCGACCTGGATCACCGGAGTGCTCGCGTTCGTGATCTCGATCGCCGCAGCCTTTACGGGCTATCTCTCCCAGCAGAACTTTGACTCGGAATGGATCGGCACGCAGGCGAAAGATGGGATCAACTCCACAGGTGCCGGGGCCTTCTGGAACGTTCTCAACTTCGGTCAGATGCTCATGTGGCACATCGTCCTGCTGCCCCTGGTCGTTGCCGCCATCATCGGGCTCCACGTCCTGCTCGTCAGGCGCCGCGGGGTGGTCCCGCCTTTCGCTGCGACACAAGCTCAGCTCGCCAAGGCCGGCCTCAGCTTCGCAACCTCCGGGTTGGCCCCGGCGACCACAGTCCTTCCGCAAGAGCCCTTCTTGGACGTGCCCATTGCCCAACAGCCTCTCTTGCAAGAGCCGATGTCCCAGCAGACCCTCGTGCCAGAGCCGTTGCTGCAAGAGCCGGCAGCCCAGCCAGTGTTGCAAGAGCCGACACGCCAGCAGCCGCTCGTGCCAGAGCCGTTGCTGCAAGAGCCGGCAACACAAGAGCCCATCGTCCAGCGGCCCGTCTTGTCCGAACCGCTTTTGTCCGAACCGCTGCTGGACGAGACCTCTGCTGCCGAGCCCAAGGCGGACGAGCCCGCGGCACCGGAGCAGTTGTGGCACTTGCCGGAGGACGAGTCATGAGCGCCACCAGTACTTCCCTCAAGGCGGGTTCACATCGGGCGCGCCGTTTCAGACCCGACAGGGACGTCGTCGAGTGGAAAGGGGAGTACCGGCGCTACGACGTCGTCAAGGAAGTCTTCATCTGCTTCCTCGTCGTGCTGGTGATCACCGTCGGCTGTGCGATCGTGTTTTCGTCGCCCGACGACCCTCCGGTGACGGTCAAGTCCTGGTCAAACGCGGCCCCGGTCGGCTTCGCGCAGACGGCGATGACCGAGCTCGATCACACGAGCGCGCTCGCGACCTACGGACCGCCCTACACCAACACCCAGGGAGCGAGCCAACAGCTCGGCCCGCTTTCGCTGGAGCACGCGGTCGGGGTCAGGATCCCGATCGACACGGCCAAGGTGTTCGTGCTGCACCCGCTCTCGACATTGCCGAACCGTCCCGCCTTGCGCGCTTCTCTGGCCGAGTACGACGGTGCCTCCTCGGCACAACAGGGACGATGGGACGCCGCGTACGAGAAGGTAGTCGCGAACGCGACTTTCTCCAACGGCCAGCTGGTCGTGAACAGCGGTCCTTACGGCCCGGTCGGCGTGCTCATCAGCGACCTCGTCTCGATGGCCAGGACAGGTGCCCTCGACGGGGCCCTTCTCGCCTCCCCCCAGGAGTACGCGACCAATTACACAAACCCCTTGCTGTTCATCGCGAACGGCGACTACATGTCGGACCTGGCCACCCAGCGTCATCTCCAGGGAAACCAGTGGGGAATGATGAACGAGACCGGCAACTTCCCCGGTCAAGCGTGGCTCTGGCTCTACACCTTGTGGTACCAGGTGCCCCCGATGAACACCTCAAGCAACGGCGACGTCGAGGTGTGGGCGATCATGATGCTGCTCACCTTGCTGTTGGCGCTGCTCCCGTTCATTCCGTTCGTGAGGTCCGTGCCGCGTTGGCTCGGCGTCTATCGTCTGATCTGGCGACAGCACTACCGCTCGCTCGGCCCCGAGGCGCTCTCGCAGCTTCCTCCCGATCGCTAGGCCCTCTCCCGGTAAGGTTCCACCGGTACTAAAGGGAGGGTCAATGGCGCTACGCGTGTTCTTGGTGGACGACCATGAGGTCGTCCGGAACGGCCTCCGCTCGATGCTCGAGGCCGACGGCGACATCGAGGTCGTCGGTGAGGCGGGCACGGCCGCCGAGGCGACGACCCGCGGGGTCGCGCTCGGTCCGGACGTAGCCGTGCTCGACATCCGGCTGCCTGACGGCGACGGGATCGAGGTCTGTCGTGAGCTGCGCTCACGCCTGCCCGATGTCCAGTGCCTGATGCTCACTTCCTTCGCCGACGATGAGGCGCTCTTCGCCGCCATCATGGCCGGCGCCTCCGGCTACGTCCTCAAGCAGATCCGGGGCAGCGACCTCGTTGATGCCGTGCGCCGGGTCGGGCGGGGCGAGTCGCTCATCGACCCCTCGATGACAAAGCGGGTCTTCGACAGGCTCCGTGACGGGCCGACGCGCGACGAGCGGCTCGACCGGCTCTCGGACCAGGAGCGGCGCGTCCTCGACCTCGTGGCGGAGGGTCTGACAAACCGCCAGATCGCCGACCGCCTCTACCTGGCGGAGAAGACGGTCAAGAACTACGTCTCCAGCATGCTCTCCAAGCTCGGCATGGACCGGCGCAGCGAGGCCGCCGCCTACGCGGCCAGGCTGTCGGAGCGCCAGAGCGCCCGAGAAGCCGCGAGGCGCGCCGACGGGGGCGGCTTCGGCGCCTCCTCTTAAGCACCGGACCTGTCTGCATGTGGACCGCGCCAACTCCGGAACCGGTCGACGGCCCTCTCGTCGGTCCCGGTCGGCCGATGATGTAGGCCTACCTGCTCCGGTAGCGCACGACGCTGCTTAACATCTGTGCAAGCTCGACCGGCGAGCAGGCGGCCGCGCGACCTGTCATCACGTCGAGCCTGTCGTTGCTCGGGCTCGTCCGCCAACTCGCCACGGTCGAGCGCAGATGGTTCCGCGAGCAGGCGGGCGGCCAGCTTCTCGAGCCGATGTACGGTCCTTTCCAGGCCCAGGCCGACTTCGAGGACACCGACCCCTCCGAGGCCGCCAGCGGACCTCGAGCGGCACCGCGAGGAGTGGCGTCTCGCTGACTTAGCGGCCGGCGAGATGGCACTCGACGACACCTTCGCAGTCGGCGATGAGGCCTTCTCGCTTCGCATGGCT
>JBEKMZ010000066.1:0-20790 GCA_049523315.1 Acidimicrobiales bacterium | reverse complement strand
CTACGCCCATTGCCTGCCCTACTTCAAGCGCATGGAGACATGCCTGGCCGGCGGCGACGAGTTCCGGGGCACGCACGGGCCGCTTGTGCTCGAGCGCGGGCCGGCCACGAGTCCGTTGTTCAGGGCCTTCTTCGAGGCGGTGCAGCAGGCCGGTTACGAGCTGACCGACGACGTGAACGGTTACCGCCAAGAGGGCTTCGCCGCTTTCGACCGGAACATTCACCGCGGGCGGCGGCTCAGTGCGGCTCGCGCTTACCTGCACCCGGTGATGCATAGGCCGAACCTCGAGGTTCGCTGCGGGACCTTAGTCACAAAGGTCATTTTCGAAGGACGTCGCGCGGTAGGCGTCGAGCTGGCGCCCGAGGGCCGGCACGTCCGGGCGGGCGAGGTCATCTTGTGTGGGGGCGCCTTCAACTCGCCCCAGCTCCTGCAGCTGTCCGGCATCGGTAACGCCGGAGAGCTCGGGGCGCTCGGAGTTCAGGTCGTGGAGGACCTTCCCGGGGTGGGGGAGAACCTGCAGGACCACCTCGAGGTCTACATCCAGCACTCGTGCACCAAGCCCGTATCGGTCGCTCCGGCGCTCAAGTGGCGCAACCGGCCCTGGATCGGCCTGCAGTGGATGCTTTTGCGCAAGGGGCCGGCGGCGACGAATCACTTCGAAGGAGGGGGCTTCGCCCGGAGCAACGACGAGGTCAGCTACCCCAATCTGATGTTCCACTTCCTGCCTATCGCGATCCGCTACGACGGTTCGGCACCCTCCGGCGGCCACGGTTACCAGGTCCACATCGGCCCTATGTACTCAGATGCCCGGGGCTCGGTGAAGATCAGGTCTCTCGACCCGAGGGTGCACCCGGCGTTGCGTTTTAACTACCTGTCGACCGAGCAGGACCAGCGCGAGTGGGTGGAAGCCGTGCATGTCGCCCGCGACATCTTGGGCCAGGAGGCCTTCGGCGAGTTCGATGGTGGCGAGCTCTCGCCGGGACCAGGCGTTTCGAGCGACACCGAGATCCTCGACTGGGTGGCGCGCGACGGGGAGACGGCTCTTCACCCTTCGTGCACCTGCAAGATGGGGACTGACGACCGGTCCGTCCTCGACCCCGCGACCATGAGAGTGCACGGCCTCGAGGGCCTGCGTGTGGTCGACGCGTCCGCCATGCCTTATGTCACCAACGGCAACATCTACGCCCCGGTCATGATGCTGGCCGAGAAGGCAGCGGACCTCATTCTCGGCAATACGCCATTGCCGCCGGCGACGGTTGGTTTCTATCGCCGCGAGCCGTCGGGTCCGTCGCCGAGCTAGGACCGCCCTCGACAGAGCCTCCCGGTTCAGTCCTTTAAGGCCCGCTCCCGGATCGCGGTGACGAGCGCCGGGATGATGACGCTCAGGTCGCCTATGACGGCGTAGTCGGCCCTCGAGATGATCGGTGCGTCCGGGTCCGTGTTGATCGCCACGACGTGCTTGGCGCTGTGGCAGCCCGCCAGGTGCTGGATCGCCCCGCTGATCCCACAGGGCATGTAGAGATCGGGGGCTATGCGTGTGCCTGTCTGGCCCACCTGCTGGCTGTGCGAGCGCCAGCCGGCGCTTGTCACGGCGCGCGAGACCCCGACGGCTGCGCCAAGCAGGCCCGCGAGCTCCTCGATCGGCCCGAAACCCTCTGCGCTCCCGACTCCGCGCCCGCCCCCGACGACCACACGCGCCTCGGCGAGCGAGATCCCTGCGCTCAGTTCGGTCCACTCCGACACCCTCACGGCGAGGTCCTCCTCGCTCAACGACGGGCGATGGACCTGCAGCCCGGGCGAGGTCTTTTGCGGCGCCGGCACGGGCAATACCCCGTCGAACGCGACAGTGAGAAGGGCTGGGGATCCCTCGGCGACGGCGTCCTCGATGAGGCTCCCGGCCCAGCGCTGACGGCTGATGTCAAGGGTCGACTCGTCCAAGCGCGAGGCGCTGAGACAGTTCGCGACCATTGCAAGCCCACCGAGCGCCCCGGCATGAGCGATGACCTCGTTGCCCCGATCGGTCCCCGCCGCGACAACGGCGGTCGCCGGCAGGGACGAGGCGAGGCCGAGCAGGGCTCGCGCCCATCCCCTCGGGGCGTAACAGGTCAGCTCGTCCGACTCGATCGAGTAGGCCTCGTCGACCCCGAAGGTGCCGAGCGTCCCGAGGAGCGGCGGAGAGACCGCCCCCACGACTGCCGCAGCGAGAGGCTCGCCGGAAGACTCGGCAAGGGCCCTCGAAAAGCTCAGCGCCCGTAGCGAAGCGTCTATCGGCTCGGTGCCGTCGTGCTCGACGAGGCAGAGGACCGTCATGGCAGGACTCCGAGTTGCTCGAGCAGGTCGACAAGGGCCGGTACCGCCTCGACACCGGTGCCGAGGATCTCGGCGCGGCGGTGCTCGACGGCCGGCACCCGAAGCGATTGCTTGCGAACGGGGTCCTCGTGCCACTCGGGCGAGGTCTGCTCGATCCCTGCCTTCTTGGCGCGCATGCGTCCGGGCAGGGACGGATAGCGGGGAAGGTTGATCCCTTCTTTGACCGAGACCACCGCGGGCAGCGCGAGCTCGAACAGCTCGTCCCCGCCGCGGAACTCGCGTCGGGCGCGAAGTTTCGCCCCCGCGACATCGATGTGCTTGATGCCCGTGACACAGGGGCGCCCGAGGGCATGGGCGACACGAATGGCGACCTGGAAGTCACCGGTGTCGGCGGCCTCGTTGCCGAACAGGATGATCTCGTAGGGACCGTTCTCGGACTCGTGGCGCCTTAGCACCTCAACGATGGCGCCGGCCGTCGCGAGGGGCCCCCACTCGCGTCCGTCGGTTTCGAGCAGGACGAGCCTGCCCGCCCCGACCGCGGCCGCGTCACGCAGCTGCTCGACCGCCTCGGGCGGGCCGAGGGTGAGCACCGACACGGTGCCGCCCTCCTGCTCGACGATCCGGACGGCCTCCTCGACGGCACATTCCTCGTGCGGGCTCACCGTGAACCCGAGCTGGCGCGTGTCGATCTCCTGCGCATCGGAGGTCACGGTGATCTGGGCCCCGACCATGGGGACACGCTTCACGCAGACGAGGACGTTCATCGCCTCAGGCCCTGATCTTTTGGTTTTCGGGATCGAACAGGGGAGTCGATCCGACGACAGCAACGCTGACCGGGTATGTCTCGCCCATGTACTCGACCCCGAGGCTCGTGCCTTCGCTGGCGTATCCGCTTGGCAGATAGGCGAGGAGGATGTGCTTTCCGACCGACGGGCCGGAGCCGGCGCTCGTCACATAGGAGGGCCGGCCCCTCTCGTCTACGAGGCGAGCGCCTTTCGGGGTGACCACCGGCTCCCCACCGAGCATGTAGCGCAGCGTGCCTTCCGATGAGCGGTGGTCGTCAACTGTCAGGGTGCACAGCCGCGCGACGGGCTCTTGTACCCTCTGGCTGAGGTAGGCGTCCTTGCCGATGAACTCAACCTTTTTCACAGACGGTCGCGCCATGCCGGCCTCGACGATGTTGTACTCAGCCGTCAGCTCGTTACCGTAGGCGCGGTAGCACTTCTCGAGGCGCCCGGTCGTGCCGTAGACGCCGATGCCGACAGCGACGAGATCGTGGAGCCGGCCTGCGTCCCAGATCCTCGCCCAGGCGCGGGCACCTTGCTCGATCGGGAGGTAGAGCTCCCAGCCGAGCTCGCCCACATAGCTGATGCGCGAGGCGAGCGCCCGCACACCTGCGAGCTCGACGGTGCGGCAGGTCCCGAACGCGAAACCGGCGTCCGAGACGTCATCGTCGGTGCAAGCCTGCAGGACGTCGCGGGCCCGGGGACCCCAAAGGCCGAATGTCGTCCACGCGGAGGTCACATCGGCGAGCTGCGCGGAGCCGTCGTCTGGGAGGTGGTCGCTGATCCACTTCTTGTCGGCCATGCCCGTTGCTCCTCCGGTCACGACCCGGAAGCGATCAAAGCCGAGCCGCATCACCGTGAGGTCGGCCTTGAACCCGCCGCGCTCGTCTAACAACGAGGTGTAGACGACACGCCCAAGGGCGACGTCCATCTGCGCGACCGTGAGCCGTTGCATGGCCGCCAGCGCGCCCGGGCCGGTGACATCGAAGATCGCGAACGCGGACAGGTCGACGAGGCCACAGCCGTCTCGCATCGCGAGATGCTCCGCGTTGATGATCGGCGACCACCAACGTGACTCCCATTCGGCTTCACGCGGCATCACGCGCTCGCCGTAGCGCTCGCAAAGCGACGCGTTTGCCTCGTACCAAAAAGGCCGTTCCCATCCCGCCGTCTCGAAGAACACGGCCCCGAGATCGCGCTCTTGCGAATACACCGGGCTCACCCGTGTCGGCCGAGCCGACTCCCACTGTTCGGCCGGGTGCACGATCCCGTACATCTTGTTGAAGCCCTCCCGAGCCCGAGCCTCAACGTGATCCCGGGTCCGCTGGTGGTCGTAGAACCGGGCGATGTCGGCCTCGTGGATATCGATCTCAGGGACGCTGCCGATCATCCACTCGGCCACCGCGCGTCCGATCCCTGGACCCTCTTTGATCCAGCTTGCCGCTACCGACCACAGGCCCTTGACCTCCGGTGTCTCGCCAAGCACCGGGAAGCCGTCGGGCGTCATCGAGATGAGGCCGTTTATGGCGTAGCGAATCCCGACCTTCTCGTCTCCCAGTATCTCGGGCATGAGCTCGAGGGCATCTTGCAGTTGGGGGTCGAAGTCATCCTGGGTGAAAGGCAGCTCCGTCGGCGAAAGGGCTGCCTGCTCGATGGAGGGGATCTCGTCGGGCGGCACCACGATTGGACGGTGAGCGTACGACCCGACTTCCATGTCGCCGCCGTGCTGACGCTCGTACATGTTCGTGTCCATGTCGCGAACGATGGGGTAGGTGATCTCCCCGACGGTGTCGGCGAACAGCGGGATCGGCCCGACACTGATCATCTGGTGCACGACGGGTGTAAGAGGGAGGGACGCTCCCGCCATTCGCGCCAGGCGCAGGCTCCAGACGCCACAGCAGATGACGCAGTACTCCGTCTCGATGTCGCCGGCAGTGGTCCGAACCGCGCTCACGCGCGTGCTGTCGGGCGACAGGTCGATGCCCAGGACCTCCGTGCTCGCCCTCACCTCCAAGGCGCCCATCTGCTGTGCGCGCTCGCGCATGAGCGTGCCTGCTCGCAGCGAGTCCACGACACCGACCGTGGGCAGGTAGAGGCCCTCCAATATCGCGTCCTCGTTGATGTAGGGGACGAGCTTGGCCACTCCGGCCGGACTCAAGAGCTCGTAGGGGAAGCCCCAGGCCTTTGCGGCCGAGGCCCTGCGGCGGAGCTCCTGGCGGCGGGCATCGGTGCGCGCCACCTCTATCCCGCCGCTCTCGGTGAAGACCCCGAGCTCTTTGAACTGGGCGGAGCTGTCGTCGGTCAGGTCGGACATCATCTTGGAGTAGTCGACCGGGAAGATGAAGTTGGACGCATGACCCGTGGAGCCCCCCGGGTTCGGCATCGGCCCCTTGTCGACCAGCACCAGGTCGCGCCAACCGAGACGCGCGAGGTGATAGGCGATGGAGTTGCCGACGATGCCGGCGCCAACGATGACAGCGCGGGCCTTTTGGGTGGATTGACTCATCTGGTCATTGTCGCCGTTGTCGATGGCGCTCGCCACAAGAGACGGCGCTTGCCCGCCAGCGGTGCCGACCCAGGCCTCAGCGCGTTCTGCGGGGGGCGGGGAAGTGGACCGTTTTCGGCTCGGTGAATGCCTCGAACAGCGATCGTCCCCCCACGCGGCCCCGTCCGCTTAGGCTCCCGGAACGACCCCCGAAGGGCAGGTGCGACTCCCAGAGATTGGTCGAGGCGTTGATGTTCACCCAGCCGGCGCGTGCTGCCTCGGCAAAAGCGAGGCCGCGCTCGAGGTCCTCGGTGAACACTGCCGCGGTGAGTCCGAAGGGCGAGCCGTTCGTGATCTCGAGCGCCTCGGAGTCCGAGGAGACCTCGATCACGGGGACCACGGGCCCGAACGTCTCGTCGCGCGCGACCAGCATCTCGCCCGTCACCCCCTCGAGCACGGTCGGCTCCGCGAACAGCTGCGTAGGAAACCCTCGGGCCCGGTTGCCCCCGCATCGGACGATCGCCCCGTGCTCGCGGGCGTCCGCGACATGCTCGTCGAACTTGAGGGCGTTCGACTCGTTGTTGAGCGGGCCCATCGTCGTGAGGGGGTCGAGGGGATCTCCGAGGCGCACACGTTCCGCAGTGGCCGCCAGGACCCGCTCTACGAACTCCGCCCTCACCGAGCAGTGAACGAGGAAGCGCTCGCCGGCGGTGCAGCTCTGCCCCGCGCATAGGTAGGCGGCTTCGAGGGTCGCCTCCGTCGCGAGCTCAAGGTCTGCGTCCTCGAGGATGACCATCGGGCCGTTACCGCCAAGCTCGAGGATCTGGGTCTTGCCTGCCGCGCTCTCCGCGACGCGCCGGCCAGTGGCGACCGAGCCGACGAAGCCGACGGCATCGACGCCCGAGTGCCCGACGACGGCATTGCCCACGATCGCCCCGGAGCCTGGAAGGAAGTTGAAGACCCCAGGCGGGAGGCCACCTTGCGCGATCACCTCGGCGAGCAGTGCTGAGCAGGCCGCCGTCGACGAACTCGGGTTCCACACCACGGCGTTCCCGGCGCCGAGCGCGGGCGCGAACACCTCGGCCCCCATTGTGTAGGGCCAGTTCCAGGGGGAAACGACGGCGACGACGCCGAGCGGGACCCGGTAGACGAGCACTCTCGCGTCCGCCGAGGTGGAAGGTGGCAGCGAGCCCTCGAGACGCTTCGCGTCCTCGCCGGCCATGTGAAAATACTCGGCCAGTTCGTCGACCTCCGCGTAGGACTCTGCGTGGAGCGGCTTGCCCTGGTCCTGCGAGAGCGCCCAGGCGAGCTCGTCGCGACAGGCCCGGATGGAGACGGCCACCGACTCGCAGCAGGCCGCTCTCTCGAATGCCGAGATCGCGGCCCAGCCCGTCGAAGCTGAGCGTGCGGCCCCGACGGCACGATCGACGTCGGCGAGGTCGGCGACCGCGACGCTGGCAAAGGTCTCACCTGTCGACGGACTAGTCGCCGGCATTCTCCCGGCTCCCCCCGCGCACCAGGTCCCGTCCACGTAGAGCAGGTGTTCGCGCATTATCACCCTCCTGGTTCCGCAGCCCGCTGAGCCGGTTATCTCTGCCCAGATCCCTCAAGCTAGAGTGAGGCTGACATCGTCCGAAAAGGATCTCACAGGAGCCCGCTCGTGTCCGCCCCGGCGAGATCGCACCTCCGGGAGGTATCACTTCGGCGCTGGGTGGTAGCCATGCGCCGGCTTCAGCATCTCAGTCAACGGTGACCGAAAGGGAGATCTGACATGGCTATGCCGAGCGACCTTGAGATCGCGCGCCAGGCGCACCTCAAGCCGATTGCCGAAATTGCCGCGGACATGGGAATCGACCGCCGCCTGCTCGAGCACTACGGCGAGAGCGTCGCCAAGATCAAGTTGGATGCCATCGCTGAGCTCGCGGACCGGCCCAAAGCCAAGTACGTCGTCGTCTCGGCGATCACCCCCACGCCGCTTGGCGAGGGCAAGACTACGACTGTCGTCGGTCTCGGCCAGGCCATGCAGCACATCGGCAAGAAGGCGACGATCTCGATCCGCCAACCCTCGATGGGCCCAACTTTTGGCATCAAAGGCGGCGCCGCCGGCGGCGGTTACAGCCAGGCCGTGCCGATGGAGTCCTTCAATCTCCACCTGACAGGCGACATGCACGCCGTGACCGCGGCGCACAACATGCTTTCGGCGATGGTCGACAACCATCTGCAAAAGGGCAACGAGCTCAAGATCGATCTGCACAACATCACCTGGAGACGGGTGCTCGATGTGAACGACCGGGCACTTCGCAACATTGTGATCGGACTCGGGACCAAGCTCGACGGCGTCCCGCGTCAGACCGGCTTCGACATCACTGCGGCTTCCGAGGTCATGGCTATCTTGGCCCTGTCGACCTCGCTCAAGGACATGCGGGCGCGCTTTGGGCGGATCGTCGTCGGCTACACCGACGACGGGGAGCCGGTGACGGCCGAGGACCTAAAGGGTGCCGGGGCGATGGCCGTGATAATGCGCGAGGCCCTCAAGCCGAACCTGCTCCAGACGATCGAGAACACGCCGGTGATCGTGCACGCCGGGCCGTTCGGAAATATCGCTCACGGCAACTCGTCGATCGTCGGCGACCTCATCGGCATCCACACCGGTGACTACCTCCTCACGGAGGCAGGCTTCGGTGCGGACATGGGAGCCGAGCGCTTCTTCAACATCAAATGCCGTACCTCGGGACTCGAGCCTGACGCGGCGGTGCTAGTCGCCACCGTGCGGGCCCTGAAGGTGCACTCTGGGCGTCACAAGGTCGCTGCCGGCCGTCCGTTGCCTCCTGCCATCCTCGAGGAGAACCCAGAAGAGGTTCACATTGGCGGTGCCAACCTCCGCAAGCAGATCGAGAATATCCAGATCTTCGGAGTGAGCCCCGTGGTGGCCATCAACGCCTTCCCGGGCGACTTCCCTTCGGAGCACGACGCGATCCGAGAGATCGCGGATTCGATGGGGGTGCGGGCTGCGGTCTGTACCAACTTCGCTGACGGTGGAAAGGGAGCCACCGAGCTCGCGCAGGCCGTCGTAGAGGCCGCCGACGAGAAGACCGACTTCCACTTGCTGTACCCGAACGAGGCACCGCTTCGCGAGAAGATCGAGATCGTCGCCTCCAAGATCTACGGTGCCGACGGCGTCGACTACCTGCCAGCAGCCAACCGGCAGATCGACGCCTATGAGAAGAACGGCTTCGGGCACATGCCGGTGATCATCGCCAAGACGCACCTCTCGCTCTCGTCGGACCCGACGCTGAAAGGTGCGCCGACCGGGTGGCGGATGCCGGTACGCGAGGCGCGTGCCTCCGTCGGGGCCGGCTTCGTGTACCTGATCTGCGGCGACATGAGCACAATGCCGGGCCTTTCGACGCATCCGGCGGCGGAGATAATAGACATCGACGAGAACGGCGAGATTGTCGGGCTCAGCTAACCAGCCTCCCTACCTCGAGTCATCGCTCGCCGGTTTCCTCGAGCTTGTTTCTGCCGGCGAGCCGGCGCCCGCCGGCGGGTCGGCAGCAGCCGTAGCGGTCGGGTTGGCGGCGGCGCTTTCGGCCATGGCCGCGCGGTTGTCGACCGACCAGCTGGCGGAGGCGTCGGACCTCGTGGCTGGCTCCGAGGCCCTTCGCGACCGGGCTGGAGTGCTCGCCCAAGCTGATGCGGCGGCCTACGGCCTCGTCGTGATGGAGCTACGGTCGCCGCGCGAGTCCGATCCCAAAAAACGGCACCGCCGCGTCCAGGAGGCACTGTCCGTAGCGGCCGGGGTACCGACCGAGATTGCCGAGATCGGCGCCGACGTGGCTGCCATCGCGGCGCAGTTGGCAGAGCGTGGGAACCCGAATCTGCTCGGCGACGCCCTCACGGCCGCGCTGCTTGCCGAGGCCGCCACCCGTGCCGCCGCCGCTCTCGTCATGATCAACTTGAAGTCCTTCCCCGACGACGAGCGAGTTGACAAGACGGCACGGGCTGTCGCGAGGAGCGCCGAGAGCGCCGCCCGGGCGCGCCGAATCCTCGACGTAGGGCTCCGGCTGTAGGTCTCATAGCTCGCCCCCAACACAGGTTCCTCGCGGCCGGTTCAGCTCCCCACGCCGAACACCTCGGCCGCCAGCTCGAGATGCTCCATGTCGTCCAAGTCGAGGAACTGGAGGTACACCCGACTGACCCCGAGGTCCCTGTAGCGCTCGAGCGCGTCCGTGGCCTCTCCCGGGAGCCCCGCGATGCCCCGTTCTTTGAGCGCGTCCGCGTCGCGCCCGATGGCTGCGGACCGTCGCTTGAACTCCGCCTCGTCACGGCCTATGCAGACCGTCAGCCAGACCGACTTCGTCAACGACGCCGGGTCGCGCCCGATCGCCTCGCAGGCTCGGTCGACCCTGGCGAACTGCTCGGCCACCTGTTGGGGACCGGGGCCAGGCATGTTGAACTCGGCTGCGAACCGTGCGGCGAGGGCGGGGGTGCGCCTTTTCCCATAGCCACCGAGGATGACCGGTGGGTGCGGCCGCTGGAGCGGCCGGAAGACCACGGGGCAGTCCTCGATCCGGTAGTGCCGCCCTTCGTAGCCGAAGCTTTCTCCCTCTGGGGTCGCCCAGAAGCCGTGGAGGATCTCGAGCTGCTCCTCAAGGCGGTCGAACCGGTCCCTGAGGTTCGGGAACGGGATGGCGTAGGCACGGTGCTCCCGTTCGTACCATCCGGCCCCGATCCCAACGTCCAAGCGCCCGTTGCTCATCGCGTCCACTTGGGCGATCGACACTGCGAGAGGCCCGGGCAACCGGAACGTGGCCGAGCTCATCAAGGTTCCGAGCCGGATCGTACTGGTGCGGACGGCAATCGCCCCAAGGGTGATCCAGGCATCGGTCACATCCGGGCGCGCGGCACCGTCACCTATGTACAGGTAGTGGTCCGAGCGGAAGAACCCGCTGAAGCCGAGCTGCTCGGAACGCTGGGCGACGGCGAGGAGCCGGGAGAAGCTGGCGCCTTGTTGCGGCTCAGTGAACACCCGATAATCCATGCGGAGATCATACATTTCAAGGCTTTCCTACGGCCTGCCTTCGCCGTCTTTGTGACCGGTCGCTCGAGCCGGATGGTTTGGCACGGCGCGCGCAGCAGTACTTGTTTCCTATCGGGGGCGAGAGGAAGCTTCTCGGGCGGGGCTTCGCTCTAGGACGCTCGCGGCGGGGCTCAGCCCTCCAGGCCGCTCGGGCCCGCCGGCACGTCGACGGCATGTTCTTGCAGCACAGCGAGGGGGACGATCTCGAGGGCATGCTCATGGGTGGATGCGAGCACCACGTACGCGGCCGCGCCGTCGTTGTGGGCCCGCAGCCAGTTCGCCGCCGTCACGCACCATCGGTCGCCGGGCACCAGGCCGGGGAACCTGTACCGGGGCATAGGCGTGCTGAGGTCGTTGCCGATGCTCCGCTGGTGCTCGAGGAACTCCGCTGTGACGACGGCACAGATGGTGTGGCTGCCCAGATCTTCGCTCCCCGTGCGGCAGCATCCATCCCGATAGAACCCGGTGAGAGGGTCGGTGCCGCATGGCTCGAGCTCGCCGCCAAGCACGTTGCGATCGGTCATCGCGGCATTATCGCTCAAGCGCCCGATCGCGTCGTCTCCGCCGGTTCGATCGCGTGCCTCGGGTCACACGCGCCTCGCCGCGGCCTGATCGAGGGCGTCTTCGTAGACGCGAGCTATGTGGTCCCATCGCTCGTTCGCCTGGTGGTCGATCTCTCGTCGGCTCGGGTCCTCGTCGAACCAGGCAACCGACTCCTGCGCCCCGACCGAGAACGGGACAGTGCACCTGAAATCGGGCACGAGACTGCGAATCTTGGTGTTGTCGAACACCGCGCTGTGAGATTTGTCGCCCCATAGGCTGCCTTGTTCTTCGGGGTCCGCCGCGACGATCCCGTCAGTCGGGACGTGAAGGATGTCCGGCGCGACACCGGCCGCCTGGCCGACGACGGCATGTATCTGGTTCCAGGTCAGGCTCTCGTCAGAGGTGATGTGAAAGGCCTCGCCGATCGCCGCAGGGTGGGCGAACAGCCCGATCAGTCCTTTGGCGAAGTCGCTGTTGTGGGTGATTGTCCAGATGCTCGTCCCGTCCCCGGGCACGATGATCTTGGCCCCCCGCCGCATCCGGTCGATGATCGTGTACGGCTTGGGCCAACTGTTGACGGCGACTGGGATCTGGGAGAGCCCGTAGGTTAAGGACGGACGGACGATCGTGGCCGGAAAGCCGATTTCGTCGTGGGCACGCCTAAGCAGTTCCTCGCAGGCGATCTTGTCCCGGGAGTACTGCCAGAACGGGTTCACCGTGGGTGTCGACTCGGTGATCATCCAGTGCGACGGTGGCTTTTCGTATATGGAGGCCGAGCTGATGAACACATACTGACTGGCGCCGGCGAAGACGCCGATGTCCTGTCCGATGTGGGCAGGTAGGTAACCGACCCACTGGACCACGACGTCGAATTCGCGCCCTTCGACAGCGGCTCTCAGTTGTTGCTCGTCTGTCGCGTCCGCGCTCAGCACGCGTTCGGGGGCAACGAGTGTCGGGAGCTTCGACCGGCCCCGGTTCAAGAGCCAGAGCTCATGGCCTGCCGCCACAGTCGCGGCGGAGCACGCCGTGCTGATCAGGCCGGTTCCGCCGATGAACAAGACGCGCATTCGATCAGCTCCTCAGCCTGTTTCAGGGATCGGCCACAATGTAGCCCCGGTATCAGTCAGAAGTGGCTTCTGCCCTTGAGAAGGGCCGGTGATGGGCTCTGGAGCGACGGTCGCAAAGAGTGCCTTGGGTTGGGCCGTTCGCGCGCGGATCGGTCCCTGGCTCTCGGGTGTCGGCGGCGGGTTGACGGCGCTCGGACCTGCTGTGCGTGGGTGGCCGCATCGGGAGCATTCGCAACCTCGCTCAACGGCTTCCACTCAGCCCGGCCGCTCAGGTTCTCTGCCCGCCCGAGGTTCGTGTTCCTGGGCGTGGTGGCGATCATCATCGGCGTGCCCGAGCTCAGATGGCCGAGCTCGTCCCGATACCGAGGCGACGCTGTCGTTGGCACCCGGCTTGTTGCCCTCGGTGCGTCGTGCTCGGGTGGTGGACCATCGGCCACGATCCCATCGTGATGATCCTCGAAGGGCCGGGGACGGCTACGGCCCAGCCGAGAGGTTGTGTCCATCGCCGTCGGCTACGTGCTCTGCCTAGTCGGTGTTTGCGTCACCATCGCCGCAGGGTTCGCTTTTGTCTCGGCGGTCAAGGCTCGCACCCGAGCGTCCACCTCCGCGTAGGGCCGACATGGCTGCTGGGCCGGTGAGGGACCCACCCGGACCGGGTGCGGGCGGCCGACCGCGCGACGAGGTTCCCTAAGCTGGGTGAGGAACAACTCTCCAAGGCGACTGGTCGCGGTTATCACGTTGAAGCGCTGTCTGTCCGTCACGGTCGGTGCCGTTTTCCTCTTGGCACTGGCTGTCTTCATGGTGCTCACGAGCACGGCGACGATTCTGATCACCCTGGGTGTCTTGACGGCTGTGGTTTATGGGCTGTTCCGTCTGGTCCTGACGGGGACACAAGACGTGCACAACCCGCGTCCTGGCAGGTGAGTCTCGCGCCCCCGGCCTAGTCGCCGCCTAGCCAGGAACGATGGTCGACAAGGCACGCGAGCTTTCCGGCCCGCGCCATGGCGGGGCCTAGGTTCGCCTGGGGGCGGCGGCGTCAGGCCGGCGCTGTAGCTGACCGGTGGGCCTGGACTACGTGCGACGCCCGACCGAGGGCGTGCAGGCCCTCCTCGACAGACAGCAGCGTCGTGGTCTTAAAGGCGCGCACATCGCCTCCGCTGCTGACCGCCATGGACCACGACGCAACGCCGCGATGGTCCGGAAACTCGACGACGCCCACGAGGTCGTAATCACCGAAGCAGAAGAACAGGCTCTCGATCGAACCGCCGAGGGCCTCCGCCGAGGCCTGCACCCGCTCCATGACGCCCTGCGGTCCACGGCTCATCGCGGCCCACGCCTCCGCGGTGTAGCCCACTTGAACGAGGTACTTGGACATGTGACCTCCCTCGCCAGCACCCTAATCCGCTGAACAGGGTGAATAAGTCTCGCGGCGGGTGCCTCGCGGTTGCAACCATACCGAGTCGGCCCGGAACTCGCATGACGCCCTGTCCGAAAGACCGTCGCGCCGATCGGCCGACGCATGGCCTACCTCTGGAGCTGTCGGACGCTCCGCCAAGTCCACCGGACGTCTTGGCGTTCTTGTCGGGGAGCGACTCGGGCACGACACTGCCGGGCGGCTCCGCTCACCACCCCAGTTCTTGCAACCGGTTGTCGTCGATGCCGAAGTGATGTCCGACCTCGTGGATCACCACGTGGCGGACCAGCTCGACGACCTCGTCGGTGCTCTGGCAGCCGCGGCAGATCGTCGCCATGAATATCGTGATGCGGTCCGGCGTGGAAGCCGAGTAGTGGGCCCCTCGGCTTGTCAGCGGGACCCCCTGGTACAGACCGAGGAGCCGTCCCGGCGGACTGTGATCATCAACCAGCACCGCCACGTTCTCCATGGCCTCACCGAGCTCGGGAGGAATGCCGTCGAGGGCGTCAGCCACCAAGGCCTCAAATTGTTCGACGGGCATTTCGACCATGCCCAAGATCATGCCAAGAAGCGGTGCGAACCGTAGGGCAGCTGTGGTCGGAGCCCACCTTGCTTGTGTCAGTCCGGTTGACTTGAGCAGTTCGCCAAGGGCGCCAGTCGTAGGCAATCCGGAGGTGCTCTTCGCCACGGGAGCCTGGGTTAGGCGCAATCTTGGGTGAGCTTTCCCCTCGGGATTCCCTGGACCTGCCCACGACGAGATGCCCGACGAACCCGGCGTCGCGCGACAGGGGCGTGCGTCCTTCGCTCGCTGGACGAAGTGCTCGCACTTCGCGCGGAGCGCACGGACACGGTGCGCCAGGTGATCGCCGAACTCACCGACGAAAACCTGGCGGGCATGACCGAACCTGTCATCGAGCCGGACTACCCGGAGCCTGAGAGCTTCGCCTTGCTCAGATGCCTCCGGGTCATTCTCAGCGAGGAGTGGGAGCACCGGGGTACGCCGAAGGGGGACTTTGACGGGCTCGAGTCCCGGTCGTCGTGACACGCGAGGGCGCGCCCATCCTGCTCGTCTGGTAGCGCGTGGAGAATTCACGATGCCAGGTCCCAGTACCCCAACTACGGGCCTACGCCTGCGGACCACGCAGTAAACCCGAGTCCACCAGGGAGAACAGCTGGAGCGGGCGACGGGAATCGAACCCGCATGACCAGCTTGGAAGGCTGGAGCTCTACCATTGAGCTACGCCCGCGACGAGAGCGAGGTTACTCCGCGGTCCTCGGCTCCTGGCCCATTGCCTGGGCCGACGCCGCGGCGTCGGGGCGGCGGGATTTGAACCCGCGGCCTCCTGCTCCCAAAGCAGGCGCGCTGCCAAGCTGCGCTACGCCCCGTTGCCGCAAAAGGCGACCTCAAGATCGTAGGGGCAACTGGCCCACGCCGTAGTTGAGCCGGGATCTCGGGTGGTGGGCGCTTTCCCGTGCGCCCGGTAGAGTACGCACGACCTATGCGTTCCACTTCCGAAGTCCTAGAGGGAAATCGAGTCAAACTCAGCGTCGAAGTAGACGAGGAGGAGCTCGGAAAAGCGGTCGACGAGACCTTCCGGCGGTTGCAGAAGGAGGTGAGCGTTCCCGGCTTTCGGCCAGGCAAGGTCCCGCGCCGCCTGCTAGAGGTCCGGCTCGGTCCGCATGCCATCCGGGCCGAGGTGATCCGACACGCCCTGCCGGACTATTACGCCCAGGCCGTCGAGGAGGCCGAGCTCGACACGATCGCGGCTCCCGAGATCGATATCACCTCCGGTGAGGACGACGGTCCCCTCGCCTTCGACGCTGTTGTCGAAGTTCGCCCGAAGGTCTCTATTGCCGGCTACGAAGGGCTCGTGGTCACGGTCCCGGCCCTCGAGGCCACCGAGGCCGAGCTAGACGCTCGCATCGACCGGCTCCGCGAGCAGTTCGCCGAGCTCTCTGAGGTGGAGCGACCGGCCCGGGACGGGGATCTCGTGACCGTGGACGTCCACGGTGTTCGTGACGGCCAGATCGCCGAAGGCCTCAGCGCTGATGACTTCGTGTACGAGGTCGGTACCGGTGGCATAGCCGAGGGCGCCGACGAGGCCTTGCGCGCCAAGAAGGCCGGCGACATCGTCGAGTTCGACGCTCCCAACCTCCAAGGCGGTGCCGGCTCGTTGCGCCTGCTCGTGAAGCAGGTCCGCGAGAAGGTGCTGCCCGAGGCGAATGACGAGTGGGCCTCGGACGCGTCGGAGTTCGACACCCTGGAGGAGCTGCGCAAGGACGTGGCGAGCCGCCTCACGGCCTTGAAGAGGCTCGAGGCGCGCCTCGTCGTCCGTGAGCGTGCTGTCGAGGCGCTCGCCGAGCTCGTCCCCGACGAGATGCCGCCGACGCTCGTCGCTGCTGCGGCAGATCAGGCACGCGACGCTTTGAGTCGTCGCCTCGCCGAGCGCGGCTTGACCATCGATCAGTACCTCGAGGCCTCCGGTCAGCCGCTCGAGGAGCTCACGGCAGAGTTCGAGCGCCAAGCAGTGTCCCAGGTGCGGGCTGACCTGGCCTTACGTGCCCTTGCGGACGCCGAGGGGATCACCGTCGACGACCAGGACCTGGCTGCTGAGATCGAGCGCCTCGCGCGCCAGTCCAACCAGGACGCACGTGCCCTCGCCACCCGCCTCGCAAGGTCCGGGGGTCTCGAGCAGCTACGCTCAGATGTGAGGAACGAGAAGGCGGTCGGATGGTTGACCGACTCTGTCGACCTCGTCGACGAGCAAGGGGCCCCGATGGATCGAACGTTGCTCCTCGAAGCTGAGGGCTCCGAGGATGAGGCTGCGGTTGCCGACGGCGCAGAGATGGCCGCTGGGGACGGCGATGCCGCCGAGTCGCCCGTTGGCGACCTCGAGGCCGTGGAGGATCTGGCCGACCCTGCAGCGGAAAAGGAGGGCTGAGCATTGGCCGCAAATGACTACCTAGTCCCCACGGTGGTCGAGCAGTCGCCGAGAGGCGAGCGCGCCTATGACCTGTTTTCCCGGCTCCTTCGCGAGCGGATCATCTTCATCGGCACACCGATCGACGACACGATCGCGAACCTGGTCTGCGCGCAAATGTTGTTCCTCGAGTCCGAGGACCCCGAGAAGGACATCAACATCTACATCAACTCGCCCGGCGGCGACATCACGGCGCTGTTTGCTATCTACGACACGCTCAAGTACGTGCGCCCGGACAAGTCGACCTTCTGCTTCGGCCAGGCCGCCTCGGCTGCCGCGGTCCTCCTCGCCGCTGGCACCAAAGGCAAGCGTTTCGCCCTCCCGCACGCGCGGATCCTGCTCCATCAGCCCTACGGGGGCGGTGGCGGGCAAGCGAGCGACATCGAGCTGCAGGCCAAGGAGATCTTGAGGATGCGTGATCTGCTGAACCAGATGCTCGCCAACGACACCGGTCAGTCGGCCGAGAGACTGCAAAAGGACACGGACCGCGATTTCATCATGGACGCCGAGGAAGCCAAGGAATACGGCATCATCGACGAAGTCATCACGAGCAGGGAGGCCGTCGGTTTTGCGGCGGCCGTCGGCGCAGCCTGAGCACCGGGGGACGATGTGGCCAAGTTCGGCGATGGTGGAGAACTAGTCAAGTGCAGCTTCTGCGGCAAGTCGCAGAAGCAGGTCAAAAAACTGATTGCGGGACCTGGCGTCTACATCTGCGACGAGTGCATCGAGCTGTGCAACGACATCATCGAAGAGGAGCTCTCCGAGCCGACTGAGGTCCGTTTCGAGGACCTGCCCAAGCCGAGGGAGATATTCGACTTCCTCAACGACTACGTGGTGGGCCAGGAGCAGGCGAAAAAGATCCTCTCCGTAGCGGTCTACAACCACTACAAGCGTGTGCAGGCCGGCGCGTACCGCGACGGTGACGTGGAGATCGCGAAGTCGAACATCCTGCTTTTGGGCCCGACGGGCTGCGGCAAGACCCTTCTCGCCCAGACGCTCGCGCGGATGCTGAACGTACCGTTCGCGATCGCGGACGCGACGGCGCTCACCGAGGCCGGATATGTCGGCGAGGACGTGGAGAACATCCTCCTCAAGTTGATCCAGGCGGCCGACTACGACGTCAAGAAGGCCGAGACCGGGATTATCTACATCGACGAGATCGACAAGATCGCCCGCAAGAGCGAGAACCCCTCGATCACCCGGGACGTCTCGGGTGAAGGTGTCCAGCAGGCCCTCTTGAAGATCCTCGAGGGCACGACGGCCTCGGTCCCGCCCCAGGGCGGCCGCAAGCACCCACACCAGGAGTTCATCCAGATTGACACGACGAACATCCTGTTCGTCTGCGGCGGGGCCTTCGCGGGCCTGGACAAGATCATCGAGAACCGCATCGGGCGCGCCGGCATCGGCTTTCGGGCCGACGTGCGCCACTCCAAGCACCGCGAGGAGGGCGAGGTCCTCATGCAGGTCCTGCCCGAGGACCTGTTGAAGTTCGGCCTCATCCCCGAGTTCGTCGGCCGCCTCCCGGTCATCGGAGCCGTGCGCAGCCTCGACGAAGAGGCGCTCGTGCGTATCCTCGTCGAGCCAAAGAACGCCCTCGTCAAGCAGTTCCGCCGCGTGTTCGAGCTCGACAACGTCGAGCTCGAGCTGACCGAGGACGCCCTCGAAGCCGTCGCCCAGCAGGCGATGCTGCGGGGCACCGGTGCCCGGGGCCTGCGCGCCATCCTCGAGGAGGTGCTGCTCGAGGTCATGTACGACCTACCGAGCCGCGAGGACATCGGTCGTTGCGTGGTCGACAAGTCCGTCGTGCTGCAGAGGGTGGCGCCGAGCCTGGTCCCGCGCAGCACCGGCCAGGAGAAGACCGAGCGCTCGCGTCGCGCGGCCTCCTGAGCCCGCCTTCGCCCCTCGGCGACCTATAGGCGTGTCCCAGCCCGACCAGTTCGGCTCTCCCAGCGACCCACCGTTGCTCCCCCTGCCGGGAGTAGGGACGCCGTCGTTCGGCGAGACGCTCGCGTGGCTGGACCGCCACATCAACCTCGAGGCCATCGAGGCCGGCCGTGCCGGGAGCCTCGGCCTGCCCAGCCTGGAGCGCATTGCCGCCCTCGTCGAGGCGCTCGGCGACCCGCAGGAGACCTACCCGGTCATCCACATCACCGGGACGAACGGCAAGGGTTCGACCTCGCGGATGACTGCCGCCATACTCCAGGCTTGCGGGCTGGCGGTCGGCACCTACACGAGCCCTCACCTCGAGAGGATCAACGAGCGGCTCGCGTTCGACGGCACCGAGATCTCTGACGAGGCCTTCGCGCAATCGCTCGGGACGGTGGCGGAGGTGGAGCGCTTCCTCGGCATTCGCGCGACTTGGTTCGAGCTCGTGACCGCGGCCGCCTATGCCTGGTTCGCCGACATGGCGGCGGAGGCCGTCGTCGCCGAGGTCGGACTCGGTGGGCGTTTCGACGCCACCAACGTGGCCGAGGCCGACGTGGCTGTGGTGACCAACGTCGAGCTCGACCACACCCAGATCCTCGGCCCCACACGCGAGTCCATCGCGGCGGAGAAGTCCGGGATCATCAAGGCAGGCTCGCTCCTGGTTCTAGGAGAGGAGGACCCGTTTGTGGCCGCGATTTTCGAGGCGGAGGCAGCACGCGTCGGCGCTCGCGCCATCTGGAGGCGCGGGGAGGAATTCGGCTGCTCCGCCGACCGCTTCGCGGTCGGGGGCCGCCTCGTAGACCTGTGGACGCCGCTCGGCCAGTTCTCCGAGCTGCACGTGCCCCTTCACGGCGAGCACCAGGCGGACAACGCCGCCGCCGCGCTCGCTGCCGCGCAGGGCTTTTTGGGCACGCCAATCGACCCCGAGGTCGTCGCCGTGGCGCTCGCGTCGGTCAAGGTCCCGGGTCGTCTCGAGGTCATGCGGCGCCACCCGCTCGTGGTGCTGGACGGCGCTCACAACCCCGCCGGGGCGGCCGCGGCCGGCCGGTCGCTGACCGAGGACTTCGCGGCCGCGGAGAGGGTGATCGTGGTCATGGGGTGCCTGCGCGGCCGCGACCCAGGCGAGCTGTTGTCAGCGCTCGGGCCCGAGCGCATCGACTACGTCGTCGCCTGCCGCCCGCCCTCCCCACGGGCCCGGGAGCCAGAAATCGTCGTCGATGCGGCGGAGTCGCTCGGCATCGGGGCCGAGGGGTCCGAGACGACCGCAGAGGCGCTCGAGCGGGCCCTTGAGATCGCAGGCCGGGACGACCTTGTCCTTGTGACGGGCTCCCTATACGTGGTGGGGGCGGCGCGCACAGCCCTCGCCTGAGGAACGCCTCGGGACTCACATTGCCCCCTCGAGGTGCCACGGATTAGGGTCGCCGCCCGTGGAGCGCACCCTTGTCATCTGCAAGCCCGACGCCGTCGAACGAGGTCTGATCGGGGAGATCATCGCCCGCCTGGAACGAAAGGGGCTGCGCATCGTGGCGGCCGAGCTGCGCACGATCGACATTGAGACGGCGGGCAGGCACTACGCGGAGCACCTCGGCAAGGCCTTTTACGGCGACCTGGTCGAGTTCATCTGCCGCAGCCCTGCGATGGTCATGGTCGTCGCAGGGCCGGAGGCGACCTGGAAGGTGGTGCGCACTCTCATGGGTCCTACCAACCCGGCCGAGGCGCCCCCGGGCACGATCAGGGGGGACCTGGCTGTCGAGCTGACCGAGAACCTCATCCACGGTTCCGACGGCCCCGAGTCGGCCGCCAGGGAGATCGAGATCTTCTTCCCGGGCCTCGACTGAGCCTCAGCCGGGCCGCGGAGCGCGCCCGTCCTCGATGACGACGACGTCGTCGAAGCTCGAGAGCTCGTCGCGCCGGTGCGTCACATAGAGGAGGCTCTTGCCTTGCGCGCTTGACATGAGGTCCTCGAGCAGGCGCTCGGCCGTCGGGGTGTCAAGGCCCGAGGTCGGCTCGTCGAGCACGAGGATAGGCGACCCTGCCAACAGCGCCCGGGCGAGAGCGAGGCGCTGGCGTTGGCCTCCCGAGAGCTGGGCGCCCTGCTCGCCGACCTCGGTGTCGAGGCCCGCCGGGAGCGAGTCGATCCAGTTCCCGAGCTGTGCCGCGCGGGCAACCTCCACGATCTCGGCCTCGCTCGCCTCCGGT
>JBEKMZ010000065.1:0-20883 GCA_049523315.1 Acidimicrobiales bacterium | reverse complement strand
AACCCAGGCGATCATCCGGCGCGGGGTCTCCTGGGCGAGGTCGTCGAGATCGCTCCCCCCGAGGGTGGCCCGGCCGGCTTCGAGCGACCAGAAGCGCAAGAGGGTGTTCACGACGCTGCTCTTGCCGGCGCCGCTCGGCCCGACGAGGGCGACGCGTCTTGTGGCCGGGACCGACAGGCTGAACCCTTCCAAGGCTAAGGGGGCGTTGGGCCCATATCGCAAGAAGGCGTTCTCGAGGGCCACGTCGGTGCCCTCGGGCGCGGGAAGCGGGTCGAGCGGGTCGTGGACCGGCGTCGGGATGTCGCCGATGGCGAGCACGCGGCGCGCCGCAGCGAGATGTTGCGAGAGCCTGGAGACGCCGTCCGCGACCGGCGTGACGATCTCGAAGGCGCCGAAGCTGACAAGTGGCAGGACGGCGAGCATGTACCCGGGGAGGTGCCGGGCGTCGATAGCCGCGAGCGCGACAGCCAGAAGAGCGATGACCGCGACACCAGTGAACGCAGTCGTGAGGGCCGACACCGCCCCCGCCGTGAAGGACCGGCGCCGAGCCAGGCGGCCGAGGGCCTCGTCGGCGGCGAGGGCGCGCTCTAGGTACTCCTCGTCCCGCCCGAGCGCGATCAGGTCCGGCGCCCCCCGGAGGAGCTCGACGACCTCCGCCGAGAGTTCGCCCCTGAGCGCCGCCTCCTGGACCCCCAGCCTGCGCTGGCGCTGCCAGGCAGCAAACGAGGTGGTCCCGAGGGCACCCGTCAGGCTCGCCGCGAGCACGAGCCCGCCGATCGGCAGGATGACCGAGACCAGCCCGACGGCGAACAGGGAGGTGATGGCCCCGACGAGCAAGGGTGAGATCGCGCGCAGTGCCAGGTCCTGGAGGGAGTCGACGTCAGCGGTCGCCCGGGAGAGCAGGTCGCCGCTGCGCCAACGCCCGAGGGCGGCTGGCGAGAGCGGCTCGATCTCGTCGTAGAGCCACAGCCGCAGGCGGCCGATCGCCTGCAGGGCCGCGTCGTGGGAGAAGATGCGCTCGCCGTAGCGCAGCGGCCCGCGGCAAAGGGCGAGGATCTGCACGCCCGCCATGAGCACCGTCAAGGTGTAAAGCGGCGGCCTCAGTGCTGCCTTGTCGATGAGCGTGCCCGAGCACGCCATGAGGGCGACCGTGCTCATGGCGGCGCCGGCGCCGAGAGCTATCGAGAGGGCGAAGCGCCCCCGGGATGGGGAGGCGATGCCGAGAAGGGTGCGAAGGGCCGCGACACATGTGCGGTCCTTTATGGCGCCAGAGCTCATCGTCTCGCTCCGATGGGCTCGCGGAGGGGGACCGGCGCCCCGTTGGCATCGACGAGGCGCCCGCCGGCCAGGGCCAAAGTGCGGTCCACCCGCCCGACCAAGCCGAGGCGGTGGGCGGCGACGAGGACGGTCCGGCCCTCGAGCCACGGACCGAGCGTCTCGGCAAGCGAAAGCTCGCGGCCGGTATCGAGATGCGCCGTCGGCTCGTCGAGCAGGACGATCGGAGCATCCCTGAGCACGGCGCGGGCGATTGCGATGCGCTGGCGCTCGCCGGCGCTCAAGGTCGTACCGGCCTCTCCGACGGGGGTGTCCAGGCCGCGGGGCAGCCGTGCGACAAGCCCCGACAAGCCCGATTGATCCACCGCCCGGGCGAGCGCGCGGGCGGTGGCTTCGGCGTCGCCGAGGCGGAGGTTGTCGGCGATGGTTCCGCGCACGAGATAGGGGCGCTGGGGGACCCAGGAGATCTGTCGCCTCCACTCGCGAAGCGAAAGCTCAGCGAGCTCCGCCCCACCGATGCTGAGCGCGCCCGAGACCGGCCTGAGAAAGCCGAGAAGCACGGCGATGAGGCTGGACTTGCCTGAGCCGGACTCCCCGGTCACCGCCACGTGTTCGCCTGGGCCGAGGTCCAGGTCCAGCCCGTCGAGGACGGGGACGTCGCGCCCCGGGTAACGGACCTTTAGGCCCGACAGCCGGATCGGGCTTCGGGCGAGGTCGAGGTGGGCCGGCTCGCGCCAGGCCGCCATGCAAGAGGCGCCCGTTGGCAGGGGGGTCTCCTGCGCCCCGGTCTCGTCCAGGACATCGAGGATGCGCTCGGCCGCAGCCTGGCCGGCGGTGCTCGCGTGGAACTCGGTCGCGGCGCGCCTGAGCGGCAGGTACAGCTCCGGAGCGAGGACGAGGACCGCGAGGGCGACGGCGAGGTGCAGCGAACCGTCGAGCAAGCGCAGACCCAGAAACAGCGCAACGAGCGCCGTTCCCACCGCCGCGAGCACCTCTAGGGCCAACGAGGAGAGGAAGGCAACCTTCAATGTGCTCATCGTCGTTATGCGGAAGTCGTCGGTCGCCTTCTCGAGGCTCCGGCGCCCGTCGCCGACGCGGCCGAACGCCCGCAGTGTGGCCAGACCCTGGAGCAGGTCGTAGAACGCCGCCGCCAGCCCCGAGAGCCGGCCCCACTGTCGCTCTGCGTGGTGCTTGGCCTCTAAGCCGAGCAGGATCATGAACAAGGGGATGACAGAGACGGTCACGGCAAGGATCACAAAAGAGCGCCAGTCGGCCCAGAGGACCCAGGCGAGCAAGATGAGCGGTGCGATGGCAGCGAGGACCGCAGTCGGGAGGTAGCGCGCGAAGTAAACCTCGAGGGCGTCGATGCCTTGCGTCGCCACGGAGGTCAGCTCTCCGGTCCGCTCGCCGGCCAACCAGGAGGGGCCGAGAGCGACCGTCCGCGCTAGCACCTGGCGACGCAGCGCCGAGGTCACGCTCGCGGAGGTGCGGTGAGATGCCAGCTCGCCGAGCCACGACAACGCCGCCCGGGCTACGAAGGCGCCGGCGAGGGCCCCGAGCATTGGAACGAGCCGCCCGAGCCGCCAGTGGCCGATGAATCCCCGCTCCACGACGACACCGATCAGGACGGCCTGGATCACCAGGCAGACCGCCGACGCCGCCCCGACGGCGACGGCCGCGGCGAGGTAGTGACGGGTGGCTCTCACCTTCTTGGTCAAACGGGCGTTCACATGGCCCCGCCGGCGCTGCGCGCTCGCAGTCAGCTGGTGCCGCTCTCGCCGAGCGGGGAGCTCTCGAGAACCGGGCCCGAGCTCTCCGGATCGGTCTCAGGCTCCGCCCCGAGAGGACCGGGCTGGGCCGGGCGCACCACGCGAGCCCGGAAGACCCAGTAGGACCACCCCTGGTAGACGAGCACGATGGGCGTGAATATGAGCGCCACGATGGTCATGACCTTCAGCGTGTACGGAGCCGAGGCCGAGTTGGAGATCGTGAGGTCGTAAGCGGGCGAGATGCTCGAGACCATGACCCGCGGGTACAGGTTCAAAAAGATCGTCGCGACGAAGCAGACCAGCCCGATGGCCATGGCGACGAAGGCCCATCCCGCCAGCTTCTCGCGCAGCAGCCATCCCACGACGGCGACCGCCGCGATGGCGATGATGGGGACGAACGGCGGGACGAGGCCGGTGTCGTGGATGTTGTGGGCGTTGACGTAGGTCCAGGACAAAAAGGCCACGATCGCGGCGGTGGCTGCCGGCGCGAGCAGCTTCGCGAGCCGCGACGCCCGCGCCCGGAGGTCTTCTGTGGTCTTGAGGGAGGCGAACACGGCCCCGTGCAGGCTGAACAGCAGCAGGGTCGTGACCCCCCCGAGCAGCGAGTAGGGGTTGAGGAGGTTGAAGAACGACCCGAGATAGGTGAAGTTCGGGCCGATGGGGACGCCGCGCAGGATGTTGGCGAAGGCGACCCCCCACAACAGCGCCGGCAGCAGGCTCCCCCAGAAGATCGCGTGGTCCCAGGCGAGCCGCCAGTTGGGCAAGGCACGCTTCGAGCGGAACTCGAAGGCGACCCCGCGGAAGATGAGCGCGGCCAGGATGAGGAACAACGGCAGGTAAAAGCCGCTGAACAGCGTGGCGTACCAGTTCGGGAAGGCGGCGAAGGTGGCGCCACCCGCGACGAGCAGCCACACCTCGTTGCCGTCCCAGACAGGGCCGATCGTGTTGATCAGCACGCGGCGGTCGAGGTCGTCGCGTGCCAGCACGCCGAGCATGATGCCGACGCCGAAGTCGAAGCCCTCGAGCACGAAGTAGCCGGACCACAAGATGACGATGATGACGAACCAGAACACCTCGAAGCCGGTGTGGAGCGAGGGGACGCTGGCGAGGATGAGAGGCACCGATCCTCCTTTCATCAGTAGACGAGCGCCGGCGCCCGGTCGGAACCGGGCTCGGGCTCAGGTTCGTCTTCGTGTTCCTCGACCTCGCCCTCACCTCGGGCATAGCGAGCCATGAGGCCGAAGTCGATCGCGGCCAGCAGGCTGTAGATGGCCGTGAAGCCGATCAGGCTCGTCACCACATAGCCGGTCCCGATGTGCGAGACGGCCGCGGAGGTCTTCAACAGGCCGTAGACGACCCAGGGCTGTCGACCCATCTCGGTGAAGATCCAGCCAGTCGTGTTGGCGATGAAGGGGAGGGCGATGGCGAACACCGACACCCGTAAGAACCAAGCCGACTGTTCCATGCGCCTGCGGCGCATCAGCCACAGGCCCGCCACGAGCAAGAAGAGCAGCACGATCCCGCAGCCCACCATGATGCGGAAGGTCCAGTAGGTGACCCACAAGATGGGTTTGTAGTTCCCTGGGCCGTACTTGGCCGCTTCTGTGGCCTGGATCTGGTTGATGCCCTGGACCGAGCCGTTCCAGCTGTTGTCGGCGAGCACCGACAGCATGTGCGGGAGACGGATCTGGAAGATCGGGTTGCCCGATAGGTCCCCGATGGTCAAAAGCGAGAAGCTGGCCCCGTCCTGGGTGTTGTAGATCGCCTCGGCGGCGGCCATCTTCATGGGCTGCTGGCGTTCCATGATCCTCGCCTGGTTGTCGCCGAAGAACATCGTGGCGACGATGGCGACCACCCCCACCACGAGGGCGAGCTGGGCCGAGGTGGCGAAGACCTGCCTTGGAGCGTGCCCGGCCCGCCTGTCCTTTAGAAGGTGCCAGGCGCTCACGCCGAGGAGGAGCATCGTCGAGGTCACGAGTGCCGAGAACAGGACGTGCAGGAACGAGCCGATCAGGGTGCTGTTGGTCATGACGGCCCAGAAGTTGGTCATGACGGCGCGGTTGCCGACGATCTTGTAGCCGACCGGATGCTGCATCCAGGCGTTCGCGGCCAGGATGAACAGCGCCGACAGCATCGTGCCGATGCTCACGAGCCAGATCGAGGCCAGGTGGACCCGCGCCGAGACCCGGCCCTTGCCGAAGATCCAGATCCCGAGGAATGTCGACTCCAAGAAGAACGCCAGCAACGCCTCGACCGCGAGCGGGGCACCGAACACGCTGCCCACATAGCGTGAGTAGAGGGACCAGTTCATGCCGAACTGGAACTCCTGCACGATCCCGGTCACCACGCCGATGGCGAAGTTGATGAGGAACAACTTGCGCCAAAAGCGGGTCATTCCCGCCCACTTCGCATGTTTGTCGGCGTCACCACGGGTCCGGTACGCGGCCGTCTGCATGATCGCCAGAAGCAGGGCGAGACCGATCGTGAGCGGGACGAACATGAAGTGGAAGACCGTCGTGATGCCGAACTGCCAGCGCGAAAGATCAAGCGTCATTGCACTGATGAAACCTTCATAAACGGTCGTCTGTTAGGGCCGAAGGTCCCGCAGCCGCTTCAGCGAAGTGTTCGCCGCTCTTGTGACCTGGGCGCTCATCCCCTACCCTGGTGCTGCAAGCCCGTCTACTTCTGGAGCACTTGTATGTCTGAGAGCAGGTGGTCCGTCATCGGTCGCGACATGGCCGTCGACCTTGGCACAGCCAACACACTCGTCTATGTCCGTGGCCGCGGGATCGTGCTCAACGAGCCCTCCGTGGTCGCCATCAACGTGAAGGACGGCCACCCGCTCGCCGTCGGCGTCGAGGCCAAGCGGATGATCGGCCGCACGCCGAGCAACATACAGGCGATCCGGCCCCTCAAAGACGGCGTCATCGCCGACTTCGAGATCTGCGAGATGATGCTTCGCTACTTCATCCGCCGGGTGCACCCGCACCGCTTTTCCAAGCCCCGTATGGTGATCTGCGTTCCTTCCGGCATCACTGGGGTCGAAAAGCGCGCCGTCCAGGAGGCGGCCGAGTACGCCGGGGCCCGCAAGGCCTACATCATTGAGGAGCCAATGGCGGCCGCGATCGGCGCCGGCCTTCCCATCCACGAGCCGACCGGGAACATGGTCGTCGACATCGGCGGTGGCACGACCGAGGTCGCGGTCATCTCCCTTGGCGGCATCGTCGTCAGCCAGTCCATCCGGATCGGTGGCGACGAGCTCGACGAGGCGATCATCTCCTTTGTCAAAAAGGAGTACAGCCTCGCCCTCGGTGAGCGCACGGCGGAGGAGATCAAGATCGCCCTCGGGTCGGCCTACGAGCTCGAGGAGGAGCTCCATGCCGAGATCCGCGGCCGGGACCTCGTGACCGGGCTCCCGAAGACCGTCGTCACGACGACCGAGGAGATTCGCAAGGCGATCGAGGAGCCTGTATCGGCGATCGTCGATGCCGTCAAGGTCACCCTCGACCGGACCCCGCCCGAGCTCGCGGCGGACATCATGGAACAAGGCATCGTGCTGACGGGCGGCGGCGCTCTCCTGCACGGCCTCGACAGCAGGCTGCAGGCCGAGACACACATGCCGATAGTCGTCGCTCCGGACCCACTCAACTGTGTCGCCCTCGGCAGTGGCATGTGCCTCGAGGAGTTCGAGGCGCTCAAGCAAGTCCTCATCTCCTCGACCAACCGCTGACCTTCGGGGTCGCGGTGGCCGCCTCGCGCCGCAACACGAGCCAGCGTCTCACGCTGGTGATACTGCTTCTTGCCTCGATCACCGTCATCACCGTCGCCTACAAAGGAGAGGCGCGTCACGTCGTCACCTCGGTCCGAAACGGTGCCGCGGACGCCATCTCCCCGGTGCAACGGGGCGTCGCCGCGGTCTTGCACCCGGTGGGCAATTTCTTCGCCGGGATGGCCGACTACGGCGGCGCGCTGAGCGAGAACCAGCGGCTCCAGCTCGAGGTGGGCCAGCTGCGCCGCCAGCTCATCGAGTCCGAGCAGGCCCAGGCTCAGCTCGACCAGATACGGGCCGAGCAGGCCATCCCCTTCGCGGACGGCATCCCCGAAGTGCTGGCTGAGGTGATCTCCTCGCCATCTTCCAACTTCGACGTGACGATCGAGATCGACCGCGGCACCTCTGACGGCGTCGGCGTCGGCATGCCGGTCGTCTCCGGCGCCGGCCTTGTCGGCTCTGTCATCTCGGCGGGCGGGAGTACCTCTGTCGTCCAGCTCGTGACCGACCCGAGATCCGACGTCGGGGTCCGGTTCGGGAGCGGCAATGTCGCCTTGGCTCAGGGGCAGGGAGAGGGAGAGCCGCTGGCGCTCCAGGATGTCTCCGAGACGGCCGTCACCTACCGCGGCGCAGATGTGGTCACGAGCGGCCTCGACGTTGCTGCATACCCTTCGGGCATCCCGGTCGGTACCGTCTCCAAGGTGCGGCATCCCGGTGGCTCGCTTACCTCCGAGGTTCAAGTGACCCCGCTCGTGAACGTGTCCGAGCTCCAGTACGTCGCAGTACTGCAGTGGCTACCGCCCGCGTGAGCGCCCGCCGGGCCGGCCTTTCACCGCAGCGAGAGGCCCTGGGGGGCCCCCGGTGACGGTTCGAGTGTGGGCGCGACTCGCGCTGATCGCCTTGTGTGCCGCGATCGTCCAGGTCGCCCTTTTGAATCAGATCGTCATTGCCGGCGCGCATGCGGATCTGTTCCTCCTCCTTGCCATCTCGGCCGGCCTCGTGGCCGGGCCGCAGCGCGGCGCGGCGATGGCCTTCGCGCTAGGGCTGGTCGCCGACGTCCTCGTTCAGACGCCCTATGGCCTGTCGTCGCTGTGCTACGTCCTTGTGGCCTTCGCAGCGGGACTCGCGTCGGGGGCGCTCCCGGGGCGGCCGACCTTCGGTTTCAAGCTCGCAGCGGCGCTGCTCGGCGGGATCGGGGGGACCCTTCTGTTCGCGGGCCTCGGGGTCCTCATAGGACAGCCGAGCGTGCCCTTGCACCAGCTCGCGGTCGTCGCGACGGTGGTCTCTGCCGGCTGCATGCTGTTGGTGGCCCTCGCCTTTCGACTCTTCGAGTGGACGATCGCTGTCGTTTCAGGCGCCCGTCACGACGCGGGCGCCTTTGCCAGCGGCAGTGCTAGATGAACGCCCCGCCAGGAGGCGGGGGCCCCCGTAGGCCGCACGACCCGCGACCACGTCCGTCCCGTGGGAACCGCAGCACCGGCCCGGCCCGAGCGCAAAAGGCCGCGCAGGCGCCGTACTTTCCCGCCGACGAGGAAACCGACCGCCACCGCAGGATCGTCAGCTCGAGCCCCCTAAAGCGCATCGAGGAGGAAGAGCGCGAGCAGCGGCGCCGCCAGGAGAGCGCCCGCTTCGGTCTCCGACTGACGATAATGGGCCTGATCGTGCTCGTGGCCTTCTCGGCCGTTGTCGTACGTCTCTGGTCGCTCCAGGTCCTGCACAGCTCGCACTACAAGGGGGTCGCGATCTCCTACCAGGAGCAAACGGTGCCGATCACGCCCGCGCGGGGCCTGATCTTGTCCCGCGAGGGGAAGATCCTCGTCGGCGACCAGGTCCTTCCGGTTGTCACACTTTCCCGCTCGGCGGCGACGGGGGCGGTCATCGGGCGCCTGGCGGCGCTTTTGGGAGTGAGCGTCGCCGATGTCAACACCGCATTGTTGAACCCACAGGCGAGCCCGTACCAGCCTGTGCCGATCGCGATCGGGGTCTCGCAATCGACCATGGTCTACTTGTCCGAGCACAGGGCCATGTTCCCCGGGGTCTCGGTCACCTTCACTGCCGAGCGGACCTACCCGCACGGGGACACGGCCGCGCAGGCGCTCGGCTACACCGGCGACATCGACTCGCAGGAGCTCAAGGCGCTCGCCAAGTACGGCTACAGCGCGAGCGACGTCATCGGCCAAGCCGGGCTCGAGTCGACATACGAGCTCTACCTGCGGGGCACACCCGGCTCCGAGGTCATCGACGTCGACGCCCTTGGCAACGCCGTCGGCACGGCCAGCACCATCCCGCCGGTGAGTGGCGACGACCTGGTGCTCAACATGGACCTTCATCTTCAGACCGTTGTCGAGGACGCGCTCACCAACCAGATCAGCCATCTCCAAAGCCAGGGCCTGCCGGCCGACGGGGGAGCGGCCGTCGTCCTCGACCCGCAGACGGGCGCGGTATTGGCGATGGCCTCGGTGCCGACCTACAACCCCTCCTGGTGGGTGGGCGGCATCTCCGACCAGCACTACCAGCTCCTCACGAGCCAGGCCGAGCATGACCCCCTGCTCAACCGCGCGATCCAGGGGGGCTGGGCACCCGGATCGACATTCAAGCTCGCGACCGCGACCGCGGCGCTCAACGACGGCCTTTTGAACAGCCTCGGGGACTACATCAACGACCCGGGCTCTTATCAGATCCCCCCGCCTTGCAGCGGGCAGTGCACCTACTACGACAACATCAACAACGGCGTTGCCGAGGCGGGCCAAGGCGTGCTGGACGTCACCAAAGCCCTCACCGTCTCAGACGACGTCTTTTTCTACACACTCGGTGCTGACTACTGGTTCGACTCGGGCAGATATGGCGAGACGCCCATCCAGAACGTCGCTGAGGATTACGGATTCGGCCAGACCACCGGGATCGACCTCCCGAACGAGTACGCCGGCCAGGTTGACAGCCCGCGCCTGCGCCAGGTGCAGCACTCCGAGGCGCCGCAGGCGTTCCCGAACAGCTACTACGGCGTGGCCGACAACATCGAGATGGCCTTCGGCCAGGGTGAGACGCTGGTCACCCCGCTGCAGGAAGCCGTCGCCTACGCCACGTTCGCGACAGGTGGCACGCGCCACGCCCCGGAGATGGTGAACGCGATCATCTCGCCGTCCGGCAAGGTGCTAAAGACCTTCAAGCCCCGCGTCACGGGGCACGTCTCGCTTCCGGTGAGCACCTACTCCCAGATCCTCCAGGGTCTCGAAGGGGCCGTCTACGACCCGCTCGGGACCGCGTACGACACGTTCTTGGGATACAAGGGGATGCCGATCGCCGGCAAGACGGGCACGGCCACTGAGAGCTCGAACTCGCACGTGCAGCCGACGGCCTGGTTCGTGGCATTCGGGCCGACCCCACCGTCGACACCGCGCTACGTCGTCGCGGTCGTGATCGACCAGGCGGGCTACGGTGCCGCCGCGGCGGCACCGGTGGCCCGCACGGTCTTCACATACCTGAGCGCCCATCCCGTCGGCACCCCGGACCTCCGTCCGCCGGCGAACTCGCCTTGATCCCGCCGGTCGGAGGCGGTCTAGGGTTAAGCTGGCCCACAGGATGACGCCGTCGAGGGCCTTCATACAGCCAAATTCGGTTACCACCGCGGTCTCGCTAGCCGTCGCGGTCGTAGCCTGCTTCCTCCTCTTCGTCGTCACCGACACGTCTGTCTCTCCAGCTTTCGCGGATCCTCGCGACCGAGATGACAAGGAACCTGTTCTCGCTGTCAATCCCGGCGACACGTCCGAGCGCACCCGAGGGGCAACTCTCAGCGGTGCAGCTCGACGGGTGCCGTCCGCGCCGCACGCCGGCGCGACCTTTAGAAGGGATCTCCCCGATGTTGGATCCGACGACTGGCCGCCCGGCGGCCGCACCGGACGCGCCAGATCGCGCGAACGATGCGTCCGAGGCGGCCTACGGTGCGCGCAGCCCCGAGGCTGCGCCTGCGCTGAGCGGCGGCACGGATGTGCCGCTCTTGCCCGCAAGGCCGAAGATAGGCGACACCCGGCCGGCGCCTCCTTTGCCCAAGGCGCCGGAGCTATCCCCGCCGCAGCAGGCTAACGGGCGGGGACGCCAGTCGCCCGCCCCGAGGCAGAAAGAGAGCCAGAGGGCCGCCAACAGTGAGCTTGGCGGCGCGCCCGGCGGTAGCTCGACACGACGCCGTCGCGGTGGGCGGGGCCGCTCTCGCTCCTCGGCCGGCTCCGCACCGGCGAGCAGCGAGGCCGAAGCGGCCCTCGGCGAGGCTGTGACGGCCGGAGCAGGCGCCGGGGCGGGACGCAGCTCCACCGCCCGGGCGGCGGCGAACAGGTCCGAGAGGTCAGATGACACGGGCGCGTCCGCACGTCGTGTCTCAAAGCGCGGCCGACCCGTCGGTCGCTATCTCATGTGCGTGCACGTCGAGCGTGCCGCGACCCACATCGCCGTCCTCGAGGGCCGGGCCCTCATCGAGCACTTCGTGGCCCGTCCCCAAGACGACGCCAACCAGATCGTCGGCAACATCTACCGCGGCCGCGTTAAGAACGTGCTGCCGGGCATGGAAGCGGCTTTCGTCGACATCGGGACCCCGAAGAACGCCGTGTTGTACTGGGGCGACGTCTCCTATGACCGAGACGAGCTTGAGCGCCAGACGGGCGCGGACCGGATCGAGCACCTCCTGCGCCCGGGCCAGACGATCGTGTGCCAGGTCACGAAGAACCCGATCGGGCTAAAGGGGGCAAGGCTCACCCAAGAGGTCTCGATTCCCGGTCGTTTCGTCGTCTTGGTCCCCGAGTCCAGCACCTATGGGATCTCCCGGCGCCTCGACGACAGCGAGCGCCGCCGCCTGAGGCGCATTCTCGACGATGTGCGCCCAGAGGGCCACGGCCTCATCGTGCGAACCGCGGCCGCCGGGGCGAGCGCCGAGGACCTGCGCCGCGACGTCGAGCAGCTCGTCGGCCGCTGGCGCGACATCGACGAGCGGACGCGAAAGCTGCCGGCGCCTGCGCTTTTGTACTCCGAGCCCCACATGGCCGTGCGGATCATCCGCGAGGAGCTGACAGACGAGCACCGCTCCGTGCTCATCGACGACCCCGAGCTCTTCGCGATCGTGCGCGACTACGTCTCCCAGTTCAACCCCGAGCTCGCGGAGCGAGTCGAGCTGTACGACCTGTCGAGTGAGGCGCTGCCGCTCTTCGAGCGTCACCACGTCCACGAGCAGCTCCACAAGGCGCTCGACCGCAAGGTCTGGCTGCCCTCGGGAGGCTCGCTCATCATCGAGCGGACGGAGGCCTTGACGGTCATCGACGTCAACACAGGCAAGAACGTGGGCTCTTCCAGCCTGGAGGAGACCGTCTTCGAGAACAACCTCGAGGCCGCCGAGGAGATAGCCCGCCAGCTGCGCCTTCGCGACATCGGCGGGATCATCGTCATCGACTTCGTCGACATGGAGATAAAGGCGAACCGCACCTCTGTGCTCGCCGCGTTCAAGTCGGCGCTCGCCCGCGACAAGACCCCGACGCAGGTCTATGAGATCTCGGAGCTCGGTCTCGTCGAGATGACGCGCAAAAGGGTCGGCGAGGGCCTGGTCGAGTCCTTGTCGGATACATGTCCGATGTGCAGCGGGCGGGGGATCATCTTCCCCGACGAGCTCGGTTGATCCCTGCGCTATCGTTGCCGGCATATGTACGCGGTAATTGACACAGGCGGGAAACAATCGCGCGTCCAGGTCGGTGAGCTGCTCGATGTCGAGCTGCTCAGCGCCGCCCCTGGTGACGAGGTGAATTTCGTGCCCAAGCTGGTCGTCGACGGCGACAGGATCGTCACCGATCGCGCCCCGCTGGAAGCCTCGAGCGTCACCGGCAGGGTGGTCGGCCTGGCGAAGGGGCCGAAGATCATCGGGTTCACCTACAAGGCCAAGGCACGTGGGCGCCGCCGCTACGGTCACCGCCAGCACTACACCACGATCGAGATCACAGCGATCGACACCCCTGGTGGCTCGAGCGCGGCGAACACCGACGCAGACGAGAACGCCGCGGCGAGCGAGGACTGAGGAGAAGGTTCATGTCGAAGACCAAAGGCGGGGGATCCACCCGCAACGGCCGTGACTCGAACGCCCAGCGCCTCGGCGTCAAGGTTTTCGACGGCACGGCGATAACAGCGGGGACGATCGTGGTCCGCCAGCGCGGAACTCACTTCCACCCGGGTCACAACGTGGGCCGGGGCAAGGACGACACCTTGTTCGCCACCGCCGATGGCAAGGTGAAATTCGGCTCGCGTCACGGCCGTCGCCTCGTAGACGTCCTTCCCGTCGAGGACTGACGCCCGACGGCAGATGGTCGGCGTTCTCAGCAAGGGCTCGCTGCTCGTCGCGTCGCCAACTCTTGCTGACCCCAACTTCTTTCGCAGCGTCGTTTTCATCCTCGCCCACGACGATGTTGAGGGCTCCCTCGGTGTCGTCCTCAACCGGCCGAGCCCGATCCCTGTCGACGAGATCGTCCCCGGGTGGGGAGGCCTCGCCGCCTCACCCTCCGTTCTTTTCATCGGGGGCCCGGTGCAGCCGAGCGCGGCGATCTGCATCGGTCGTACCGAGCTCAAGGACACGGCCGAGGCTGCTGGCTTCGCGCCGCTGTTCGGCGATCTCGGCACGGTTGACCTGCACGAGGACCCGATCGATGTCCCCGTCCCGCTCGCCGAGGTCCGTGTCTTCACGGGATATGCCGGCTGGGGCCCCGGTCAGCTCGCCAACGAGGTCGACTCGGGTTCCTGGCACGTCCTCATCGCACAGGACCAGGACGTCCTCTCGGGCGACCCAGAGGGCCTTTGGGGCAGGGTGCTGCGTCGCCAGGGCGGCTGGCTCGCCGTGCTCGCCCTCTATCCGACCGACCTGGGATCGAATTGACCAAGCGGTGAGGCCCTGAGATGGCGTCACCATTCGTCGACGAGGCCCAGGTCCATGTCAAAGGTGGCAACGGGGGAGCGGGCGCGGTCTCGTTCCGCCGCGAGGCGCACGTCTCCAAAGGCGGCCCGGACGGGGGCGACGGCGGCGATGGCGGCGACGTCTGCCTCGAGGCCACGACGAACCTCGCCTCGTTGCTGAGCTTCGTCGACCACCCCCACCGGCGCGCCGGCGACGGCGGGCACGGGGGCGGGAAGAAGCGCCATGGCCGCAACGGAGACGATCTCGTCGTGCACGTCCCCGTCGGGACGATCGTGCGGCACCACAACGGCGATGTGCTCGCGGACCTCATCGCGAGTGGTGACCGCTATTTGGCCGCGGCCGGCGGGAGGGGCGGGCGCGGGAACGCCCGCTTCATGACCAATCGCCTGCGCGCGCCGGCCTTTGCCGAGCAGGCGGAGCTCGGTGAGGAGTCCTGGCTGAACCTCGAGCTCGAGTTGATGGCAGACGTCGCCCTCGTCGGGTTCCCCAACGCGGGCAAGTCGACCCTCGTCTCGACGATCTCCGCCGCGAAGCCCAAGATCGCCGACTATCCCTTCACGACCCTCGAGCCCCATCTCGGCGTGGTGCGCGTCGGGGGCCGCAGCCGCCAGGACGAAGACGCCGTCGAGTTCGTCGTCGCCGACATCCCCGGACTGATAGAGGGGGCATCGGAGGGACGCGGCCTCGGGCATAAGTTCCTCCGCCACGTCGAACGCGCCCGCGTGCTCCTCATCCTCGCCGACCTCGGTGAGGATGAGGGCCGGGCACCATCAGATCAGGTCCGGGTCCTGCTCGACGAGCTCGGGCGGCACCGCCCCGAGCTGCTCGAGCGCCCGCGGTTGATCGTCGGCTCGCGAGCCGACCGTCCCCCGGTGCGCTCCGGCGCGGACGATGCCCCCAAAGCCAAGCGGGCCGGCCTGAAGCTTGACCTTGAGATCTCCGCCATCACCGGCGCCGGGCTCCCCGCGCTCTTAGGCCGGCTGGCGGCCATCGTCGAGGAGGCCCGCGCGGCCTCACCGCTGCCAGTCCGGGCACCTGTCGTCCACCGCCCCGAGCCCGAGGGCGTAACGGTGACCCGGGAGGGGGCCGTGTTCGTCGTCGGCGGCAGGCAGGCGGCGCGAGCGGTCGCGGTCTCCGATCTCACCAATCCCGACGCTCTCGAGCATGTCCATCGTCGCCTGAAGCGAATCGGCGTCGACCGAGCCCTGTCCAAAGCCGGGGCGCGCGACGGTGACGCCGTGCGCATAGGCGAGCTCAGCTTCACCTACGAGTCGGAGCGCTGAGCGCAGTGATCGTCATCGCAAAGATCGGCACGAGCTCGGTGACCGCCGGTGACGGCTCGGTCGACACCGCCGCGGTCGGCAAACTCTGCACCGAGGTGGCGGGACTTCGCCGCGAAGGTCACACCGTCGTCGTCGTCACCTCTGGGGCCGTCACCGCGGGCGTGGCCGCCGTCGCCCCGCTCGGCGAGCACCGGACCGACCCGATGACCCTGCAGGCGCTCTCGGCCATCGGCCAGCCCCGGCTCATGCGCGTCTACGAGGACGCCCTCGAGGCCGAAGGCCTCCTCGCCGGCCAGGTTCTGCTCGCCCCGCTCGACTTCGCCCACCGCCAGCGTTACCTGTACGCGCGGCGGACCTTCACTCGCCTGTTGGAGCTTGGCGTCGTGCCGATCGTGAACGAGAACGACGCCATCGCGGACGACGAGATCCGTTTCGGTGACAACGACCGCCTCGCCGCCCTCGTCGCGCACCTGCTGCGCGCGGACGTCCTGGTGCTGTTGACAGACACCGCTGGACTTCTAAGCGCGGATCCCCGTCACAATGCCGAGGCGACCCTGATCGAAGAGGTCACCGAGGTCGACAATGAGCTCGAGGAACTCGCCGGCGGCGCCGCCAGCGCGATGAGCCGCGGCGGGATGTCCTCCAAGCTCGCCGCCGCGAAGATGGCGGTGTGGTCCGGCTCCAGGGTCGTGATCGCCTCTGCAAAGCGACCCGCCGTCCTCGCCGACGCCGTCGCGGGCCTGGCCGGCGTCGGGACGATCTTCTTGCCGCAACGCCGGGCGCTCGGGGCGCGCAAGCTCTGGATCGCATTCGCGCTGAGACCGGCGGGGCGGATCATCGTCGACGACGGGGCGCGGCGCGCCGTCGTCGAGCGGGGCAAGTCCCTGCTGCCAGCGGGGGTGCTGGCTGTCGAGGGCACCTTCGAGGCCGAGGACGCCGTCGAGATCGTCTCGCGCGATCGCGTGATGTTCGCCAAGGGGATCGCCCGGCTCGGCTCGGCACGAGCGGCCGAGTGGGTCGGGGCCCAGACGGGTGAACTCGCCGATGATCTTCCCCACGAGGTCGTACACCGAGACGACCTCGTCGTCCTCTAGCCTCGCTCTCGGCGGCCCAGGCGGCGAGCCGTTAGCCTGAGAATCCTTGTCGAGCTGACCCGGAGGTCATTTAAGTGCCCGAGCTTTTCGTGGCGACAGATACCGACGGCCTGCAACACCATGACGGCTATCGCAGGCTGTGGCCGTTGCCCGTGCCCGAGGCGGAGGGATGGCGACCGGGCGAGGTCGCCGAGCCAGACGAGCACGGGGCGCCCGTGACGCTGGAGGCGAGCGAGCTCCTCGAGCAGCTCGGCGAGCGGATCTTCGTCGCCGAGCCCGTGGGCGTCTCCGGGGCGGCTCGCCTCGTGGCGGGAACGCTCTGGTCGGAGTTGACCGCGGCGACCTTCGCCCTCGACTGTGTCGACCACGTCCTTGGGATCGTCCCTGGCAGCGCCGAGGCGGAGCTCCCGGGCGGGGGCACGCTCGGCGCGATCATCGCCTCGGCCCGCCAGTACATCTCCAACGGCGCCGGGACCGACACCCAAAGGCTCGGCATTGTCTCGCGGATCGCGGCCGCGCGGCGCCTCCGGCGCGAGAGCACGGCGATCGGGGACGCGGCCTTCACCGCGGCCGCCCAAGCCGAGGGCCTGGGAGTCGACGTCTGGAGCGACCCCGCCTGGGAGACGCTCGCGGCGGCACGCGACGCCGTGCTGGCGGCTGTGGAGGCCGTCCGCCACGTCGCCCTCCCGTTCCTCGCAGAGCGCGAGACTCGCAAGTACGAGGCGCTCGAGGAGCGCAAGTCGGCAGACGTCGGTGAGCTCGACACGCCCTGGGGCCGCTTCGCGGTCGGGGGTGGAGGACCGAAGTACGTGCCATCCTGGGTTTCGGCGCGCGACGCGGCCGAGCGGGCCCGTCAGGCGGCCGCAGATCTCGGCGGGCCGGAGGCAGGAGACGCGGAGCAGTCCTGGCAGGTGGAACGGCTTCTCGAACGGCTCGGCACCGTATAGCCAAAGTTGCCTCCCGGCTAGCCTGGGGCAATGTCGACCGTCTCTTTGCCCGACCTCGGCCGGCGTGCCCGCTCGGCCGCCCGGCTGCTCGCCACCATGCCGTCCTCGGCCAAGGACGCGGCGCTCGTTCTCGCAGCCGAGGGTCTCACCACTAGTGCCGACGAGATCCTGAGCGCGAACGCGACCGATGTCGCCCGCTCGGTCGAGTCCGGCGCCTCGCCGACGGTAGTTGACCGGCTCCGCCTTTCCGAGGAACGCGTGGCCGCCATGGCCGACGGGCTGCGTGCCGTCGCGGCCCTGCCGGATCCGGTGGGAGAGGTCGTGGAAGGACATGTGCGCCCGAACGGGCTCCGTGTCGAGCGTGTCCGGGTTCCGCTCGGGGTCGTCGGGATCATCTACGAGAACCGCCCTAACGTCACTGCCGATGCCGCCGCCCTGTGCCTGAAGTCGGGCAACGCGGCCCTCCTGCGGGGATCGGCCGGCGCCCTGGAGTCCAACCGCGTCATCGCCTCGTCTTTTAGCCAGGCGATCGCAAAAGCGGGGCTGCCACCGGACGCCGTCCTGCTCGTCGAGGACACCGCGCACGCGACGGCCGTCGAGTTCGTGCGCCTGCGAGGCGTGATCGACTGCCTAATCCCCCGCGGCGGCCCTGCGCTGATCTCGATGATCCTCGAGCACGCCACGGTTCCCTACGTGCTCGACGGGGACGGGAACTGCCACGTCTATGTCGACGCGGCCGCGGACCTCTCCATGGCCGAACGCATCGTCGTGAACGCGAAGATGCAGCGGCCGAGCGTGTGCAACGCCGCCGAGACCCTGCTCGTCCACAAGGGCGTTGCCGACGAGTTCCTTCCCCGGATGGGCCTCGCCCTGGACGGCGTCGTCCTCGCCGCCGACGAGCGTGCGCGCCCGCTCCTGCCGGGTTCCCGGCCGGCGAGCGAGGCTGACTTCGCGACCGAGTTCCTGGCCCTCGAGCTCGCGGTCGGCGTCGTGGACGATCTCGACGGCGCCATAGCCCATATCGCCCGCTACGGCTCGGGGCACTCGGAGGCTATCGTGACCTCCGACCTTGAGGCGGCGACGCGCTTTGTGCGCGAGGTCGACGCCGCCGCCGTGCTCGTCAACGCCTCGACCCGGTTCATCGACGGTGGGGAGCTCGGCCTCGGGGCCGAGGTCGGCATCTCGACCCAGAAGCTGCACGCTCGCGGCCCGATGGGGCTTCGCGAGCTGACCTGTGTCAAGTACGTCGTCTACGGCCAGGGCCAGATTCGCCCGTGACCGACACCGCCGGAGCCGCCAAGGTGCGTTTCGGGTCGCTCGCAGAAGTCCGAGAGGGCCTGGGCTCGGTCGGCTATCTCGCCGACGACGGCCTCGCGGGAGTCGTGTACCTGGCCGACCGCCTCGCCAAGCCCGTCCTCGTCGAAGGCCCCGCGGGCACCGGAAAGACCGAGCTCGCCAAGGCAACGGCAGGCTTCCTCGGCGCCCGGCTCATCCGCCTGCAGTGCTACGAGGGCCTCGATGAGGCAAAGGCGCTCTACGAGTGGAACTACAAAAAACAGCTCCTCAGGATCCAGGTCGAACGAGGTAACGAGGACGACACGCAACACCCGGCCGGCTGGGAGTCGCTCGAGGAGGACCTGTTCTCAGAGGAATTCCTGCTCACGCGACCACTCCTCGAGGCGATCCGGGCGAGCGACCCGGTCGTCCTGCTCGTCGACGAAGTCGATCGCCTCGAGATCGAGACCGAGGCGCTCTTGTTGGAGGTTCTCTCGGACTACCAGGTCTCGATCCCTGAGCTCGGCACGATCCGCGCCAACCAGATCCCTCTGGTCTTTTTGACATCGAACAACACCCGCGAGCTTTCCGAGGCACTCAAGCGTCGCTGTCTGTTCCTCCACCTCGACTATCCCTCGATCGAACGCGAACGAGCCATCGTGCTCGCCAAGGTCCCCGGCGTCACAGAGGTGCTCGCGGACCAGGTCGCGCGGATCGTCCGGTCACTGCGCTCGCTGGATCTCAAAAAGCACCCGTCCATCTCCGAGACCCTCGACTGGGCCAGGACCCTCGTGCTCTTAGGCATCGAGTCGGTGGACTCCGAGACCGCACGCGCCACGCTGCATGTGCTGCTCAAGTACCGCTCGGACATCGAGGTCGCGGCCAAAGAGCTCGCGGTCGCCTCCTCGGCCTGACGACGGCGCGGCCCCGAGAATGCTCGACGTCCTCGTCGGCTTCGTTACAGAGCTGCGCCAGGCTGGCCTCCCGGTGTCGGTGTCCGAGGAGGCGGACGCGGCTGAGGCCCTCGCGCACCTGCCGCTCGAGGACCGCCAAGCGGTGAAGTTCGCTCTTGGCGCCACCCTGGTCAAGTCGGCCAACCACTGGCGGGCCTTCGACACGGCCTTCGAGGTCTACTTCTCCATGCGGGGTCCGCAATTCTCCCCCGGCCAGGGGGAGTGGGCGCCACTCGCACCCGGGAGCGGGCCGGAGGCGCCGGGCGAGGGCCGGGGCTCCGAACAAGGTGGCGGCGCCGAGCCGGTCACGCCCGAAGAGATGGCGGCGATGCTGCTGAGGGCGCTTCGCGACGGGGACCAGGCCCTCCTCAGAGCCATCGCCCGCCTCGCCGTGGCGCGCTTTGCCGGCATGGAGCCGGGGCGTCCCGTCGGCGGCACGTACTACTTGTACCGCACGCTGCGCAAACTCGACCTCGAGGGCGTTCTCGCCCGGCTCGTCGACGAAGCCCGCGCGGACCCGGGAGGCGAGGCGGACCGGCTCACGAGCTTGGAGGAGCGCCTCTTGGAGGACGAGTACAACGCCCGTATCGAGCAGCTGAAAAGCGAGATCGAGGCCGAGATCCGCCGGCGGCTCGTCGCCGACAGGGGGGCCGAGGTGCTCGCCCGCAGCCTGCGAAAGCCTCTCCCCGAGGACGTCGAGTTCATGCACGCGACCCGCGAGGAGCTCGTGGCGATGCGCAAGGCGATCGCGCCGCTCACGCGAAAGCTGGCGACCCGCCTTTCACGAAAACGCCGTCACCTGCGAAGGGGGGCGCTCGACTTCCGTTCCACGATTCGCCATTCCCTCTCCTATGGCGGGGTCCCGGTCGAGCCGCGCTTCAAGCACCCCCATCAGGCGAAGCCGGAGATCTGGGTGATCGCGGACGTATCCGGCTCGGTGGCCGCCTTCGCCCGTTTCACCTTGCAGCTCGTGCATGCCATTGCGTCGCAGTTCTCGCGCGTGCGCAGCTTCGTGTTCATCGACGGTATCGACGAGGTGACGGGCATCTTCGACCGGTCCGAGACCGTTTCGGAGGCCATCGCCAGGGTCAATCTCGAGGCCGACGTCGTCTGGGCAGACGGCCACAGCGACTACGGGCACGCCCTCAGCGTCTTTTTCGAGCGGTGGGGTGACGAGATCGGGCCGAAGGCCAGCATCTTGGTGCTGGGCGACGCCCGCAACAACTACCACGCCTCCGAGGCCTGGGTGCTGCGCGAGATCCACCACCGAGCGCGCAGGGTGTTCTGGCTGAACCCCGAGCCGCGCTCGTACTGGGGGAGCGGAGATTCGATCGTCGAGCAATATGTCCAGCATTGCGACGCCGCCTACGAGTGCCGCAACCTGCGCCAGCTCGAGGCGTTCGTGGAGCACCTCAGCTAGCCACGGGGGTCTGCTCGCGTGCCGGGGAGCTCGCCCGGCGGCAGTTAGAGGCCGCGCGGATAGGCGCGGTCAGCGACTCCATCGGTTTCGCCAGTCGATGAGCTTGGCGGTGATGAGGAAGACGATGGCGAGCGCGAGCTGCGCGAGTCGGTGAGCGATCCTGC